>NZ_CP123229.1:2462500-2800278 GCF_029855125.1 Methylocapsa sp. D3K7
AAATTACGCAAGCACTGGCCTGGTCCGCGTTCGCTCGCCACTACTAACGGAGTCTCGTTGATGTCCTTTCCTCTGGGTACTTAGATGTTTCAGTTCCCCAGGTTAGCTTTTGTTTCCTATGTATTCAGAAACAAATACCTTCTTTTGATATCTGCAAGTCCGAACCCTGGAATTGCTCCCAGAACTCAGAATTACAGATATCGAAGGTGGGTTTCCCCATTCGGAAATTCACGGATCAATGCCTGTTCGCGGCTCCCCGTGACTTATCGCAGCGTACCACGTCCTTCATCGCCTCTCAGCGCCAAGGCATCCACCGGATACCCTTAAGACACTTGATCGCTCTCATTATCGATGCCCACCGCTCGGCGCGGAAGGCTTGCACTCCGTTCTGGACCACAAGCCAAAGGGCTCGATCATATAAAGACCAGTTTGCTTCAAATACATCCGAGGACGGTGCGGTCATGCTCCGCCCACTGACTGTAGCGCTTGCTTGAGGCGCAACAGCGCCAAAGCAATCGGATGTATTTCCTCTTTACGATGTAAGATAACCCGCCTCGACGTCATCTGAGCCGGAGCCCAGCTTCATGTCGAAGCGAAACTTAATGTTGGACGAAGCCAGGAGCGTGTCTGAGGGGCCTCGCATGCATTAGCCGGGAGCCCATCTGGTGGAGCCAGACGGGATCGAACCGACGACCTCATGCTTGCAAAGCACGCGCTCTCCCAACTGAGCTATGGCCCCTTCCAGCAGGACCGGCAAATCAGCAAAAGCGATCCGCCGTTAGGCTCTGGCCTTCCGATGGCAAATGGTGGGCCTGGGAAGACTTGAACTTCCGACCTCACGCTTATCAAGCGCGCGCTCTAACCAACTGAGCTACAAGCCCCAAGCTCAAGCACGGCTTCCGTCAGCAAAGCTAGACTAGCAAAACTTTGCGCGCCGCCGGGGACATACGCCCAAACGCCGGCAAGAGACCACGCGGGCTCGTCCAAGAAGAAAGAGAAACGAAGGCGGCGGAATCCCGCATATTCAGCCTTACGGCCTTTGTTCCAAGCGATCCGATAAGTGGCACACAGGATATGTGCCAGCTTGAAGGATCATCCTTAGAAAGGAGGTGATCCAGCCGCAGGTTCCCCTACGGCTACCTTGTTACGACTTCACCCCAGTCGCTGACCCTACCGTGGTCGTCTGCCTCCTTGCGGTTAGCAAAACGCCTTCGGGTAGAACCAACTCCCATGGTGTGACGGGCGGTGTGTACAAGGCCCGGGAACGTATTCACCGTAGCGTTCTGATCTACGATTACTAGCGATTCCAACTTCATGCACTCGAGTTGCAGAGTACAATCCGAACTGAGACGGCTTTTTGAGATTTGCTCGGGGTCACCCCTCCGCATCCCACTGTCACCGCCATTGTAGCACGTGTGTAGCCCAGCCCGTAAGGGCCATGAGGACTTGACGTCATCCCCACCTTCCTCTCGGCTTATCACCGGCAGTCCCCCTAGAGTGCCCAACTGAATGATGGCAACTAAGGGCGAGGGTTGCGCTCGTTGCGGGACTTAACCCAACATCTCACGACACGAGCTGACGACAGCCATGCAGCACCTGTGTTCTAGCCCCTTGCGGGAAGGAAGTCATCTCTGACGACCATACTAGACATGTCAAGAGCTGGTAAGGTTCTTCGCGTTGCTTCGAATTAAACCACATGCTCCACCGCTTGTGCGGGCCCCCGTCAATTCCTTTGAGTTTTAATCTTGCGACCGTACTCCCCAGGCGGGATGCTTAAAGCGTTAACTGCGCCACTAAGCAGCAAGCTGCCTAACGGCTAGCATCCATCGTTTACGGCGTGGACTACCAGGGTATCTAATCCTGTTTGCTCCCCACGCTTTCGCACCTCAGCGTCAGTACCGGGCCAGTGAGCCGCCTTCGCCACTGGTGTTCTTGCGAATATCTACGAATTTCACCTCTACACTCGCAGTTCCACTCACCTCTCCCGGACTCAAGATTCCCAGTATCAAAGGCAGTTCCGAGGTTGAGCCTCGGGATTTCACCCCTGACTTAAAAATCCGCCTACGTGCGCTTTACGCCCAGTAATTCCGAACAACGCTAGCCCCCTTCGTATTACCGCGGCTGCTGGCACGAAGTTAGCCGGGGCTTATTCTCCTGGTACCGTCATTATCTTCCCAGGTAAAAGAGCTTTACAACCCTAAGGCCTTCATCACTCACGCGGCATGGCTGGATCAGGCTTTCGCCCATTGTCCAATATTCCCCACTGCTGCCTCCCGTAGGAGTTTGGGCCGTGTCTCAGTCCCAATGTGGCTGGTCATCCTCTCAGACCAGCTACTGATCGTCGCCTTGGTGAGCCATTACCTCACCAACAAGCTAATCAGACGCGGGCCAATCCCTCGGCGATAAATCTTTCTCCTTGCGGACGTATCCGGTATTAGCTCAAGTTTCCCTGAGTTATTCCGAACCGAAGGGTATGTTCCCACGCGTTACTCACCCGTCTGCCACTCCGTATTGCTACGGCGTTCGACTTGCATGTGTTAGGCCTGCCGCCAGCGTTCGTTCTGAGCCAGGATCAAACTCTCAAGTTGAATGAGAATTTGGTACCGGCTGGTCACTATCTCTTTGACGAGTCCCAAGCACACCTGTCAGCAATCCCAAGAGACGTTAATCTCAAGAAATCGCAAACACGATGAACTTAGATACGTGACCGCCAGAGTATCTCATCGACCGCACCACTTACACTTTCATGTAACACGTGCGATCCGCAAGGACTCCGCCGTCCACGTTTCTCTTTCTTCCGATTTAATTGTCAAACAGCGCAGTCACGTTCAATCAGTATAATCAGCTAGACAGTATAACCTGCTAGCCAGCAACGTCTTCCTACCCTAAACGCCGAAGCGATCTCTCCCCGGTTTGTGCAACCGGGTGGTTTTTAAGCCCGAGAAACTCGAGAGAAACGATCAGCGCCGGCTGCTCGAAGCGGCGTTGCAGTCGATGACCGGCTTATAGGTCGAGCCCCATCCAACTGTCAACCGGCGTTTTCAAGAAACTTCCGAAAAGCGCCGTTGCGTTAATTGATTTCCAGCAAATTAACGAGATTTCCCAGAGACTTACTTGCCTGCTCGATCTCACGTCCAGGCAAAGGCACCTTCGCCGCCGCAATCAACTTTGTTCACGGCGGTCTGATAACATAATATCAAACTTCGCAAAGGCAAGGGGTGGCACGCGCGGGGGAGGGGATAAATCCATTTCCCGGCTCAGAACGCGCCTAGCCGGCTAGAAAGCCGTGCCATCCTGGCTGGGGGGCCCCTGGAGCGTTTTACCCCGTCCAGCTTGTTCCTGTCACGCTGCCGCACTAAGTTTCCTTGGCTAACTTGGCCGTCTTCCGAGATCCGAACCAGAGTAACTACGTTTACCGCAGCCCCCGTTACTTCATATACTTCATAAAGTTAAATCCTGGCGCTAAGCCCGGCCCAGAAGGACCAAATAGGAGGCAAAAATGTCCGGAACGATCATCAATCTCATTCTACAACTTGTTGCAGGGGCGATTGGCGGGAATGCTGCGGGCGGGCTACTTAAAAACATCGACCTCAGCCCCCTCGTCAAAACGATTACGGGTGCCGCCGGCGGCGGGATTGGCGGAACCATCCTGCAGAGTCTGATACCGGCGCTCGGCGCGGCCGCGAGCGGCGGCGGCTTCGACATCGGCGCCGCAGCCGGGCAATTGGTGGGCGGCGGCGTCACCGGTGCAATTGTCACGGTGGCCGTCGGCCTTATCAAAAATGCTTTGGTCAAAAAAGCCTGACGGACCTATCCGTCTTTCAATATAGATTTTGCAACGGGCACAACTTTCAAGGTTGGCTCGCGCGGCAAAACATGAAGTACCCCCCGTGATCAACTGATGATTTGCCGCTCGCGTCATCCGATGGTGGCATTAAGCCAGTACATCTGCATTGTTCATACGCCAGAGACCTCCGAACCGTGTATAAGACGAACGGCCCTCTCCGCCCTTGGGGATGTCCGGATAAGCTAGCGGAACAACAGAAGGCGCGCGGGTCACACCGCGCCGCCTCGCTCTCAGGGAGGAGACGTCACATGTCCGCGACGACGATCGTCTATGTCATTGTCCAAATTGTCGCCGGAGCCATCGGAGGCAATATCTTCGCCAAGATCACCCAATTTACACTCGGACCGCTCTATAATTCGATTGTCGGCGCCGTGGGAGGCGCCATCGGCGGCTACATCTTCCTGAGTTTGGGTCCGGAGATGACCGGCGGCCTCGCGGCAGGGTCCTTCTTTCTACAAGCGGCAATTGGTGCGGCCAGCGGCGCGATCGTCACCGTTTTCGCCAGTCTCTTCATGCATCCGATTGATTACTAAGCGGGAGTGGGGCCGCCAAAGGTATGATGATCGGACGCGGCCCCAAAAAAACGCCCCCGTAGCCTTTAATTCCGGCTCGCCTTTCATCCGGCATTTTTGCTATCCCGCTACCCGCGCGAGTCTTTGCGATCGGTAATTTCTCCCGGTGTTTTTCCCCGGTATCATCCCGCCGCATTCTAAACGTCGCATCCGCTTCATTCTCAAGTGGTAATTAGAAACACCTCGACATTTGACGAGGCGCACCATGACGTTCCAGCCCCAAACGGGCTGGCCGAAGGCTGGTTAGCCCTTTCACAAAAGTTTTCACGCATGACGCGGGCCAGCCGGTTTCTGAAACTGTCGCTAACGCAAGGGAGAGACGAACGATGGCTAATGTGGCGGATGCTGGCACTTCAACGATTCAAGTCACCGAGGGCAGCGGCGCAAGCTTGGTGATTTTAATCGCAATGATCATTCTTTTCAGCGGGGCGGCCTATTTTACAGGACGCTTGTACGGCAAAGTAGGGATGTACGCCGTTATCGCTGGGTTTGTCGTCGTTGCCTCCACCCTATACGTTATGGGCGGTTTGACCTTCGGCTAATATGCAATTCGACGTGGCGCGTCGATCGCGCCACGTCCTGCAGTCGACCTGCGGCGCCTGTGTTTGCTCCTTGATCCAAACTGGGCCAAGGCTATAACCCCTAGCTAAGCTCAAGATAAAAAGAAAAATGCCATAAGCTTAGCAATGTATTGCTCCGTCTTTAGATGGCCATGCTCCGGGATGATTGGCAACACATCCGATGAGATTAGGAATTGATCAAAAAGGCTTTCAGGATCGCAGATTTCAGCTTCGGGACGGACACCTCCCTAATCTGAACCTTTGCCAAATGATGGAAGCTCTTCTTGCTTGCTTTAACTTCCGCAGGAGAGCGCATGCTAAATTCCGACAAAGGGGCTGGAGCGATCCTTGTAATACTGATCGCTATGAGCGCTCTTTTTGGCGGCGACGCAGCCTTTACCATCAATGACCCGGAAAAGCAGGAATGATTTTAAGTCATTGCTGCTTTTCAGTTGGTTTTTTTAGACCCTTACCACTCGGAGGATTGAGCTTCGGATAGCCGATAAACCCCTTCCCGGAATGATTCTTAAGTGTTAAGTTGGCACGCGCCCCGTAAGTAACGAGGCGTGCCTTGGAGTGCTGCTCTGGGGAGTGACGGCTGGCGGCTCGCGGCGTCATTTGTACGCGCAAAGAGTGGCTCGTGGCGTTGGCCGGCCGGCGGCAAAACAGTTAAAAAAGGGAGGTGGACGATGGCTATTGTGCAGCCTATTGGAACTGGACAGATTGATCGAGTTGAGGGATCCGGCGCGAGCATGGTGATTCTTATCGCCATGGTCATCCTGTTTGGCGGAGCGGCGTATTTTACCGGCCGTTTGTATGGCAAAGTAGGAATGTATACCGTTATCGCCGGGTTTGTGGTCGTGGTCGCAACGCTCATGTTCATGGGCGGCTTAAGCTTCGGCTGACCCATAGATTGGTCAATGTCTCCAGCGTGGCGCGCTCGTCGCGCCACGCAAATTGATACCCGCCAGTTTCGGCCAGACCAAAAATACTCCCTCGTAAAATTACTCCGCCGTCAGCAGACGTTCGATTTCTGCGATCGTATGGTGCGTGAGATCCTTGGGAATTTCGGCGAGGATTTTGGTTCCGGTCTCTTTTGTGAATTCGCGCCGCAGGTCGCCGAGGATTTTGGGCGGCGCCACGACAACGAGTTGCTTGAACGCCGCTGACTGGGCACCCTTATTGATGCGCTCCGCGATCGAAGCCGCGAACCGCTCCTTTTCCACTTCGTGCCAATCCGTCTCTTCGACCGCGCTCCGGCCGGTGCCGATGCTAGAATAAGTGCGCCCCGGAGCATCGCTTCCCTGCTCATGGGTGGGTGGATCGTCGTGCAACTCGACCGAAAGGCGGCGCAGATTGGGAAATTTCTCGTCGCCCTCGTTTGTCAGAAACAGGGCCTTTTGACCGTCACCCACGACGACCCACGCGCCAGGCGCCAGCTTAAGATGTGTCATTGGATGTTTCCTGTCTTCGTTGCAGAACCTTAGGAATACTCTATCGCAATTCAGCACCACACCTTTGATTTGGCGCAATCGCCATTTCGATCCGCCGTTTGGCAAGAAGCCTTCATTCCTTAAATGCGCGATCCAGGTTTTTCGCGCCGGCGAAAGCCTGTTCTTGGTCCGCTTTGAAACGGGCGGATGTCATGTCTGTTCCCATGAAATTGGTATGATCGAGAATCGCGCCGCGAAAGTCAGCGCCGCCAGCCTCGGCTTCGGCAAGCGAGGCATCTTTCAGGTTGGCTCCGGGAAATTTCGCAAATTGCAGATCGGTTAGAGCGAGATTTGCGCCTTCGAAATCGGCCCCGGCGAGGTCGGCGGATTTGAGCACGCCGCGCATCAGACCCATCGACTGGTTTTTCATATCAGCGGCGAGATTGGCACCCGTAAATTTCGCTTCGCGCAGACTGGCGCGCGACAAATCGGCAGTGACGCGGGCACCCGAAAGATCGGCCCTGTCGAAGTTCGCCCCTTGCAGCTGACTCCCGAAAAGGCTGGCGTTTTTCAAGCTCGCGCCGGAAAAATCCGCGCCGATGGCCCAGACCTGATCAAGCAGGGCGCCGTCGAAATTGGCACCCGAAAGTTTGGCCCGGTTCATTCTGGCCGCGCGAAAATTCGCACCGGTAAAATCGAGCCCGGAAAGGTCGAGCCCATTGAGACTCTTGCCGGAAAAATCGACGCCCCCATGCGGCGAAGTCTTGATGCTTGTCTCGATCTCGGCCCGTGTCATTTCCGCCGAGGAAAATTTTGGACTTGAAAGATCAACATGGTCCATCATGTCCTGTGCATATGCGGGTGGAAACCATGTTGTTGCGGCAAGGAATATCCATCTTCCAAAACTTCGCACGGCGGCTGTCCCTCCATTTTTTAAATTTTTATTTTAACGGATGAACTTATGTTTGATCTACCAACCCAGTCCAATTTGAGATCTGCGGAACCATATATAGGTTACTCTGACAGGAAATAGCTCGAAATTGATCTTTCCTACCACTGCACCGCTTTGGAACCCGGTCCGTCCTCATGACAAAAGACAATCTCCAGCCACTCCGTACGCCCTTGGCCGGGGGCAGCAACATACCTGCTACGGTCACGCTCGCCGTGCCACGCGCGATTGACCTTAACCGCGTCGCAACAAGGTGCGAGCATGATCTTCTCGGTGAGGCAGCGATTCCGGCCGATGCCTATTGGGGCATACACACCCTGCGTGCCGTCGAAAACTTTCCGATTACTGGTGTACCGATCGGGCATTTTCCAGAGCTTATCCGCGCCCTTGCCCTTGTGAAACAAGCAGCGGCGCGCGCCAACCGGCGGCTCAAGCAATTGCCCGTTGAGAAAGCCGAGGCGATCGACCGCGCCTGCGATCTCATCGCGAAGGACAGGCGCTACCTCGAGCAATTCGTGGTCGATGCGGTGCAGGGAGGGGCCGGCACCTCGACCAACATGAATGCCAATGAAGTCATCGCCAATATTGCTCTGGAATATTTGGGACACAGGCGCGGCGAGTATCAATTTCTGCATCCGATTGATGACGTCAACATGGCCCAATCGACAAATGACGCTTATCCGACGGCGCTTCGTCTTGCCGTGATTTTCGCGGCGGCGCCACTCGCGCAGGCGCTGCGGGAACTTGCCTACGCCCTTAAGGCCAAGGCCGTCGAATTCGCCGACGTGCTCAAAATCGGCCGCACTCAATTGCAAGATGCGGTGCCGATGACACTTGGCCAGGAATTCGATGGCTTTCACACCACCGTCAAGGAGGACATCGACCGCTTGCGCGAAGCCGCCGCCTTGTTCCGCGAGGTGAACCTTGGGGCAACCGCAATCGGCACAGGCATCACCGCCGACCCCCGCTACGCATCCCTCGCCGTCGAGGAACTCGCGCATGCTTCGGGCGAACCAATGGTGCTCGCCAGCAATCTCATCGAAGCGACATCCGACATGGGCGCCTTTGTCTTGTTTTCTGGCGTGCTCAAGAGGATTGCGGTAAAGCTTTCGAAGATTTGCAACGATCTGCGGCTTCTCTCATCGGGTCCGCGCGCGGGCTTTGGCGAAATCCGCCTGCCGCCTGTGCAAGCAGGTTCCTCGATCATGCCGGGAAAAGTCAATCCGGTGATTCCGGAGGTCGTCAGCCAGGTCGCCTATCTCGTCATCGGCCATGATCTCACAGTGACGCTATGCGCCGAGGCTGGCCAGCTTCAACTCAACGCCTTCGAGCCGACCATTGGCTTTTCCATTTTGGAATCCCTGCGCATGCTGACTGCCGCGATCGAGACTTTGACGAAGCGTTGTGTTAACGGCATCGAGGCTGACCGAGAACACTGCCTTGGCCTCGTCGAGAATTCGATTGGCCTCGTCACTGCGCTCAGCCCTGTCCTGGGCTATGAGACATGCTCGCGCATCGCCCGGCGGGCGCTGGACGAACGGCGCACGGTTGCAGACATCGTTCTCGACGAAGGATTAATGACCGAGGCTCGGCTCAACGAACTGCTCCTGCTCGAAGCCTTGACCAGGCCGTCGCGCATCGCCATGGCTGCGGCACCAAAGCCGACAGACTGAACTCAAATTCCCATCCCAAAAGCGGCTTCGATCGTAAAGGAATGTTCGGCGCCGGGGGGTGCGACTGGAAAAGGGGCAGCCCGGCGCACCAGAGCCACGCTTTCGGCATCGAGTTCGGAGTCGCCGCTGGACCGGAGGAGAACGGCCGACACCACTCCCCCAGACCGATCGAGAACAAAACCAATGGTGGCCAACCCTTTGACGCCACGACGCAAAGCACGCTCGGGATAATGTTTTACGCGTTCGAGCATCCCTCCGACGATGAAGCGGTAGCTCATCGCTTCGCTGCCGCTACTTGACGGTAAGGGCACCGCGACGGCTTTAAAACGATCCGCTACGCCTGTTTTAATTTGGCTTTCCGCGTGCCCCCGTTTTTCGTGGACCGGTTTCAAATCGCGCGCGGCACCTTCTACCGCGGAATCGAAGCCCAAGGGGGCTGCTGCTGGTCCTTGCCCAAGACCGCCAGTCCATTCCGGCCGGTTTTGTGAGACTTCCGGCGGCCGCTTGAAATTGTCCCTCGCACTATCTGGCCTTTGTTGTGATTCCATCACCACTTCAACTGGACTCACCCGGCCCGGCGCGGCAACAACAGGCGGTGCTTCACGCATAACTGCTGCAATGAGAAAACCATGTGCGATCAGTGAGGCCGCTATACCGGCCGCGAGCTGGCGGGAGAACAGAGGCAGGCAAGTGTCGCGCGGCCCCTGTAGCCCGGAAATCCCGGTCCCTTTCGCCACATTTCCTGAGTTCGCCAACACCAAGTTCATGTTGCTAACTCCAATATTGAACACAGCCCAACATTGCCTTGGCTAATTATAAGTCGGCCAACCTTTCCCGAACCTTGGCGAAAACTGCCCGGAACATATCTTTCGTCAGCACGCCCGTATTCGTATTGTATCTGGAACAATGATAGCTGTCGAAAAGCGACACCGGCTTCGTCCGAGCAAGGGCACCTATTGCCGCCGCCGATTCTTTGCCCAGGACATATTGAGAGCCATGTACGAAGGGTAGCAGCGCAAGCCGGAGGCCATAGGCCCGGATAACAGATTCATGCGCAATCCGGCCAAGCGCGACGATCGCTCGCAAGTTCGGCATCGCCATGATGGTTCTCTTCAGGAAGAGGCGGCAGTTGTTGATTTCAGAAGACTCAGGCTTATTTTTCGGCGGCACGCAGCGGACAGCGTTGGTGATTGCGCTCGAAACGAGCCGTAAGCCATCATCGGGTCGCGCATCATAAGTTCCGGACGCGAAGCCGTATTCAATCAACGTCATGTAAAGAAGGTCGCCTGCGAAATCACCCGTGAAGGGCCGCCCCGTGCGGTTGGCACCATTGAGACCAGGCGCCAGACCAACGACCAGCAGCTGCGCATCAATCGTCCCAAAAAAGGGAACCGGCGCATTGTGCCACCCGGGCTGTGCCGTCCTCAGCCCATTGCGGAATCCCACGAGACGCGGGCAGAAGCCGCATTCTGGATCAGGCTCGAAAGGAAGCCGCATTTGCGGTGGCGGCGCGGCCATAGATCTACCGCTCCCGGGCAAAGCCGACTCAAGCGATATACGCTGGATGACCTTAGAGACGATCGTCGGTCAATGCGGGGTCGAAATTGCCTGCTGGCACAGGACGCCTTCCTTGTGCCTTTTGTGGGTGGTCGACCCGCTCACCCGGGTCACGGCCAATTTTCTGAGCGAGATGCACGATATCGATGAATTCGTCCGCCTGCCGGCGCAATTCATCGGCGACCATGGAAGGCTGCGTCGCATTGGTGGAAACGACAGATACGCGCACTCCTTTGCGCTGAACCGCTTCGACAAGCGAACGGAAATCCCCGTCGCCTGAAAAAAGGACCAGATGATCGATATGGTCGGCCATTTCCATGGCATCGACGGCAAGTTCAATATCCATATTGCCCTTGACCTTGCGGCGGCCGAGCGAATCAACAAATTCCTTTGTCGGCTTGGTCACCACCGCATAGCCATTGTAATCCAGCCAATCGACCAGCGGCCGGATCGAGGAATATTCCTGATCCTCCACCAAGGCGGTATAATAAAACGCCCGGATCAGTTTGCCGCGGCTTTGAAATTCCTTGAGCAGCCGTTTGTAATCGATGTCGAAACTCAGCGACTTAGCAGTCGCGTACAAGTTCGCTCCGTCGATGAATAGCGCAATGCGCTCCTGATCCGCCATGTTTTTTCTTCTCGTATATTACTATTGTGATGATCTTCGTCATTATTCATGATAGAAGGGAGAGCAACGGCGACTCCCAAACCAGCAACCATGCAATTCGTACATAAAGTTCATATCCAACGAATTGGGAAGTGAACCTATTTGGCCCTGACTGTCCCTTGCGTCAAGGGGCCTCACCTTAGCTAACTAGGCTTAGCTTGAGCATCAAAGTGATTATATTAAGGCAAATCAACCCAACAGTACAATTAATTGATAATCTCGTTTCCACTTGTCCTACAGGAGCTATCATTTTGTCCTACAGGCAAGGAATCATTGCAAAAAAACTTGGCCTAAAAAAGATCCGCCAGTTTCCGATATGCAAAGGTCAAGGCCGTGAGTCCAGGATTATTACGTCCCGGGTTGCCAAGGCAGATATAAAACCTGTAAGACAAATTTAATCCAAAAACGTCCCGTTAACAAGGAGTGCGCACGGCATGGCCCGCGTCACCGTTGAAGACTGCATCGACAAAGTTGAAAACCGTTTTGAACTCGTGCTCATCGCGAGTCACCGGGCGCGGATTATCGCTGCTGGAGCGCCGATCATGGTCGACCGCGACAACGATAAAAACCCCGTTGTCGCGCTGCGGGAGATCGCCGAATCGTCGCTGGCGCCAGACGATCTCAAGGAAGATTTCATTCAATCCTTGCAGAAACACGTCGAGGTCGACGAGCCCGAAGCCGAAGCCGTACCGGCGCTTTCCGCGGCCGAGGGCGTGCTGCAGACGGACGCCATGGGGGATATGCAGTTCGACCGGATGACCGAGGAGGATCTTTTGCGAGGGCTGGAAGGCCTCGTGCCGCCAGCCGACACTGAGGACGACGGCGACTGATCGGCATAAAAACCGGGAGGATCGATCATGGCACCGGCAATTTCCGGGAATTTTGCAAAGTTTTAAGATAAAATCGCACGGCAACCAAATATGCGGCATAACAAAGCGACCTAAGTCATGATCCAGACCGGATCGTGAGGTAATGTTTTCCGTCGCGGGCCGACACGATCATGATGCGGCAATATGAGCTTGTCGACAGGGTGCGGCGCTATAATCCGCACGCCGACGAAGTTTCGCTCAATCGCGCCTATGTCTATGCCATGAAGGCGCATGGGGCGCAGAAGCGCGCTTCCGGCGATCCGTTTTTCTCGCATCCCCTCGAAGTTGCGGCGATCCTCACTGACATGAAGCTCGATGACGCGACGATCGTCGCGGCTGTCTTGCACGATACGATCGAGGATACCGATTCGACCAGGGAGGAAATCGATAAACTCTTCGGCAGCGACATCGGCCGCCTTGTCGACGGACTGACCAAGCTGAAGCGGCTTGATCTTGTCTCAAAGCGTGCTGCACAGGCCGAAAATTTCCGCAAGCTCCTCCTCGCCGTTGCCGAGGATGTCCGGGTGCTTCTCGTCAAGCTCGCCGACCGGCTGCACAATATGCGAACACTGCATCATATGGCAGCCGATAAGCGAGCCCGGATCGCTGAGGAAACGCTGGATATCTATGCTCCGCTCGCCGGCCGCATGGGCATGCAAAGGATGCGCGACGAGCTTGAGGATTTAGCGTTTCGTCATCTCATGCCTGATGCCTACACAATGATCGCTGCGCGGCTTGAGGATCTCCGAGAGAAGAACGACAAAATCATCGCCACCATCGAGAAGGAACTGGCCACCGAACTCACGGCTCGAGGCATTCACGCCAATGTCGAGGGGCGGCAGAAGCAGCCCTATTCGGTGTGGCGCAAGATGGAACGTAAATCGATTGCCTTCGAGCAGCTTTCCGACATTTTTGGATTTCGGGTTGTCGTTGACAACGTCGAAGATTGTTATCGTGTGATCGGCGTAGTGCATACAAAATGGGCGGTCGTTCCAGGCCGATTCAAGGATTATATCTCGACCCCAAAGCAAAACGACTATCAGTCCGTTCACACAACCGTCGTTGGGCCAGGACGGCAACGCGTTGAGCTCCAGGTGCGCTCGGAATTGATGCACGACATCGCCCGCAACGGCATTGCCGCGCACGCCCTTTACAAGGACGGACGTAGCGCCGCCAAGGAAAGCTTGACGAGCGAGAGCCGCTCCTACCAATGGCTGCGCCGTACGGTCGCCCTGCTCGCGGAGGGCGCCACGCCAGAGGAGTTTTTGGAACACACAAAGCTCGAACTCTTTCACGACCAGGTGTTCTGTTTCACACCCAATGGCCGCTTGATTGCACTGCCGCGCGGCGCCACCCCAATTGATTTCGCCTATGCCGTTCATACCGATGTCGGCAATTCGGCGGTTGGCGCCAAGATCAACGGCCGCCATGCACCGCTTTTGTCCGAATTGCAGAACGGCGATGAGGTTGAGATTGCCTGCGCCGAGGGGCAGGCGCCGCCTGCGGTCTGGGAGGGCCTGGTCATGACCGGAAAGGCCCGCTCTGCGATACGGCGGGCGACACGCGATGCGGTGCGGGCGCAATATGCGGCTTTGGGACGCCAGATTGTCACCCGGGCTTTCGAGCGGGCCGGCAAGGCGTTCACGGAAGACAAGTTGAAAAGCGCACTGCCAAGGCTTGCGCGGCCAACGATCGAGGAAGCGCTTGCCGCCGTCGGCCGCGGCGAAATGTTTTCCGGCGATGTCGTGCGGGCGGTCTATCCAGAATTCATGGAAGAACGCAAAACGATCGTGCCGCGCCCGCGCGGGGAAGCCGGTTGGTTTGGTTTGAAAAAGGCCACCAGCTTGGTTTTCAAATTTCCGGGGGGCGACCCAGAGCTAAATTCAATCTCCCATAACGGCTCGCATGGGGATTTACCGGTCCGCTTCGCTCCCAATGGCGGCGCGGTGCCCGGTGATCGCATCGTCGGCATTTTGACCCCCGGCGAAGGTATCACGATCTATCCCATTCAATCCCCGGATCTGACCGCATTCGACGAAGAGCCGGAACGCTGGCTTGATGTGCGCTGGGATATCGAGGAAAGCCGCCATGAGCTTTTTCCCGCGCGTATTCGCATCATCGCGATCAACGAGCCTGGTGCGCTCGGAACCATCGCCACCGTAATCGGCGATCACGCGGCCAACATCGACAATATCGTGTTCAAACCCATTTCCGCAGACTTTCGTGAAATGACAATTGACATCGAGGTCAATGACTTAAAGCATCTGAACACGATTATTTCGCATTTGCGGGCACGGCAGGTGGTGAGCAAAGTTGAGCGGGTGAACGGATAGACTCGCTGAAGCCACGGCGCAGGCGTTGCCATCAAATTGTCACGATTCTAGTCTACCAACCCTGTGTTCTAAATGCTGGACCGTCACCGGAAGGTTGGCGGTTTTGGGCATGTGTTGTTCTTGCTGACAGGGAGGCCGGATGCCAAATTTGTTGATGCACCACCGGCCAAAGCGTCCCTTCTAGGTCACTGCTGAGACCGGCGTCACCGGGCGCCGCGGCTTTTGCCCGCGAAGACCGGTCCATCGAACCCATTGGAAGCGGGCGGCGGCGCCGCTCTTTGCCATATCCTTAACCATCCGGCCCTGTCCCGCAATTTTAAGCATGCGGCAGACGAGGCTCGCATTACGTGAGGTCGCTGCGGTCGAGAGCCGTGGCGGTTCGCTATGTTGTCTTCTCTTTATGCACGGGTTTTGCGCTACGTTTGGCAGTATTGGCAACTCAGGCCATGGATGTTCGGCACTCTCGTGGTGTTGCGCATCATGACGTCGCTTGTCGATGTGGCGGTGCCTTTCGCGGCTGGTCATCTCATCGATACCGTCGCAAGCGCCGAAGGCAGAGATCTCCGCGTGGCCACCCATGCGCTGGCTCTGTTGCTTGCCATCGTCCTGATATTTCAGGTTTTACGCGGCACTCTTGATTTTGTGATCATCCGGTTCAGCTCAGACGCGATGGCGCGCCTTGTTCGCGATGCCTTTGCCAGGGTCCAGCGTTTTTCATCGGATTGGCACGCCAATACCTTCGCTGGTGCAACGGTTCGCCGCCTCACCCGCGGGATGTGGGCGTTCGATACATTCACCGATACGATGATTTTCAACTTTATGCCCGCGATGGTTGTCGTCGCGGCGATCAGTGCGGTCTTTCTCATCCGCTGGCCGCTGCTCGGCCTGCTGATCAGCGGCGAAATCATCGTCTATCTCGGCGTGAGCATCGGTCTCTCCGTCGCCTGGGTGGGGCCGGCGAGCAGCTTGGCGCAGCGCTATGACTCCCGGATCAGCGCCAACCTCGCCGACTGCATCGGCGCCAATCCGGTTGTCAAGTCTTTTGCTGCGGAGTTGCGTGAGGATCAGCGTTTCGCGCGTCTCCTTCAGGGCTGGAAGGCGCGCGCACGTATCGCCTGGGGCCGGGGAGCGGCGACGGGCTTGGTGCAGGCTGGCGTGCTGATTGCCATGCAAGCAACAATGCTTGGCATGGGACTCTGGCTTTGGGCTCAAGGTTCGGCCAGTCCCGGCGACGTCGCAACCCTCGTGTCCACGCAAATGCTGATCAGCGGCTATTTGCGCGACATCGGCCAGCATGTCCGCAATGCGCAGCAGGCGATCCATGAGATGGAGGACATCGCCACCTACAGCGAGATGGAGCCGCATGTTTGCGACGTTTCCGGCGCCGTGCCCCTTCGCGTGACCGAAGGAGCCATTTTCTTCGACAACGTCTCGTTCGGCTATGCCGGGACAGGGCTCATGCTCTATGATCGTTTCTCGCTCGAGATAAGGCCGGGAGAAAAAGTCGGCCTCGTCGGGGCATCAGGCTCTGGCAAGTCGACATTCGTCAAGCTGTTGCAGCGGCTCTACGACCTCGACGGCGGCCGGATTCTGGTCGACGGGCAGGATATCGCCAAGGTCTCGCAGGTGAGCCTGCGCCAGGCGATCGGCCTCGTTCCCCAGGAACCGGTGTTGTTTCATCGCTCGCTGTCGGAAAATATCGCCTATGGACGGCCCCAAACGCCTCCGAGCGCGATTCGGAAAGCCGCGAGCCTGGCGCATGCGGATATCTTTATCGAGCGGCTTCCCAAAACCTATCGCACGGCGGTCGGCGAGCGTGGCGTTAAGCTTTCGGGCGGCGAGCGGCAAAGGGTGGCGATTGCCCGCGCGATCCTTGCCGCGACCCCTATTCTTGTCCTCGACGAGGCAACATCAAGCCTCGACTCGGTATCGGAAGCCTTGATCCGCGATGCCATCGCGCATTTGTCCGCGGGGCGCACCACGATCGTTGTGGCGCATAGGCTCTCGACGGTGCAAAGCCTCGACCGCATTCTCGTGTTTGACGGCGGCCGCATCGTCGAGGACGGACGCCACGCGGAACTCGTCGCCCGGCCGGATGGCGTCTATCGCCGCCTCTTCGAGACGCAAGCGGGAAAAGCGCCGCTTCTCGTTTGAACGATTGGCGCGGCTGCGCTTATATAGGCGTCTTGTGGAATGAACCAAAGACCGAAGTGCCAGGCTTGGAGCGGGGGCTGCTTGCCACACTCTTATGACCAGGTGACCGGACTGTTTTGCCGTAGTCCAAACCGCCGCGCATATGTGAATTCACGATGAGGGGGATACATGGCGGATTTATTCACGGCCTATGCGGCGCAAGCAACGGGAACAAAGGTCCATGCATATATCATCGAAAGCACAGCTCCTAATAATATAGACGATGTAGGTATTCCGCCGGAACAACAAGACCCTCATCAAATTGGCGCAGATGCGGTCATTGATCGAATCGTTAACGATCTCAAAAACTCAGAAAACCCCACTCTCGTGCTCAGTATCCATGGGTTTAATAACCCGCGTGACATTATCATAGATGGATATAAGAATTCATTCAATTCTGTTGTTAATGACCCCGCCATTAATAATAAAGATATTGTAATTATCGGATATCGCTGGCCATCAGAGCGTATAGGCGCCCCTCGTGAGACGATAGTCGAATCCGCAACGACATTTATTAAATTATCTGTTAGTTTTGGCATTATTATTTTAATCGCCGCATTGTATCTTCACTTCGTTGGATTTATAGAACATTTATCCACTTTTTTACTATTAACGGCGGGGGTGTTTTTTGCACTGATTCCTGTAACCTTTATTTTGCTGCGGATTGTTGTCTACTTTCGGGATGGATACCGGGCAACTGCTTTTGGGGTCCCGGACTTGGTGGAAATTATCCGGCAAATTGATAAGAAATTCGCTGACCAGGACGCGCGGCGAAATCAGGTACAGCTATCCTTCGTGGCTCATAGCATGGGCGCTTATGTGGTCACCAACGCGGTGAGAATCCTTTCTGACGTTTTTTCTCCGGCCTCCATGCGGGAAGGACTCAATATACGGCCAGAAAATGCGCCAGCGTCTGTACCGTCCGAGATTGGTAAAGCGTTCCGATTAAAACAGCTCATTCTTGTATCGCCTGATATTCCTGCGGAAGCGTTGATCTCAAGCCGGGCCAACTTTCTTTCCTCGTCGTTAAAGCGGTTCGAGGACGCTTTTCTTTTTAGCAATGAGGGAGACGAAGTTCTCAGACAGATATCGACAACGGCGAATTATTTTTCATTTCCAACTAAAAGCAATACATTTGGTTATCGTCTCGGAAACGTCTGTTTGCTTGGGATACCATCTGGTATTTCAAAAGGCATCGACCTAAGACGGCTGCGAATAGGAACGCTTACCCTGGCTGAGATCTACAATAAAATGAGCAAAATAGGGTTTGGGCAATTGCAAGACGATTTGCCGAAACGCTTCTCTTATTTTGACTGTACTGACTGCGTTGAAAATGGAAAAGGTATGCTCACGCTGGCTAAACCTGGCCACATCAAAAAAATAGGGCACACCAAGCATCTTTGGCTTCTCATTCGTTATCTTTGGAATCGCAAGCCTGATGTACACGGCGGATATTTCCGGTCCCGTTTCTTAAGCGAACTTATCTTCCGCCTAGCATGTATCGGCCGTAATGACACTATAAAAGCTTATGGCGGTGAAGCTGAATTGGACAAGGAATGCAAGACACGACAAGTAAAGGTATTGTTCAATAGCTGAGAGTCCATGCCACACCCGCCATACCTTCGTCTCGGCGTCAATATCGATCACGTCGCCACCTTGCGCAACGCGCGGGGCGGCGGGGTCCCGGATCCGGTGCGCGCCGCACTCCTCGCCATCGCGGCCGGCGCTGATGGCATTACCGCTCATTTGCGCGAGGACCGGCGCCACATCCGCGATGAGGACATGGCGCGGCTGAAGCGGGAGATCAAGAAGCCGCTCAATTTTGAGATGGCGGCGACCGATGACATGGTGGCGATCGCTCTTGACAAGCGGCCGCACGCAAGCTGCCTTGTCCCTGAAAAGCGCAGCGAGCGCACGACCGAGGGCGGCCTCGATGTCTTCAGCGGTCACGATCATTTGAAAGTTGTCACCGCCGAGCTTGGCAAGGCTGGGGTCCGCGTCTCCCTGTTCATCGAACCCTCCTTGGAAGCCGTGCAAGCCTCGCGCTCGATCGGAGCACGCGTCATCGAATTCCACACCGGCGCCTGGTGCGATGCGCTCACCCATAATGAAAACGCGCGCGCCGAGCATGAACTTGCGCGTATCAAGGCGGCGGCGGCATTGGCGAGCGCCCAGGGACTGGAATGTCACGCAGGCCATGGACTGGATTTTGTTACGGCGAAAATTGCCGCGGGCATACCGGAGATCGTTGAACTCAATATCGGTCATTTTCTGATCGGGGAGGCGGTGTTCATCGGTCTTACGGCGGCGATTGCCAAGATGCGGGCGGCGATGAACGAAGGCCGGGCGCTGGCGGCCGGCTCGGAGAGTTGAGCGTGAGGCAATGATCATCGGCTTCGGCAACGACCTTTGCGATATCAGACGCATTGAGGACTCCCTGACGCGCTTCGGCGAGCGTTTCGTGCAGCGCTGCTTCACCGAGACTGAGCGGCGGAAATCGGATGCGCGAGCGGGCCGTGCCGCCTCTTACGCGAAGCGCTTCGCCGCCAAGGAAGCTTGCGCGAAGGCGCTCGGCACCGGATTCCGGGCTGGGGTTGCTTTTCGTGACATGGGGGTCGTTAATCTGCCTTCAGGCAAGCCGACGATGGCCCTGACTGGCGGCGCTGCGGCGCGGCTCGCGGCTCTCACGCCGCCCGGTTATTTGGTGTTGATCCATCTGACTCTGACCGACGAATATCCGTTGGCCCAGGCACAGGTGATCATCGAGGCCATCGAACCCGCCGCCGCCCGATGAACGGCTGCCCAGCGCCGGAATGCCGCTACTATACCCGGCTTCGCGGGCATGATAAGGAGCGCCCCTTGGCGCGAACGGCAGCTTTGGCAACGCGTCTTGGGCAAGGATGAAAGCATTTGTTTCGAAAGAAAAATGAGATGACAGAGCCAGCACGATTGGATCGGAAGGGCCCCGGAATGAAGCAAGGCGCGAAAGAGAGCGGCAAGGGCGATACCTTGAAGGTCATCTTCCAGGCGCTGTTGATCGCCTTGGTCGTCCGCACCTTTTTATTCCAGCCGTTCAATATTCCGTCTGGCTCGATGATCCCGACCTTGTTGATCGGTGATTATCTTTTCGTATCAAAATACACCTACGGCTATTCCGATCATTCGATTCCCTTCAGCCCGCATTTGTTTTCCGGCAGAATTTTCGCCTCGCCGCCGAAACGCGGTGATGTTGCCGTCTTCAAGCTCCCGCGCGACGGGCAGACGGACTACATCAAACGAGTGATCGGGCTGCCCGGCGACAAGATCCAAATGCAGGACGGCCGCCTTTATATCAACGGTGTCATCGTCCCGCGCGAGCCCATTGCCAAGGTTCATACCGAGGATTTTTACGAGCGCGAGACAGAGGTGCCAACCTATCGCGAGACGTTGCCCGGCGGGATCAGCCATACGATCATCGAGATTCAGGGCGACACGGGATATAACGACAACACTTCAGTTTTCGAGGTGCCCGAAGGGCATTATTTCATGATGGGCGACAACCGGGACAATTCGACCGACAGCCGCGTTCCGCCCGATCAAGGAGGCGTCGGTTTTGTGCCGTTCGAAAATTTGGTCGGCCGCGCCGAATTGATCTTTTTTTCAGTGGGGAAGGGCGAGCCTGCCTGGGCGGTCTGGGAATGGCCCTGGACGGTGCGCTGGGACAGAATGTTCAAAACCGTCAAATAGATGGCACGGAAAAATCGCGATTTAACGCAACTTGAGGAACGTTTCGGCCATGTTTTCGCCGATGGCAAGCTAATCGCGGCGGCCCTCACCCATGTCAGTGCCGCTGCCGGAATCCATAGCGAAACCTACCAAAGGCTCGAATTTCTCGGTGATCGAGTCTTGGGCCTCGCCATCTCCGAAATGCTTTACGAGGGATTTCCCGAAGCAAACGAGGGAGAGCTTTCGCGCCGCTTGGCCGGTCTGGTACGGAAGGAGAGCTGCGCCGAAGTTGCACTCACATGGGGCGTCGAATCCTATGTAAGGCTCGGTGAAAGCGAAAAGCAGGCTGGGGGCGCCAACATGGCCATTCTCGGCGATGTTTGCGAATCGATCATTGGCGCTGTGTTCCTCGACGCCGGATATGCCGCGGCGAAAGCGGTCGTCGCCGCCGCTTTCGGGGCGCGGATGCGCTCACCGGAGCATCCGCTGCGCGATCCAAAGACTCTGCTGCAAGAGTGGGCGCAAGCGCGTGGCCTGCCGGCGCCTCTTTATCGCGAGACGGCGCGATGCGGCCCCGATCACGCTCCGGAATTCACAATTTCCGTCGAAGTGCCGGGCTACCCGTTTGCCGAAGCGAAAGGCTTCGCCAAACGGCTTGCCGAACAGGCGGCGGCAGCGGCATTCATCGCCCGCGAGGGCATCGGCCAAGATAGCCGGCAAACTGGCCATAAGGGCGCTGCGTGAATAACGAACAAGACGCTCCCCGCTGCGGCTTTGTCGCCCTGATCGGGGCGCCGAACGCCGGAAAATCGACACTCATCAACCAGCTGGTCGGCACAAAAGTCTCGATCGTCTCACGCAAGGTGCAAACGACGCGCGGCACGGTTCGCGGTATCGCCCTGGAAGGCGCGGCGCAAATCATCTTTGTCGATACGCCGGGAATCTTCGCGCCCAAACGCCGGCTTGACCGCGCCATGGTGGCGGCCGCCTGGGGCAGTACGGGCGACGCCGAAGCGGCCGCCCTGCTCGTTGATGCACACAAAGGCATAGACGCCGAAGTCGAAGCGATCCTGCGCCGCCTGCCGCAAAGCGGCGCCACAAAAATTCTTGTGCTCAACAAGATTGACATGGTGGAACCGCCAAAGCTCCTCGAACTCGCCGACAAACTCAACCGAGTGTTCCCCTTCGCCGACACCTTTATGATCTCGGCCCTGCGCGGCCACGGCGCCGCCAAACTTCGTCAACACCTGGGAGCGCTGATGCCGCCCGGCCCGTGGCTTTATCCGGAAGACCAGATTTCGGATATGCCGTTGCGCTTACTCGCCGCCGAGATCACCCGCGAGAAAATCTTTGAGCGCCTGCATGATGAATTGCCCTATGCCTCGACGGTCGAAACCGAGCTCTGGAAAGACATGCCGGATGGATCGGTGCGGATCGAGCAAACGATCTATGTGATGCGGGAAGGCCATAAGAAGATCGTCATCGGCGAAGGCGGCCGGACGATCAAGGCGATCGGCACCGCGGCACGTAAGGAGATTATCGAGGCGGCCGATCAAAAGGTGCATCTTTTCTTGTTCGTCAAGGTTCGCGAAAATTGGGGCGATGATCCGGAGCGTTACCGGGAAATGGGGCTCGAATTCCCCAAGAGTTGAATCCAGTCCCTGGATATGCCCCAAATTACTTAGCGCCGGACTGGTGACGTCCGGTTTGCTGATGCGCAGCAAATGCTTATTCGTTTTGTAATTATTATAGCTGCTGCTAGGATTCGAGATCCTGAATCAACAGGCTCATTATTTCATTTTGGGGGGAGGATCATGGTTCGATCAACGCTTACCACCAAATCGAAAAGCACTCGCCACGCATCTAGCAACAAGCTTCTCAAGGGCTTGTCTATCAGGAAGGCCTCGCCACACGGCAAATATGGGTGGCTCCCCGACCTGCCCGATGCGCGCGATTTTTCCTATGCCGCGCCGCTGAATCAGTTCCGGGGAGGCTTGCCGAGTTCGGTCGATCTTCGTCCCAAATGCCCGCCGGTCTATGACCAAGGCCAATTGGGCAGCTGCACCGGGAATGCCATTGCCAGCGCGATCGAATTTGATCAGCGGAAACAAGGAACCCCCGAATTCGTACCTTCGCGTCTCTTCATTTACTACAACGAAAGGGTCATGGAGGGCACGGTCAAGCAAGACGCAGGCGCACAAATACGCGATGGGATCAAATCTGTCGCGCAGCTTGGGGCTCCGCCAGAAACAGATTGGCCTTACGACATTGCGAAATTCAGCAAGCAACCTCCTGCCAAAGCATACAAAGACGCCAAACAGGATATCGTTACGTCCTATGCGCGCGTGGTTCAGAGCCTGACGCAAATGCAAGGCTGTCTCGCTGCGGGATTTCCCTTCGTATTCGGATTTACCGTCTATGAAAGCTTCGAAAGCAAGACGGTTGCCTCGACAGGCATAGTTCCGATGCCAGCCCCAGGCGAGCAGGTACTGGGCGGTCATGCCGTGGTCGCTGTCGGCTACCGCGATGCGAAGAGACAATTCATCGTTCGCAATTCCTGGGGGCCGGATTGGGGTGCGAAGGGTTATTTTTATATGCCTTACGAATATCTCCTGACCAACGACTACGCGGATGATTTTTGGACAATCCGGTCCGTCACGGGATGATCCATATGATTTCCTCCGCCCGGCTTTTAATGAGACTAGGGTCACTGGCCTGGACATTCCTCTGAAGCCCAGGCTGGATAGCGGACGCCGCGCGCAAAGAAATCATCGAGGCGGCCGGCCCAAATGTGCATCTCTTTTTGCTTGTGAAAGTGCGCGAGAGCTGGGCGATGATCCGGAGCGTTGCCAGGAAATGGGATTGGATTTTCCTAAGGAATGAGCGTGCCCGGCTTGAGCGGGCTCTTTGCTGGTTCTATGGTGCGCGTCCTATCGGCCGTTGAGGTTGCACATTTCAAGATGACACTCGCCAGCATGACGGGCTTTGCCCGGGTCACGGGAAGCGCCGGTCCATGGCGGTTGTCCTGGGAGCTCAAATCCGTCAACGCTAAGGGTCTTGATACGAGGCTGCGGCTTTCACCTCCCTTCGATGAAATCGAGCCGGACGCGAAGGCGAAAATCGGGCAAAAGCTAAGCCGTGGAACGATCCAAGTGGCCTTTGCCGCGCAGCGCGACATCACAACCCCAGAAATTCGTGTCAACCAGGATTTGCTTGGCAAGCTCATGGCGGCGGTCGCGGAAATCCCGCTGCCGGAAATGATCACGCCCGCGACCCTCGACGGACTTCTTTCCGTGCGCGGCGTCGTCGAAGTCTTCGACGCGCCGGAAGACCAGGCCGAGATTTCAACCGCAAGGACGAGTGCTCTCGCCTTGCTCGACACGGCGCTCGATTCGCTCGTCTCCATGCGGCAAGGCGAAGGCGCCGTGCTTACAGCGGTCCTCTTGGCGCGGCTCGAAAAGATCGCCGCGCTGACGCAAGCTGCGGATCAATCGCCGGCCCGCAAGCCCGAAGCCATAAGGGCGCGCCTCGCGCAATTGCTCACAACGCTTGCCGGAAATAGCAATTTCGACCAGAACCGTTTGCATCAGGAAGCGCTCATGCTGGCGGCCAAGGCCGATATCAGGGAAGAACTGGACCGCCTTGCGGCGCATACCGCCGCCGCCCGCGATCTTTTGGCGGCAGGCGGCACGGTTGGCCGCAGGCTCGATTTCCTTGCCCAAGAGCTTTCCCGCGAGGCCAATACGCTGTGCGCCAAATCAAACGATGCGAGCCTGACAGCGCTTGGTCTCGAATTGCGCGTTGAGATCGAGCAATTCCGCGAACAGGTCCAAAACATCGAGTAGAAACAACATGCCGCTCGAAAACCAACTTGTGAAGCACGACACGGGGCCCGCGCGAAAAGCGCCGCTTGGCCGGCGCGGCTTGATGCTGATTCTTTCGTCCCCATCCGGGGCCGGCAAGACGACCTTGACGCGCATGCTGCTACAAACCAAGGAGCTAGATCTTACTTTGTCGATCTCGGTGACGACGCGGCCGCGGCGTTCGAGCGAGGTTGATGGCATCCATTATATGTTCATCACCAAAAAGCAGTTCGAGGCGCTGCGCGACGGCGGCGATTTGCTCGAATGGGCGGAAGTGCACGGCAATCTTTATGGCACCCCGCGCGAGGCTGCCGAACGGGTTTTACGGCAAGGCCGCGACGTTCTCTTCGACATCGATTATCAAGGGACTCAGCAGATCAAGCAAAATTCGGCCGGGGATGCCGTCACGATTTTTATCTTGCCGCCGTCGATGAAAGAATTGCGCTCCCGCCTTGAACGCCGCGCCGAAGATCCACCCGAGGGCATCGAAAAGCGGTTGAACGCGGCGCGCAATGAGATCCGCCGGTGGACGGATTATGATTATGTGCTCGTCAACGACGATATCCAAAGCACCTTCGCGGATCTTCTCGCGATCCTTTCAGCCGAACGCCGCCGCACCGCACGGACGCGTGATGAAATTGGTGATTTCGTCGAACGGCTGCTCCGCGAACCGTAAGCGCGAATCGGCCATCCGGGGGCTTGCCGCGGTTACCCAGCGCCCTACCTTTGACTGTCACCATGAGCAAAGCTTTCACCAAGGAACCCGAGACGGAAACAGAGTTCGAAGACGAACTCCCCGCACTTCCGGCCGGACTTACAAACTACATCACGCCGGACGGTTTCCGCCGGCTCGAAGACGAATTTGCCGAGTTGCAAAAAAACGAGCGGCCCAAAATCGTCGAGACCGTGGCCTGGGCCGCAGGCAATGGCGACCGGTCGGAAAACGGCGACTATATTTACGGCAAGCGGCGCCTGCGCGAGATCGACCGCCGCTTGCGCTTTCTCCGTAAACGGATGGAAATCGCCGAAGTCGTCGATCCGGCGCGGCAAAAGAACCACGCGCAGGTCTATTTCGGCGCCACCGTCACCTATTTGACCGGACACGGCGAAGAAAAGACGGTGAAGATCGTCGGCATTGACGAAGCGCGTTCGGAGCTCCACGAGATCAGCTGGATCTCGCCGGTCGCCAAGGCACTTTTGAAGGCAGCAGAAGGCGATAGCGTCGAGGTGCGCACGCCCAAAGGAATCGAGCGAATCGAGATTCTAAAAATCCTCTACTGATGTCTGAGCCATCAGTTTTGTCCGGTTTTACCCCTCAATCTTACCAAGGTGTTTCACGTGAAACGTTTTGGTACGATTGACGGCTTGCGCAAAGCACCGGACCAAGGCGGCGTGATGTAGGGAACCGGGATTTTGGATTCGCGAAATGCCGCGATAGGATTAAGCTTTCGCCCTTTCGTTTTTTGAACCGCGGCATTCCAGCTTTCGCCTCATACCGAGCGCGATGGGAATGGCCTATTGGCGTGCACCGTCACGGCCGGGCACAAGTTTTAAACCAACTCCGCCACAGCCTCTGGCACCAGCACTTTCTTCCTGGTTCTAGGAGCTTTAGGAAGCTTAGCCAGGGCTTTTACCTTATCGAGCTTGATAAGAATATTGCCGCCTAAGAGCTTTGTCTTTGGGCTCAACCTCTGAAACTCGTCGAGAGCCGCCTTTACGCCGGTTGACAGCTCGGTTTGATGACCAACGTCAATATGGACGGAGAAAACATCGTCGCCGCTCTTCAAGACTGTAACCTTGAGAATCATCCGGCCCTCCTGCATTCGCATGACGGAGAAGCGACCGGTCAAAGTCAACCGGCGCATATTTAGAACTAAGATACGGCTATACCTGGCCTAGAGCCAGATCAGCGAGTGCGAATCCTGTGTATAGAAGGTAAAGATTCTGACAGACCGCACGGGATCGGCAGGAATCAGCGCGCGCACACGCCTGTTGCTGTGTTGTTGTCTTCATTCGACCCTTCATCGATCACGTCGGTATAATCAGCGGTGATGGTAAAGAGCAGGTCAGGCTCAAATGCGTTTTTAGGGATATCGATGATATGCTGATAGTCCGAATTGCGTGACCACAAGAAGCCGGGTGGAATGTCAAGCGATACACTTCCTCCCTGAAATATCTGCCGGGCGGGAAAAACGACGCGCGTCGCGATCGGAGGTCTTTTGCCGGGAATGGCTGCTCCCTGATTCGTGATCGTTACAATCAAATGTTCTCCTGATGGATCAAGCGAACAGAACCGTTCCGCAGTCATCTTTGGAAGTAGATCCGGCCGCTCGATCGTTCCCTGCGGAGCGCAGGCGACAACCAATAAGAGAGAGCCCGCGGGGAGAAAGCCTCGCCTAAATTTGGCCAGCACCACTCGCTTGAGCAGAGAACAGCTCAACGCGTTCAACTTGATGAGATTCCTGGCGGCGATCCCCATTTTCTCCCGAATAGCCACTTTGCACAATAAACCTTGGGCTGACGTTTTCTAATATCACAATATGAATTGACGATAATACAGAGACTATTCGCTTTCGGCCGACCGCGCAGCTTAGCGGGAGCCTTGTCACCTCACCCCAAATTCAGCTCCTTGAAAAAATCATTGCCTTTGTCGTCGATGACGATGAATGCGGGGAAATTCTCGACTTCGATTCGCCAGATCGCTTCCATGCCAAGTTCAGGATGTTCCAAAACTTCAACTTTTTTGATGCAATCCTGGGCGAGCCGCGCCGCCGCACCCCCGATCGAGCCGAGATAAAAGCCGCCGTGCCGTGCGCAGGCCTCACGCACTTCTTTCGCGCGATTGCCCTTAGCAAGCATGACCAGCGAGCCGCCATGGGCTTGGAATTGATCGACATAAGAATCCATGCGGCCCGCCGTTGTCGGACCAAAGGAGCCGGAGGCAAAGCCCTCCGGTGTCTTGGCGGGACCCGCATAATAGACGGGATGGTCCTTGAAATAATGCGGCATCCCTTCGCCTGCTTCCAGCCGGGCCCGGATTTTCGCATGCGCAAGGTCTCGCGCGACGATCATCGGACCCGTCAGTGACAGCCTTGTTTTGATGGGATAGCGCGAGAGAGTCGCCAGAATCTCCTGCATCGGCTGGTTGAGATCAATCGGCACGACGGCGCCGCCGAGCGCGGCTTCGTCGACGTCCGGGAGATATTTGCCTGGATCATCTTCCAGCGCTTCAACAAACAATCCCTCGCGGGTGATCTTCGCCAGCACCTGGCGATCGGCAGAGCAGGAGACGCCAATCCCAATCGGCAGCGACGCGCCGTGGCGGGGCAGGCGCACCACCCGGACATCATGGCAGAAATATTTGCCGCCGAATTGCGCGCCGACGCCCAAATCCTGGGTCAGCTTGAAAATCTCCTCCTCCAGTCCATGATCGCGAAACGCGTGGCCGTCTTCGCTGCCCACGGTCGGCAGACCATCGAGATACCGCGTCGAGGCGAGCTTGACCGTCTTCAAATTCAATTCCGCAGAAGTGCCCCCGATGACAATCGCCAAATGATAGGGCGGGCAGGCGGAGGTGCCGAGGGTGAGGATCTTTTCTTTAAGAAATTGGATGAGACGGTCATGCGTCAGAAGCGACGGCGTTCCCTGATAAAGATACGTCTTGTTGGCGGAGCCCCCGCCTTTTGCGATGAACAGGAATTTGTAGGCATCCTCTCCTTCCGCATAAATTTCGATCTGCGCCGGCAGATTCGTCTTGGTGTTCTTCTCGTGGAACATGGAAAGCGGCGCCAGCTGCGAATAGCGCAGGTTCTTTCTTTCATAGGCATCCCGGATGCCTTCGGCGATCGCGCTCTCGTCATCGCCGTCGGTAAAGACAAATCGTCCTTTTTTGCCCATGACGATGGCCGTGCCGGTATCCTGGCACATCGGCAAGATGCCGCCCGCCGCGATGTTCGCGTTCTTTAACAGATCATAGGCGACGAATTTGTCGTTCCCGGTGGCCTCCGGATCGGCGAGGATTTTGGCGAGCTGAGCCAGGTGGCCTGGGCGCAGCAAATGGTTGATGTCGCTCATGGCTTGCTCGGCGAGCAGCCGCAACGCTTCCTTCTCGACACGCAGAAACTCATGCGGCCCGAATTTCTCGACACGGACACCGTCGCAGACGAGCTTCCGGTAGGGGGTCTTGTCCTTGCCGAGTTTGAAAGGGGGATGATACTGAAAGGTCATCGTTCGGTTTGCTCGTTTCGCTTATTTGGGCGTTTGAATGTAGCCTGTCGCAGGCGGCCGGCAAAATTTCAAACCCTGAAAGTCCGATGGCGTGAATTTTCCTTATCCGGTTCTGGTATGCGACATTGGTGGCACCAATGCACGATTTGCCTTAGCGCCAGCTCCGGGCGCGCCCCTCGTGGCAGGGCCGCGTCTCAAGACCAAGGATTTCCCGGCGCTTGAAGACGCTCTAGCGGTGGCTATTACGGGTTTTGCCAATAAGCCGCGCAGCCTGATCGCCTGCGCCGCCGGTCCGGTCAGCGGACGCGGCGTCAAATTGACCAACGCGGATTGGCGTATCGATGGCCTCACAGTTGCGGCAAAGGCGGGGCTTGGGCAGGGTCTGCTCCTCAACGATTTCGAAGCCCAAGCTCTGAGCCTCCCGGTGCTGAAGCCCGCTTGGGTGACGCCGGTTGGCTCCTACGAGCAAAAACCCGGCGTCGAGCTTATCCTCGGTCTTGGCACGGGGTTCGGCGCCGCCGCCCTGGTCCATAGCGGTGGCCGCCATCTCGTCTTGGCGAGTGAGGCCGGACACATGGATTTCGGGCCTTTGGGAGCGGAGGAGGCCGCGATTTGGCGCCATCTCGATACTGAGGGACTTGGCCGGGTCTGCGCCGAAACCGTCCTCTCCGGTTCCGGCCTTCTGCGCCTTCACCACGCGCGCTGCGCGGCGGCGGGCAATGCAACGGATGTGGAAAGCGAAATCGCCCTGATCGGCAAAGCCCGCGCGCAACCCGCTGGAGAAGAAGCGCGGACTCTGCGGCTTTGCTGGACGCTCACGGGCCGTTTCGCGGGCGATCTCGCACTGGCCTTCCTGGCCAAAGGAGGCGTTACCCTCGCCGGCGGAATCTTACCGCGAATTCTCGATTTCTGTGATCCGGCGGATTTTCGCGCTGCTTTCGAGAACAAGGCGCCCTACGGAGACATGATGCGCGCCATCGGCACAAGGCTCATCGTCACCGAGGACGCCGTTCTGACCGGCATGGCCTCGATCGCGGCGGCCCCGCAAGATTACGCCATCGATTACGAAAATCGTGTCTGGGGGTGAGGGCGCGCCACGGCGCCAGACCAGTTCGCGCCTATTTTGGCGCGAGGACCATAATCATCTGGCGGCCCTCCATGGACGGTTCGGCCTCGACCTTAGCGATGGTTCCGGTCTCGGTTTTCACCCGTTCAAGCAAGCGGAATCCCAGCTCCTGATGCGCCATCTCGCGGCCGCGGAACCGCAAAGTGACTTTCACTTTGTCACCTTCCTCGAAAAACCGGCGCACGGCTTTCATTTTGACGCCGTAATCATGGTCATCGATTCCCGGGCGCAGCTTGATCTCCTTGATCTCGACGATCTTCTGCTTTTTCCGGGCTTCCGCAGATTTTTTCTGCTCCAGGAAGCGGAATTTGCCGTAATCGAGGATTTTGCAGACCGGGGGATTGGCGGTCGGAACAATTTCGACAAGATCAAGTCCCGCATCGTCGGCCAATTGCTGGGCTTGAAGAGTCTCGACGACGCCATGGTTTTTGCCTTCGGCATCGATTAACTGGACTTCGCGGACGTGGATGTCACGGTTTATACGCGGCCCGTCCTTCTGCGGGACCGGCGGGGCTTTCATAGGACGGCGAATGGCTTAGTCTCCTTTTGTAGACACATCGAACCCGGCAGGCGCTCTAATCCGTTGGGCGGACTTCACGACGATTGCCGGACCCGGTTGAAACATCGGAGGATTGCGGCGCGAAGTCAATGAAGAGATCGCTTAGGCGGCGACGAAAAGCCGCAACCTGGAGACTGTTCCCATCGAGGCGCCCTCCGGCGGCGGGAAACTAGGCCATCCTTACTCACTTCCGCACCGCAACGCGGCATAGGCTTCGAGGGTTTCCGCGCAGATGTGCTCCGTGGAAAAGTGCATTTCGGCGTGCCTCCTAGCGCGCGAGGACAGTTTGCCGGCCGCGCTGGCTCCGAGGCTCAAGACGTGGGCGATCGCCATCGCCAGCGCCGCCGAATCGCCTGGCTTGATGAGGAAACCGGTGCGCGCGGACTCGCCGACCTTGGGCGGCGCGAGAATGATTTCCGGAGCCGCGCCGGTATTCGCCGCGATGACCGGCGTCCCCATGGCCTGCGCTTGGATGGCGGCGTCGCACGCAGGTTGTTGTAGCCCGTCCGGCAAGACAACGACGACCGAAGCCGCCAGATAGGCTGCGGGCATATCGGGGCTGAGCACCCGGTACATGATGCCTTGCAGCCCTTCTCTCGCGATGGCCTTGTCGATCGCGCGAGCGATGGCTCCCGCCTTTCCGTCGTAGGCAAGGATAAATTTAACACCCGTGAGGCCGCTTCGCGTCAAAAGCCGAGCCGCCTCGATGAGGAGTTTGGGCGCACTGACGTGGCTCGTTTGCGCCATCAGCAGCACGATCTGTTCGTGCGGCGCGACTTTCCATCGCCGCCGCATGTCCTGAACACGGGCTGGCGCCACCGTGTCCGGCGCGAAAATCCGGCAATCGACGCCCTGCGGGACGACGCGGATTTTGGCGGCCGAGGGCGCATGGAGTTTACGCGCGAGTTCGGCCGAGAAATACGAATCGGCGAGCACCGCATCTCCGCGTGCCAAAATCGAATTATACCGCAACGTGATGGGGTTGGCCCCCAGGCCGCCCGATTGAAAGCTGGTGACCAAGGGCGTTTGCGTCATGCGGGTCGCGCCATAGGCAACCCAAGCCAAGGCGCGCGAATGCACATGCACGATGTCGGCGCGTTCAGTTGCTATGAGCCGCGCCAGGCGGCGCGCGTTCAACGCCATGGCAAACGGGTTTTTGCTGCGTGAGGGAAATGGCACGAAGATGCCGCCCTTGGCTTGCAACTCTCCCGTCATCCGGCCACCTTCGCAAGCAATGAGCGCTCGCGCCCCAGCCGCATCGAGCGCGGTGGCGATGTCGATCGCCGCCTGAGCGGTGAAATTTGCCTCGAGATCCGGAACAAGCTGAAGCACAGCAGCACCAGCCAACGGATGCGCGGCGCCCTGTTGAAATGGAAGGCGAAAAGCTTGCGTCATCGGACAAGACGGCGTTCAAACGAGCGAATGCGCGAAGAATAACGCAGGACTTCTTAACAATCCTCAAGCGGGCAAAACGGGTGTGCGTCGCGGCCATGAAAGCGTGAACCATGAGAACACACCGCAATTTCTCGTTGTGGGGAGCGGCGGCCGCGCCCGCCGCATCGCTTATATGCGCCGTGCGCCAAAACCCGGGACGAGGAGGCCGGGGATCGTATGGCTTGGCGGCTTCCGGTCGGACATGCACAGCATAAAGGCGGCGCACCTCGATTGTTATGCGCGGGAGAGCGGCTGCGCCTATGTGCGCTTCGACTATTCTGGGCATGGCCTGTCGGAAGGACGGTTTGAAGCCGGGACCATCGGAGCTTGGCTCGAGGAAAGTCTGACCGCCGTTCGTGTCTTGACAGACGGACCGCAAATCCTTGCCGGGTCCTCAATGGGCGGCTGGCTCGCGCTGCTCGTCGCCCGGGCTTTGCACGAAAGCGGCGAGGCGGAGCGCCTTAAGGGCCTTGTCCTGATCGCTCCCGCCGTCGACTTCACCGAATCGCTCATCTTTGCAAGAATGTCGCCTGCCTCGCGGGCGGAACTTGCGAAAACGGGTGTGTGGCTGCGGGCTTCGGCCTACGCGCCGGAGCCATATCCCATCACATGGGAGTTGATCGAGGAAGGGAGGAAACATCTTCTTTTAGGCGGCATGATCCGCACCCATTGCCCCGTCCATATTCTGCAAGGCATGCAAGACGAGGATGTCCCGTGGCGCTATGCAACGGAACTGGCCGAACATCTCTTCGCGGATCCGGTGAGCCTGACGCTCGTCAAGGATGGCGGCCACCGTCTCTCACGGGAGGAGGATTTGACGAGGTTATCGGCGGCGGTCGCGGCGATGGTGTAGCGCTATTTTTTGGAGGCTGCGCTGAATAGGGCTGCGTCTCCAGCCGTTTGCCAGGGGAGGGCAAATTTCTCCTTACGGCGCGATGCTGCCTTATCGGCGCATCGGCTCGTTACCAAACAGGCCCAGACTGCTACCTTAGAAGTTGTTTTGTCGTTCCGTCTCCAATGCTGAAAGCCTTTTCCCCCATGGTAGTACGTCTTCGAGATGGAATGGGAACGGCTTACGCTCTGCCAGGTCGCCTTTCATCTTGCGACGGATATCAGGCAGAAGCCATCCGCGAAACCGATCTTCTCCAGTAACCGCAATAGTATCTAAGAAGGAGTCCTCATCCGACATCGCCAACGTATTTTCAAGATGAACGATGGCGCAAAACGCCACGGTTCGGCGATCCTCGGCAATGATTCCGCCGTCATTGTCTGCCAGTATTGCAGCACCTGAAAGTACTTGGTCTTGCAACTCCCGCGACATCATGAGCCACCTATCGAGAGTTAGCACTAACCCGCAGGCCCCGGGGTGGATGGGGTCTCGGTGGGCAAGCCCTCGTCGCACGTGCGAAAAGTAACGCCAAAGTTGGAACACTGCTTTGACAATTTCGTCATACCCTGCTTTCGCCTCAGCAAACGGGTCGCCAGCGAATTGCGCATCGATAGTAAGCTTCTTTGCTTTGCATTCCACAGCAAGCACAAGCCTCTTATCGTCCGTAATCAGGATGTCAGGCGTGTCGACGAGGTTGCGTCGGAACTTGTAACTGTAGCTCCGAGAGACATTGAATCGGCGCATCATCGCCGCGAAAAGCTCCGCACTGTATTCCTCAAAGCGATCACTTGCTTCGTTTCGCAGCCGTGAGTTGCCGTTGGCGAGGTCGTAATAGACCCCAGACGTCACGCGTTGAATTATCAACGCAGGCATAGGCGCACGTAATTTTTCGCCAGCGTCGCCAAATGATACGAGCGGGAAGCGACGCAAAAAGCTCGGTTGATAGCCCACCGGGAGTTGGGCTCCTGGCTTCGCTCTGGTATCTTGAGCTAATGACCTCGCCTCTTTTCGTGCCTCCACAATTGGCTTGGTGAGCAGCTTAAAGGCCGCTTCAAATTCTTTGTGCGTAATCCCTACATCTTCCATGGAGAAGTGACGATTAAGAAAGGGTTGCTTTTGGAAAACACAATGTAAAATGAAACCGATCAGCGAAAACGCATTTATCGTCAGCCCGTAAGTGCGCTCGAAGTAATCTGCGCACTCGCCTTGCCCATAAATGTAAGCGTAGCGGTAGAACTGGGCCACGTTCAAAGACGTATCCTGCCATGGAAATTGGCGATGGGCGATTCGGTGCATCTCGGTCAAAATGCCGGTGTGCTTTAAGTATATGCCTGCTTCCGCATTCTCTAATTTGCGTAGGCAATTGACCGCTTTTGCGGCAGCATCAAAATGGCTGCAGTTGGTAAGACTGTTTAGACCATCATGAAGTTTGTACTTGGGCGTAGTGAGAAGCAGGCCGATTAAGGTTTCTAGCTCCCACTTATGGATCGCGTATTTCGATGTGATGTCAGAATTAGCAGCTTCGTGGGGGAAGCGTAAATAGTTGGATGCAACCTCGGTTCTTTCGGACTGCATGGCGTCGATAGACCAAACCATTTGGAAGAATAGTTCATCATCAGCCCGTGCGAGGACTTCTTGTAGCTTCTTCCGGTGGCGGTCGCGATTCAGCGTACCCATAAGATCGTTGCAAGATGAGCGATGATTCGAGGTGCTCATCTTACCAAAAATTACGTTTCTGCGTCGTACGCTTTAAAGGGCACGGCGAGTATTCGGAAAAAACGCGGGTTATATCCATCAATATACCAAAATTAGAACAAAAAAAGAACCATATGTCACGCACTGAGTTGGCAAATCAGTCCAGCGTTTAGGGGAGTTCCACAGCCGATGAAAACGGCGGCCGTCATCCGGCATGTTCCTTTCGAAGATCTCGGCACCATTGCGGAGCCGCTCATGCGAGCGGGGTATGACTACACATATTCCGACATTGGCCACGCACTGCCTTCGCGCGATCCGGCCGACACAGACCTTCTGATCGTGCTCGGCGGCCCGATTGGCGTTTATGAAGATGACAAATATCCGTTTTTACGCGACGAAATCGCCATTCTCAGTACCCGCCTCAACGAAGGGAAACCAACACTCGGCATCTGCTTAGGCGCCCAACTCATCGCATGCGCACTCGGGGCAAAGGTTTATCCCTCTGGGGTCAAGGAGATCGGCTGGGGGCCTGTCGATCTGACAAAAGCGGCTGCGGCCACCCCGCTCCGGCATTTGGCCAATACAGCGGTGTTGCATTGGCATGGAGACACATTCGATCTGCCGCCGGGTGCTATGCATCTCGCCTCGACTCCCGCATGCCGCAATCAAGCCTTTTGCATCGGTCCCAACATTCTCGGGCTGCAGTTTCACCCAGAAGTGAACCCAAGCGCCGGGATCGAAGCATGGCTCGTTGGCCACGCAGCGGAACTTACGGGCGCCGGAATCGATCCGCGCGCCTTGCGAAGCGGTGGCACCGCCGGAAGCTCATTGCCTGCCAAAGCGCGTGACTTGTTTGCCGAATGGCTGACTGGATTGCAGCCATGATCGCCCCGCAAGAGGCCGCCGCATGACGGTCATTTCAATTCAATCCCAAGTGGTGCATGGCCATGTCGGCAATAGCGCGGCGGTCTTCCCGCTGCAGGCCCGCGGCATCGAAGTCGCGGCGGTCCCGACAGTTCTTTTGAGCAATCATCCGCTTTATCCGACAATGCGCGGGCGCGTGCTCAATGCCGAATTGGTGCGCGATCTCCTAATTGGCGTGGAAGAGCGCGGTCTCGTTGACACCTGCAAAGTCTTGATCACCGGCTATTTGGGCTCTCCCGAGATCGCCGCCGTCGTGATCGATTTCGTTCGCCGGGCAAAAGCCCGCAACCCAAAACTTCTCTATCTTTGCGACCCAGTGATGGGCGATGTTGGCCCCGGTTTCTATGTGAACGAAGATTTGCGCGCCCTTTTTTGCGACGCACTTGTCCCCTTGGCCGACATCATCACGCCCAACCAGTTCGAATTGGAACATCTCGTTGGACGGGCTCCTGCGACAGTCGAGGAGATGCTGGCGATGGCGAGGGGACTGTCGTTATCAACGGTTGTGGTGACCGGCGTCCATTTTCAAAACGCGTCAGCGGATGATGTCGAGACCCTGGCGATAGAGCCGCGCGACTCCTGGACAGTCTCGACGCCAAGGCTTTCCTGCCGCCCATCGGGAACCGGCGATCTGTTCACGGCGCTTTTTGCCGCTGGGCTGATAGAAGGCTTGTCAACGCCAATTGCACTTGGACGCGCCGTTTCCGGCGTTTACGCCGTGATCGAGGAAACCGGACGCCGGGGCTCCTATGAGATGGCGCTTATCGCCGCAGCGGAACGCCTCTTGCCCACCGAACCGCGCTTTTCGGCATCCGTCATTCCGCCGCGCGCCAACCCAAGGCTGAACCCGGCGACGGAGTCCGCCCCCCGTTGATGCCTTGGCAGAAACCGCGTGTTTAGTAGGGATAGGCGGGTGTCTCGAACTCCAGGATGGGCTGTGGACGGCCTGGAACTTCAAGCGGCTGCGGGAGCACTTCGTTGCCGAACTGCGACCTCAAGAAAACTTGATCCGGGGTCCGCGCGAAGATCGTATTTTGCGTCACATAGTTCGGCCCGTGCTCAATAGCGGGCACAGGACCCGGATCGAGAAAGCTTCGCTTGTTGACCGTCAGTGGTGGGCGTTCGTCGACATATTGATCAGCAACACGGGGAGGGTGGCGATGCCGGGGGCCTTGCGCGCTGACGGGTGCGGTGAGCGCGGCAAACGCGGCGGCGGCAAAAATAATCGATGGCACTTTATGAAACATTGCGAAACTCCAAAGGTCGTTAACAAAACGTAATAGCCGCGGTTTGGTTGCATCGCCGGCCGCGCTTCTTCAAATAATTGGAAGATTTATGCTTAACGGCCCTTTTTCCGGGCCTTGAGTGGCGCTGTGCCAACGGCTTTTGAACTTTGCGCGGAGGGCAAAGCATCAATATCCGGCCCAGGGCAATCCGGGCTGCGGATGGCGTAATGCGCGGCGAAAAAATCGACGAGACCCTTGTCTCCGGCGCCCGGCGCGAGATCAATCCGGTCGATCATGCATACGAGCCCGGCTGTGGTCAGGCCAACCGGGCCGAGGCCTTCGCCGCCGCAAGCAAAGCCACTGATGCGCAGGGAAGGTTCCGCAATGCCAAAACGGAAACCAAGGCAATCCTTGGCTTCCGTCCCATCGCGGGCCAAGCCGAGACGGGCCACTTCGAAGGCGCCAAATTTGGTGATCAACTCCGCCGGTTGCCCGGCGCGGATGAGGGCGCGGCCACTTTCTGCGGCGCGCCTCGCGAGTTCCACGAAAAACGACGAGTCCAGCGGCGTTTCGCTACCTGGCTGATAAATGAGAAGACTCAGCAAAGGCGCGTTTTCACTCGCGCCGCTGAATTCAAAGATATCCTGACGGCCGCCCCCGGTCCGATGCTGCCGTGCCAAGTAGGCGCCTCCGGCAAATTCTGGCGCTTCGAGGCGGAAAACGTCCTCCGGACCGGTTATTTCAACCCAGGCGGGCAAAGGCGCCGGCATGGAACTCGCTGCCGGCACAGCCACCGAACCGGATTTATTTGATACTGCAAAGAAATAGAGCGCTCCGCAAAGGGCAGAAATGAAGAGGACGGGACGCCAAGGAAAACGGCGAGACCGTCTTGAAACCGGCAAAGACGAAGCGCGAGCTTGGTAGTCCGCCCGGACATCACTTCCCCTCATATTTGTCAAAGCTACGGAACGCATGAATGATCCTCGCGCCTTCCGAAGGCGCATAGACCAATGTAGAGCTTGAAAATTGTGTGGCCGTTACCAGCCAAGCAAAGGTTGCAAACAGCGTCAACGCCGCGTTTACCAGTATTGACGCGCAGGAAGGGCGCGCCTCCCGTCCCGGGGGAGTAAAATTCAAGACACGGACCGTCCAGCCGTTGCGGGCGTGTCCGACATCGCCTATGCAGGGCTCTCACGCAAAAACTGGAAAATTAAGAAACCGCCTTGGCGGATGGAGCGGATGATGGGTTTCAAAGTTGCCGTTGTTGGCGCGACGGGAAACGTCGGGCGGGAAATGCTCGATATTCTCGCCGAGCGCCGGTTTCCCGCCGATGAGGTCGTGGCGCTTGCCTCGGCGCGTTCGATCGGCACGGAAGTGTCCTTCGGCGACAAAATCTTAAAATGCAAAGCGCTCGAAAATTTCGATTTCGGTGGGACCGACATCTGCCTGATGTCGGCGGGCGGCACCGTCTCGAAGGAATGGTCGCCGAAAATCGCGGCGCAGGGATGTGTTGTTATCGATAATTCGTCCGCCTGGCGCTATGATTCCAACGTGCCCTTGATCGTGCCCGAAGTGAACGCCGACGCGATCATTGGCTTTTCCCAGCGCAACATCATCGCCAATCCGAATTGCTCGACGGCGCAGCTCGTGGTGGCCTTGAAGCCGCTGCATGACAAGGCCAAGATCCTCCGGGTCGTTGTCGCGACCTATCAATCTGTGTCGGGCGCCGGCAAGGAGGCCATGGACGAGCTGTTCGCCCAGACTCGCGCGGTGTTCGTGTCCGACCCGGTGACGACCAAGAAATTTTCCAAACGCATCGCCTTCAACGTGATTCCCGAGATCGACGTCTTCATGGAGGACGGCTACACCAAGGAAGAATGGAAGATGATGGCGGAGACGAAGAAGATTCTCGACCCCAAGATCAAGCTCACCGCCACATGCGTGCGCGTGCCCGTCTTCATCGGCCATGCCGAAGCGGTCAATATTGAGTTCGAGCATCCGATCAGCGCCAAGGAAGCGCAGGATATTTTGCGCGAGGCGCCGGGCTGTCTCGTTATCGACAAGCGCGAACCGGGCGGCTCGATCACGCCGCATGAGGCGGCGGGCGAGGACGCGACCTATATTTCCCGTATTCGCGAGGATGCAACAGTCGAGAACGGTCTCTCGCTGTGGTGCGTCGCCGACAATCTCCGCAAGGGCGCGGCGCTCAACGCGGTGCAGATCGCCGAAGTGCTCATCAACCGCAAATTGATCGCGCCGAAGCAAAAAGCCGCGTAAATATCCCTAGTAACGTCACGCTGAAGACTCCGTTTTACCCGCTTCGGTGCGTTTCTCGAACCATGCCTCGATCTCCAGCATAGGAACGGCCTCGTCGTCCGGGCCGTCGATGCCCTCGATTTCATTGTCGCCTTGCGCCAATTGCCAAGCCTCTTCGAGCGCCTCCTCCTCCGTCGCGAATTCGCGCGACACCATCTCGTGCTTCAATTCGTCATCGATATAGCGGACAAACCATCCCATCTGCGTTTCTCCCTTGTTCCTGCCAACGCAACCATAGCCCTAATAAACGCCGCACAAAACCATTGCGCTCACTAACCTGCGATCCCACATCATGGCGATGAGAAACCCCAGAATTGTGACGTTGTCATCATGACCAACCGGCGTTTTCCTGGCGGCGACGAGCATTCCCCCGAGCCAGAAATTCTTCTGCCTGGGCGCACGGACATGCGCGAGGCGGAAAGCGAATTGCGCAGGAAACTCTTCGAGGGAGAGCAAAGCTTTCACCGCATCTATGTCACGAAGACCGGATCGTTTGGGCTCTTGCCATTTTTTGTGCTGGCCGGAGTCATCGCCGCGATTTTCTTCGTCTTTGTGTTGGGCGCTTTTTTGATTCTGCTTCCCCTCGCGGGCTTCCTTGTAGCCGCCGCTATCGTCACCGGCCTGCTGCGCGGACGGTCGCGCTGGCCGCGTTAAGTCACCCGCTAACTTTCCACTTTTCGAGCGGCTCGTCCGCGAAGCGCGTGGCGGCGTCCGCGATGAAACGGCCGGAAATCACCAAGCCAGGCGCAATCTCGGCCAAGGGCACCAGAACAAAAGCGCGCTCGAACAGATCCTTATGCGGCAAGTTCAATTGGGCGTGTTCGAAAGACTCATCGCCGTGGAAAAGAATGTCTATATCGATCAGGCGAGGGCCCCAGCGCACCGTCTTTTGCCGTCCCATATCGTTCTCGATAGCATTGACCGCCGCGAGCAGCTCAAGCGGCGGCAGGCGTGTTTGCCCCAACGCGCAGGCGTTGGCGAAAAAATCCTGCTCGACATAACCCCAAGGCTTTGTGCGGTAGATCGAAGAAACGGCGGTCAGTTTGACGATGCCGCGCGTCTCGAGCAGTTCCAGCGCGCGCGCGATATTGGCCGATTTGTCGCCGATATTGCTGCCAAGACCAAGACCTATCCCGGTCAGCGGTCCTGTCCCGGCGAGTTCAACAGCGCGTGATGGCATCGAACACCTTGAAGGCGGCAACGTGCTCGGCCACATCATGGACCCGGAAAATCGACGCGCCATTCGCGCGAGCGGCGAGATTGGCGGCAAGCGTGCGAACAACACTGGTGTCAGCGGGCGTCGGGCTATTTTCAGCAAGTAAGGATTTGCGCGAGACGCCGATCAGGATCGGCAGGCCGTAGTCCTTGAGCGCGGCCAAATTTGCGAGGACGGTGAAATTTTGCGCCCGGCTTTTGCCAAAGCCAATGCCGGGATCAAGAATGAGACGGACGGAGGGAATGCCCGCATCGCAGGCAAGGCGCAATGAGGCATCGAAGAAGCGTCGCATGTCGGCGACAATATCGAGGTCTGGATCGGTGCCGTCGCGATTGTGCATGATGACCGCCGCCGCACCGGTTTCAGCAACAGCATCGGCCATACCGGGATCGCGTTGCAATCCCCAAACATCATTGATGACACTGGCGCCAAGTTCCACCGCGCGGCGTGCGACCTTCGCCTTCGACGTATCGATCGAAAACGGAATATTGATCGCGCTGGTCAATTTTCCAAGAATGGGTTCGAGGCGCGCCAGTTCCTCGTCTGCTGCGACGGGTGTATGGCCCGGGCGGGTCGATTCCGCGCCCACATCGATAATGCCGGCGCCATCATCGGCGAGTTTTTGCGCCTGCCGCTTGGCGGCATCCAAGCTGAAGAATTTGCCGCCGTCGGAGAAGGAATCCGGCGTGATATTCAGTATGCCCATGATGATGGACCGTGTGCCCAAGAGCCCGAGAAACCGGTCGCGGCGGTCAAGCATGGCGGGGCGATCGATCAACGAGATGGCGGCCGGGGTTTCGTCAACCATGTGCCGAATGGTCCTTCACAAGGAATAACGCGACCTTGAACGATCCTTTCTCCATTGCCTACGCAGGGAAGAAAATCTCGCCTTTACCTAGCGCCGCCATGTCTCCGGCGAACCGCGCGAGCGGGCGCGACAGCAGCCGCGCGGCGGCACGGCTTTCGGGGCGCAGAAGTCCAGCGAAAACGCTGGCGAAGGCCAATTGATGGGTGCCGCAATCGACAAAGGTCGGCGCCAGTTCCGGCGGATTTGCAAGCACGATCGTGCCCCGCCGCATGAGGTAACCTGGCAGTTTGCCGCACTCCTTAAGAATGATCAGCGTTCCGGCGATCATCCGGCTGCCCGGAAAATCTCCGGCCGACCCTTCGATCAGAATGGTGCCGCGGCGCAGGCGGTCGCCCGCCCGTTCCCCGGCATTTCCCCGGACGATCAACAGGCCGCCCGTCGCGCCCTCCATCTCGCCTTCGAGCGGTCCCGCAAGAAAGCCTCCGGTATCGCCCCCGATTTCGAGCCTTCCGCCAGACATGGCGGAACCCGCGAAGGGGCCGCTATCACCATTGACCACGAGATTGCCGCCGCTCATGCCCCGGCCAGCACATTTGCCGCAATCGCCTTCGATGAAAATTTCGCCGCTTTTCAGGCCTTGCCCGACGTTGTCGAAGCGCAATGAGCCGCCTTCGAAATGAATCGTCTCAACGCCACCGCCGGAGCGGATTTTGAAAATATCGCCTGCTACCACTTTTTCGCGAGTGGTCTGCAACTCGATTTCGGCGATGTCCTTGGCGGATTTGCCTTCCAGCAAATGCGGGACGAGAGGCGCAAGATCGAGCCGTTGGCCGGGCTCCTGCTTGAGGGTGAGGACAAGCGGCTTCACGGCAACAGATCCTTCAAATGAAAGTGGAAGGGGCCGAGCTTGCCACCATAATTGCCCGCCCCGACGCGCACCGCGCCATGTTCTGGCCCGAGCTTGACGATCGCCGCAAGACCGGCCCGCATCGCCTCGGCGACAGCGTCTTCCGTCAAGCCATCGATGACGATTTCGAGAACGCAGCCAATATCTTCCTCAAGATTTGTCTTCACAGCCCCGCGCAGGGTCGGGCAATAGGCGTCATTGGTCGAAGCCATCATGGCTTTATATTTGGAGCCGACCTTGGAGCCAGATCGCACGATACCGCCGGGGAAAGGCAGAATGACATCCTCGACGTCATTCATCGCCGCGACCGCGAGTTCGGCGGCGCGCATTGTGGTCTCGAAACTCGCGCCCATGATGAGGAGATTGCCGCCACCAACAGCTTTTTTGGTGAGCCCCGTCGTCGCTTCGCAGAGAAACTCGCCATCCATGACCGGCACCCGCCAAAAGTGGCGGTCCAGGAATTTTTTTGAAACCTGCCAGCCATCGCCGAAATAACGAAGCTGATCACCAATTGGCAATCTGTCTGGACTTTCCAGATCAGCGAAACAAGCAGAGCCGGGCGATGTCAGGACACATTGGCCGGCCCGATTGACAAGCTGCGTCTGCAAAGTGTCGCTCGACATCGCAAACATGAGGACGCGCACACCGGGGCGACCATCCGGGGTGCTTTTTCCAGGCCGCTCACAATCGATTCCCGCTTCGGCACCGCAGCCAATGACGGAGGTCGCAAAACCAGTCATGGTGGTGGCAGCCTGCACCGCCCAGTGGCGATTGGGCGCGGTAATAAGGATCGCCGTTCCGCGCATCGGGAAAGCTTCGGCGAAACTATCATCGATGCGGACGCCGTTTCGTTTCATCGGGCGCATGCGACCTCCTGAAATCCCTCAGCATGTGGAAGCAAATTCTCCTTCACCGAAAACAGGTCGCGGGAATTGCCGAAGTGCCGGTCATAATAGACGGCAAGACGGCGATCGATGGCCTTGTCATAACCGGGGTTGACCTTGAGCGCCTTACCCCAGCGATAATGGGTGACGCGCCCGTTGCGCACAACAAGATCGCCATCCTTGAAAACGAGATGGGCAAACCGGAACATTTTTGCCAAATCCTTGCCGGGCGAATAGACCGCGATGTCCGCGAGGCCGCCTTCGCCTAGGTGGCCGCGGTCCTTAAGGCCGAGAAGCCTGGCGGGGGCCGCACGAGTCATAATGGCGATTTCATTATAATTATATTCGCGTCCGATGGACGGTAGCGTCGTCATGGCGACCGCTTCTTGCGGCTGCCTCGAGAGGGCCTCGGCACGTGCGTCGCGGCTCATGATCAGAGCGAAAACCTCGGGATAGGTTGTGAAAGGGGCGCCGTTTGGATGATCGGTCGTGAAGTAGACCCGCCATGGATCATCGATAAGCAAAAACAGTTCCAACCCGCAGGCCCATTGAACGGCGTTGGCGAAATCATTCTCGCGATAGAGATACGGCACAATGCCGCCGCCATTCCCATCGCCATCATGAATGATCGATTTTTTCGGGTTGGCCATTTGCGAGCCGTTGAATTGGCGCAGAACATCGGCCGAAATGGTGACGGTTTGCCGGAACATGACCTGGCCGACATCGATGGTGACGTTGGGAGCGGCGTTGACGGCCGCTGCGAGTTCGGCCGCGGCGGAAGAGAACCCGTGACTGCCCTCGCTGCCATACGCATAAAACTGCAGATGCGCGAAATGCAACCGGTCGCCGCGAGCCGCTTCGATCGTCGCAAGAGCCGTAGCGACATTGCCCGGAATGCCCAAATTGTTGGCATGGAGGTGGAGAGGATGCGGAATATTGAGGTCGAGCACTGCTTTCTGAAGGGCTTCGACGATTTGCCGCGACGTCAAACCATAGAAGGGCACCACATCGTCGAGGCTGAAGGTCCGCGCGTTGTATTTGAACGCCGCCGATCCGCCCGCGTTGATGCATTTGACGCCAAGGCCGTTGCTGGCCGCCACCGCCGATGCGACGTAATCGGCCACCGCCGCCGGTCCCTCACCATCGCGCAGCAGGGACAACAGGAAGTCATCGTTGCCGAGGACGGTCAGCGTTCCTTTGTCGATGATCGGTATGTCGGAGAGCTCGAGATGCGCTTGCAACGCCTGATGCGGTACGATGGCCGGCTCGATCACTGTGGTAAAGCCCATCGAGGCATAAATAGTCCCGGTCTCGAATGTGGACCATTTGGCGGTGCTGAATGGCATGGCCACGGGATTGGCGAGGAAGTTCTGATGTTTTTCCGGCAGCAGCAGGCGGGCCGAATTCACATTGCCGCCTGCGATATGGGAATGAATGTCGATCGCGCCCGCCATGACAATCTTGCCGGAAACGTCATGCACTTCATCCGGCAGCTTGCCTTGCGGTGCCGCGATAATTCGGTCGTTTTCGATCCAAAGATCCCCGATTTCGTCGCGTTCGTTCACCGGATCGACGATACGGCCCCCTTTCAGAAGAATCAGCATGTGGCGTCTCCCCCAAGGTGCTTCAGAATTTGGCTGACAACGGCTGCCACAGAAGGTGTCTGACTTGGATGCGATGCGACGCGGGCAACAATCGAATTCGTTTCCCGCGCGAATTCTGCCGCATCATGATCAATGCCAGGATGCCCAACCTTGATGAATACTCGCGGCTCCCTCGCCAAGGCGAGATGCGGAGAGGCAAGCGCGACAATCGGAATATTTTTCTTCCAAGGCGGTGCTGCACCGCCGTAGGCGGAGATCCACACAGCTGCGTCGGCCTCACCGCTCTCGATCATCCGGGTCGTGTCGAACCGCCATGTGTCATGCTCAGGAAAGCCGCGGCCGAACGATGTTCGCACCGGAAATCCAGTCATCCAGCCCGAGGTTTGAACGACGCCGGACGCATTATCGGCACCGCCGAGAGGAAGGGCGGAAAAGCGAATCGTTTTATTGAGATCGGTAATGAGCCCGTGCAACATTTCGATCGAAAGGCGATCGAGCTCCTCACCGCCCCAGACGGCAACACCAAACCGGGCACTCTTGAGAACGCTTGCGAATTCGTCGAGCTTGCGGAGCGTGCCTTTGGCACTATTCACCGCCCGCCCGGCAACACGGGCGCGCAAGCCCGCGAGCGCCCCATGGAGATCCGAAGTGTCCAGCGTTTCGATCGGGAGCCCGACAGCCTTCGCGCCGCCGCGTCCCGGTGCAACCCACAAGAGATTGCGCGGCACTTGGGCAAGATCGAAGGGCGGGATTTCTGCAGGCGACAGCCGAGCCATCAGCTCAGGCCAGACTTTGGTCAAATCCTTGCCGACGAAAAGCAAGACATCGGCGCGCAGGCGGGCTTCGCTCGGCGTCGTGAACATCAGCCCCGCCTGGCGCATGACGTCGAGGTCGGCGAAAATGCGCGCGGAATGCATATGATCGTAGGCGCCACGAAGTTTTTCGGCGAGCAGAATGGAAGCGCGGGCGCCCGCCACATCGGTGCCGAGGCCAGCGATCACCGGCAGGCGCGCTTGCGATAATATCTCCGCAGCGCGCTCGGCTGCAGCCGCAAGCGAAGCAGGCTTGCCGTTGATCCGTGCTTCACTCATGTCCCCTCCTTGCCCCTCCCTGACCTATTGGCCAACCGCCACCGCTCGGCATCTTTCCGCGGAGTTGGCCCATTCGTGTCTTACTTTATGCGCACACCGGAAGCACCGCTACATCCCCACGGCTACGTCATGCCATCAAAGGGTGCAAGACTGCGACTGAATTTTTTTGCCAATGGTCCAGCGCGCCGAAAGTTTTTGGCAGGTTTCGAGGGGCCGCCGCATCAACACCCGTTGACGGCCGCGAAATAATATGCCCATACGCCTTTTTGGCTGTTTCCCTGAAGCTGCCCGAGGAGTTCATGCACAATCAAGAAATGATTCGCGAATCGACTCTGAGTGGGCGATCTGTTGCGCGCTCCCGTGCCGTTTCGCGCCACGCCCTGCACCGGGGAAGACCTGGGGTTGCCCCTAGAAGCACTTGGATCGCTTATAAAGGCCGGCCCACCGCAAAGCCTTCGGAGCCGCCCAAGGCTCCAGCCCCGGCAAAACAACCATCCCCAGAGGTAGCTCCCAGCGCACCGGAGCCCGCCGCACCGAAGCCGCAAGCACCCGCGAAAAAAGGCCATTAAAGCAGGGACCAAGGATGCGGGCGTTTCTGGACAGAATCTTGCGAAATGGGAGGGCCGGCGGGAAGCATTCAGGTTGTGGCTGCTCCGCTTGATGTAAAAGGCTGGCAGTGGCGCGGGGGCGGCGAAGCCCCATATGTAAAGACGTGGAGGCACATCGAATCGCGGACTGAACCTCCACCGCGATCTCCGGCATTGGTTTCGATAGTGGCGCGAAGGCAGCCTGATGCATGTCATAGAAATTGATTTTTGTGACCCTGCGCACGCCGCCCACGCGCTACGCGATCTGCCTTTCATAACCTTTCTCGATAGTTCCGTGACCGACCGGAAGCTTGGCCGGTACAGTTTTATCGCGGCTGACCCATTCGCGCGTTTCACGGCGGACATCGCGGGCAAGGACTGGTCTGCACGGCTAAAATCGCAATTGGCAGCCTATCGAATGGTCTCCCTGCCGGGACTGCCGCCTTTTCAGGGGGGCGCCGCGGGCTTGTTCTCCTATGAACTTGGTAGCAGTTTGGAACGGCTTCCCGCGCCCAGACTGAATAGGCTCGCTTTCCCCGATCTTTCGCTCGGCTTTTACGACGTCGTCGTTGCCTTGGATTTGATCGAGCGGCGTGGCTTTATCCTCTCGACGGGTTTTCCCGAGACGGGCGCGCCAGCGCGTGAGCGCCGCGCGGTGGAGCGCGGCCGCTTCTTCGAGACACGGCTCGTGAATGCTCCACCGCCATCTCCTGCGTCCGTGATTTCGCTGGATGGCTGGACCAGCAATTTCACTCGGGCCAGCTATGAACGGATGGTCCACGAAGTCATCGAACGAATTCTGTCGGGTGACATTTTTCAAGCCAATGTGGCACAGCGGTTCGAAGCGCCCGTGCCACACGGCTTCGATCATTTTGGCTTTTACAACCACTTGCGAAAACTTAATCCCGCACCCTTCTCGGCTTATCTTGCGCATGAAGGATTCACCCTCGCTTCTGCCTCCCCCGAACGATTTTTAAGAGTGGAGGGCGATCGCGTTGAAACGCGGCCGATCAAGGGTACGCGGCGCCGCTTTGCCGATGCCATTCTCGACGCCTTCCAGGCGCAAGCGCTCACAGAAAGCCGCAAAGATCGCGCCGAAAACGTGATGATCGTCGATCTTCTGCGCAACGATCTTTCGAAAGTTTGCCTGCCGGGCTCGGTGCAAGTGCCGCAGCTTTGCGGTCTTGAAACCTTTGCCTCGGTTCATCATCTGGTTTCGTCCGTAGTGGGCCGTCTGCGTGAAGGACTTGGCGGAGTCGACGTTTTGGCTGCGGCCTTTCCGGGCGGCTCCGTGACCGGCGCGCCAAAAGTCCGGGCGATGGAAATCATCACCGAAATGGAGGGCCATGCGCGCGGCCCCTATTGCGGAGCGATCGGCTATATCGGGTTTGATGGTACGATGGACACCAACATTGTCATCCGCACCGCGAGCTTTCGCGGCGGCTCCTGCGTGGTGCAGGCAGGCGGCGGGATCGTCACCGCATCCGATCCGGCGTCCGAATATGATGAAACGCTGGATAAAGCGCGGGCGATATTCAAGGCCTTTGGCGCAAAGGAATTCGCCAAGTGATTCTCGTCATCGACAATTATGATTCCTTCGTCCACACGGTTGCCAATTATCTCCGCGAGCTTGGAGGCACGCCCGAAGTCATCCGCAACGACGCGGCGTTGCCGGACGAGGAGCCCGAGGCCATCGTGATTTCGCCGGGGCCCTGCACGCCGGACGAGGCGGGCGTCTCGATGCAGCTCATTTCGGAATATTCCGGCCGCGTCCCGATTCTCGGAATTTGCCTTGGTCATCAATGTATTGGCCAGGTGTTCGGCGGCCGGGTTACCCGCGCCCAGCGCCCCATGCACGGCGAGGCAAGCCTTGTGCGTCACGAGGCCTCGGGCATTTTGGAAGGCTTGCCCGACCCGTTGAGTGTTGGCCGTTATCATTCCCTGATCGTCGAGATTGAAGGGCGCGACGGTTTGCTCGCCCCGGTTGCCTGGTCGAGCGAGGGCGAGATCATGGCTCTGCGGCACCGCGATCACCCAACGTTCGGCGTGCAATTTCATCCCGAGTCGATCCTCACGGAACACGGCCACCGGATGCTCCGCAATTTTCTTGGCCACATCGGGCGGCAATGATGCGTGTCTGGCAGGATGGCCGGATCATCGCGCCGGAGGACGCGCATGTGGCCATCACCGATCGCGGTCTCTTGCTCGGCGATGGCTTGTTCGAGACGATGGCGGTTTGCCGCGGCAAGGTCTGTGATCTCGAGGCGCATCTGGCACGGCTCAATGCCGGTCTCGACATTCTAGGGTTTGCGCGAAGCGTGGATATCCCCAAACTGCGTGCGGATATCGCGCAATATCTCGCCGCCGAGGGAGCTGTTTCCGCTGTTTTGCGCGTCACCCTGACGCGAGGGGCGGGACCGCGCGGCCTTGCACCACCCGAGGCGCCGCATCCCACGATCCTCATGACCTTGTCGCAAATGCCGCCGAAACGCGAAGCGCCCGTTTCGCTCCGTATCGCAACGGTGACGCGGCGCAACGAACACTCCCCGCTTTCCCGCATCAAGTCGCTGCCCTACCTCGACAATGTGCTAGCTCTGTCCGAGGCCCGCGCGCAAGGCGCGGACGACGCGCTGATGCTGAACACACGCGGAGCCATCGCCTGCGCGAGTGCCGCCAATCTCTTCATCATCCGGGATGGGCGCCTGGAAACGCCGCCCATAGGTGATGGCGCCTTGCCCGGCACCATACGGGCACTTGTCCTTTCAATGGCGAAACAAGCGGGATTGGCACCGGTCGAGACTTCGCTTGCGATCAGCAGCCTTGGCGCGGCGGATCATGTTTTCCTGACGAATAGCCTCAGCCCTCTAACGGAAGCCGGGCAATGCAATGGTATGCCGCTTCAGCGGCGGGCAGGTGCCGCGCGCGACAAGCTCTGCAGCATGCTTATGACGCATTTCGAGGAGGGATGAGTGCGCTCCTGCCAATAATTGCTTTTCCGGTTCCAATGGATATATTTCCCGTTACCCGAGGGATCCGCTGGCTTTAAGCAATCCATCATCAACCAAGCACGGGCGGCGCCCGTGTTTCATCCCATATTCGCGAATATTCCAGCGCGCGGCAGCCCTCCGGGCATGGTCGAGGAAAGACGATAATGACCTTGATGCTGGCGAGTGTCGCCAATCCGGCCGAGGCGGAGACGGTTTGCGCCGGCGGCGCCGACATTCTCGATCTCAAGGACCCATCGAAAGGGGCGCTCGGCGCGCTGGATGTGGATGACGCGGCACGCATCGTCCGTTCGATCGGCAAGCGTCTGCCGATGAGTGCCGCCGCCGGTTCCCCAGGCTCGCCTTCGACCCTTGCCGATGCCGTCGCGGCAATGGCGGCGACGGGTGTCGATTATGTCAAGATCGGCTTCTCGCCGGACCGGGCAACCGCCGACTGCGCGCGTGCCTTGGCGCCGCAAGCCAAGAACACCAGGCTCATTGGCGTTCTTTTCGCCGATTACGCGCCGGATTGGGATTTCCTGCGGATTATGGCCAGCAATGGTTTTGCCGGAGCAATGCTCGACACCGCCAAGAAAGGTAAGGGCCGCCTTCTCGATCATATGGACATCGCCGCGCTCGATCGTTTCATCGGCCGCTGCCGGGAGAACAAGCTCCTGTGCGGTCTTGCGGGTTCGCTCGAAGCGCCCGATGTGCCGCGCCTCTTGCCGTTGGAGCCAGATTATCTCGGATTTCGAGGCAGTCTCTGCCATGGGCGCGTGCGCGAGGATGCAATCGATCCTTCCTTGGTTGGAATCATCCGCGATCTCATTCCTCGCGAGGTTGAAGCCACCCGCAATGAGCCAGGGGTTGATTGGCGCCTCTTGTTGGGGCGCGGATTTGTCGCCGCGAAGGAACAGTTTGTCGAGACGGATCTGATTTTTGTTCATGATCTCGTGCTTCCCTGCGCGATCGGCGCCTATGATTTCGAGCGCGGCCACACCCAGAACGTGCGTTTTAATATCGACGCGGACGTGCTGCGCAATGACGCCCGGTTTGACGATATGCGCGGCGTTTTTTCTTATGACGTCATCATCGACTCCATAAAAATCATTCTCGGGCGGGGGCATGTGGATTTGATCGAGACCCTGGCGAGCGGCGTCGCGGATGAAATTCTGCGTTATCCTTGTGTCGCGAGGGTCTGCGTCCGGATCGAAAAACTCGACGTCGTGCGCGGCACAGTCGGCGTCGAGATCAAGCGCGAACGCACTGCGGAACATTCCATCGCCACGGCGCGGGTCGCCGCGCTTCCGGGCAATGCCGCGTAACGGCAACGCATCCTGCGCCGCCATCGTCAAACTTGGCGGCAGTCTCGCTCATACGCCGCAATGCGCGGCGTGGCTCGAGGTGCTGGCGGCATGGGGCGGCCCGCTCATTCTCGTACCAGGGGGCGGCCCGTTTGCCGATTGCGTCCGGACAACCCAAGCCACCATGCGATTTGACGATGCCACGGCGCATCGCATGGCGCTGATGGCGATGGAACAATATGGCACCGCACTCGCGGCGCGGGCGCCGGTGTTTGCATTGGCCAGCTGCCGGGAGGAATTGGACGGCGCCTTGTGTGCTGGGCAAATCCCCGTCTGGATGCCGGCGAAGATGATCCTTGCCGCCCCGGAGATCCCGGAAACATGGGAGCTGACGTCGGATTCTCTCGCCGCCTGGCTCACCGGGATCCTTGGCGCGCACCGGCTGCTACTGATCAAATCCGTTGGCCCGACGGGTCCAGCTACGGCGGGCGGCCTTGCCGCGAACAAAATCGTCGATCCCTTGTTTCCTCGTTTCGCCGCGCAAAGCCAGGCGGAGGTTTGGCTCGCGGGTCCGGAGGCGCTCGCGGGAGCCTTGCGTGTCTTGCAAAGCGGTGGAATGCCGGGCACCAAAATCACAATTCCCTGATATGATCTGGGCGCTTAAAGCCCGAAGTTTTTCCCTAAGATGGATTGGTGCCCCTATGAGCAAAGTCGTTACGCCGCGCTGGGGTTGGGCGCTTACTGGCTCTGGTCACTTTTTCAACGAGTGCATCGAACTTGCGCGCGAATTGGAGCACGTCGATCTCTTCGTCAGCAAAGCCGCCGGAGAAGTGCTACGCCAATATAAGCAACAGCTCGATCTGCCGAAAACCGCCCGTGTCTACAAGGATACCGCCGCGAGTTCGCCGCAGGTCGGCTATTTTTATCATGGGGTATATCACACGCTCGTCGTGGCACCCGCGACCTCAAACACCGTCGCCAAATTCGTCTATGGAATCTCCGACAATCTCGCGAGCAATGTTTTCGCCCAGGCGGGCAAATGCCAAGTCCCTTGTATTGTTTTTGCCTGCGATACTGCGCCGGAGCTTTTGACCCGTGCACCCGATGGCATGGTAAAAGTGTTTCCCCGGCGGATCGATCTTGAGAATACCGAAAAATTGAAAATCTTCGAGGCGACACAGGTCGCGGAAAGTTTGAAAGATCTAATAGAATTCATCGGCCGGCGGAGGAGCGAACTGAAACCCGCATGAGCGAGCGCCTCCTCTTTCTCACAGGCCATCTTGCCTATCCGCGATTGGAGCGGATCATGCGTTCCTTGGGCGAGACGCCGTTTACTTGGGAGATACGCGATATCGGGGTAAAGGTCGCCGCGCTAATGACTGAAGCAATCATCCTGCGCCGTCTTGGCCGGCCTGTGGCCGTGGACCGCATTATTTTGCCCGGCCGCTGTCGCGCCGATCTCGCGCATCTCCAAGATCAGCTCGGAGTACCGGTAACCCGCGGGCCAGATGAGTTGAGCGATCTTCCCGCCTATCTCGGACGCGGCGGTCAAGCAAAAGATTTGTCGCATTTTTCCATTCGTATCTTTTCCGAAATTGTCGATGCCTCCGCGCTTTCCATCGACGCCTTGCTTGCTCGGGCAGCGGAACTGCGAAAGTCAGGAGCGGATGTCATCGATATTGGCTGTCTTCCCGACACGCCGTTTCCGCATCTGGAAGACAGCGTCCGCGCTTTGAAAGCGGCTGGGCATAAGGTCAGTATCGATTCCGCGAACAGGCACGAACTCGCGCGCGGCGCCGGGGCAGGCGCTGATTTTTTACTGAGCCTCGAAGAAAACACACTCGATATCGCGGAAGGCTCGGGCGCAACGCCAGTTCTCGTCGCCGCGCCGCATGGCGATCTCGACTCGCTTGTCCGCGCCGCCGATGCAGCGGTACGGCGCAATCTCCCTTTTATCGTCGATCCGATTCTTGATCCGATCCATTTTGGATTTACAGCGTCTATTGCCCGCTATATCGAAACAAGACGGCGCCTCCCACACGCCGAAATGATGATGGGGACAGGCAATCTCACCGAATTAACGGAAGCCGATACCGGCGGTATCACGGCCCTTCTTATGGGCATCTGCTCCGAGCTTGACATCCGCAATGTCCTCACCGTCCAGGTGAGCCCGCATACGCGGCGCACGATCGAGGAACACGACGCGGCACGCCGGCTCATGTTCGCGGCATCCACTGAGAGCGCCTTGCCAAAAGGTTTTGACGCCGGGCTTGTCTCTCTCCACGATCTTTCACCCTATCCGCTGACACGCGAAGACATCGCCGGGCTCGCGGCAGAGGTGCGGGATACAAATTTTCGAATTCTGACAGCTGACGACGGAATTCACATATTCAATCGCGATGGGCATTACATTTCGCGCGATGCCCTTTCCCTTTATCCTAAGCTCGGCGTCGAGGCGGATGGCGCGCATGCGTTTTATCTGGGCGCCGAACTCGCCAAGGCCGAGATCGCTTTTGCTCTCGGCAAGCGCTACACACAAGACGAGCCGCTCGATTGGGGCTGCGCGACGGACAAGCAGGAAGAAACCAAGGATAGGCTTCGCGAAGCAGGACACACTCTGCGCGCGAAAGTCTGACGTAGGGCGGCAGACTCGATACGGCGTTCAGAAATCTGCTTAAGGAGACATCAAGGTGCCGATGATCCGCGAAGTTATCGTCACGACCGTCGATCGTTCAGGCCAAGCTCATATGGCGCCGCTCGGTCTTATCGAGGACGGGGAAGGCTGGATCATCGCGCCCTTTCTTCCCTCCGCGACACACGACAATCTTCTGGAGTCCTCCGTCGCCGTCGCCAATTACACCGACGACGCGCGTATTTTCGCCGGACTCATCACCGGACGGCGTGACTGGCCCCTTGTACCCGCAACAAAAATTTCCGTGCCGCGTCTTGCGGATGCGCTTGCCCATGCCGAACTCAAAGTCGCGCATTTCAAAGCCGATGCCGAGCGTCCCCGCTTCCATTGCAAGATTCTGCATAAGGAGCAGCATGCGCCATTCGAAGGGGTCAATCGCGCCGCCAACGCCGTTGTCGAATGCGCCATCCTCCTGACCCGGCTGCACATGTTGCCGCGCGACAAAATCGACCTGGAAATCGCTTATCTGGCGATCGCCGTTGAAAAGACCGCAGGCCCGCGCGAGAAAGAGGCTTGGTCGTGGCTCATGCAAAAGCGCGAAGCATATTACGCTGGAAATTGAGCGCTGGCGAGCAGCGCCACGGCTGATGCAGCCGCGCAATCGCAGGCTTTTGCGCGCGCTTCCGGATTCGCCACAATGAGATCATCGAAAGCGGCAAAGGGACGGCCCATCCGCCCCGACAGATCACGAATGACGCCGCGCCCGATTCCAGCGCCAATGACAGGCGCGCCTGGGGCAATGTGGCCGCGTGACAAAACGAGAGCGGCCGCGTCCATGATCTCGCGCAGTTGCGCCTCGGCAAAAAATCGCGCCAGCCATTCCCAGGCTGTTTCATCCGCCTCGCCGCTGTCGCGCCCGATCATCCGAGCCAGCCGCGCGCAGGAGGAAGCCTTGGTTTTTTCGCGCCCATCTGCCGTCTCCATCAGATCGGCGCCGTCCGGCAACTGCCCGAGAATACGATGAACATCGGCCATGCTGGCGAACCATTCGTTCATCAACGGCGTCCATTGACCGGCGAATGGCACAAGTTTCGGACCCGCCATCAAAAAACTTCGCGTAAGACCGCTATAGACAAGCTCGCCATGAATAAGGCGTTCCGCATCGCTGTAGCCGAGGTTTGCTGGCCGTCCCTCACTGACAGGGATAATATCCACCGTCGTCGATCCCATGTCGATGAACAACCCCTCTCGCACGTGCAGTCCGGTCAGTGACGCGCTGGCGTGCCAATTGGCCGAAGCGATGCCGGTTGCCTGTTGCGCGATGTCGCACGTCTCGACAAAGCCGGAGCGGCCCGCGTAAAAAACCGCGCGACCCGGGTCAAGATGCCGCGCCATGATCGCAGCAAGCCCCGCAACGCCTTCCTCACGTGTGGCGAAGGCATCGCAGAGTTCGCCCGTCATGGTGATCGCATTGACGGGAGCCCGGCCGATGGCGGCGGTCGCTTCGTCAAAAGCGCGATCGAGTTCCGCGACCCCGAGCCAAAGGGGGCAGGCGACCTGAACGGCGCCGGCAATCACGCCGTTTTCCGCGCGCGCGGCCTTCAGATGCGCACCTCCGACGTCCCATCCGATAATAATGTTTTGCATTTGAGCGTATTATATAAAATTCCGGAGAGCGTTGGATTAGTTATGCGCGAAGATGCGATTGAAGTCATTCCGGTCATCGACCTGATGGGCGGCGCGGTGGTGCGCGCCCGCCACGGCTTGCGACAGGATTATGCGCCGATCATGACGCCGATTTCGAAAACCAGCGGGCCTCTCGACGTTATCGCCGGGCTTTTGGCGATTCATCCCTTTGGGACATTCTATATCGCCGATCTCGACCGCATCGAATCACGGAGCGGCAATACGCAAACCATCGAGTCAGTCACAGCGGCTTTTCCTGGTCATGTATTTTGGATCGATGCTGGTATGCGCGACGCTATCGAAGCGCGGTCCTGGCTTGCTCAGCACAAGGGCGCGCATCTTGTCCTTGGAAGCGAATCCTTGGAAAGCGCCACGGTGCTTTCTGATCTCGTGGAAAATGATCGAATTATTCTCTCGCTTGATTTTCGTGACGACAGATTTATCGGACCAAAAAACCTGTATGACAGGCCACATCTGTGGCCCCGCCGCGTCATTGTCATGACCCTGGCGCGGGTCGGCAGCGATGCCGGTCCGGACATGGACCGCCTTTTGGAGGTCAGACGCCGCGCGCCCTCTCTTATGATCTATGCCGCCGGAGGACTTCGCGGCGCCGATGATCTTTTGCGTTTGGAGCAAATAGGAATCAGCGGCGTTCTCGTCGCCTCGGCACTGCATGATGGCCGTCTGACCGGCGGCGATCTCGCCGCGGCGGAAAATAAAATAAAAGGGGCCTAAGCCCCTTTTTATCCTTTTCAGCTAAGCGCGTGCTTAGTTCGGCGCGAAAGGATGCTTCGCGATATTGCGCTGTGCAACGACATAGGCCGGTGTCGGCTCGCCGCTGACCGCGCGCGCGATCGATTCCTTGGTGGCCTGATAGTTGAAGTCCTGAATCTTCTGATTGTCCTTGGCGTCCCAATGAATGAACACGCCAACGCAGATGAAAAGATTGTCGGCTTCGCCTACCGGAATAACGCCCGCCGCGACACTGTCTGCGACAGCCTTGGCGACGCCATGCTGGGCCGGTCCGAACATCTGCACGGCCTGGGTCGCATTCTTGATCGTCACTTTGTTGAACAGAATGGTCGCGGGCTTGACGAGCAGGTTCGGCGCCACAACCGCGAGCAGCGTGGTGAAGCCGTCCTTATTGTTTGTGAGGGCATTCGCAAACGCCGTTTCGGCGGCGCTGCCGCGCGGTCCGATGATGAGGTCGATATGAGCGACTTCATTGCCGTCACCGACGAGCGATTCGCCGACGCAGAGCTTGTTTATCTTTGCCATGCTTAAAATCCCCATTACTGATATCCTCCCCTGGAGAAGCCTGCTCCGATTGGGCGTCGGAAGAGTTCGACACATGCCCGACGAACAACCTTGTTGTCAACGCCGGAGATTTGGCCGGGCGGGATGGCGGCGGAGGTTTCCGTCGCGGCCGCACTCAACCATTATTGCGCCGGTTGATCAAGATGTGAGTTAAACGTTCTACGAAAACCGTCGCGACAGCGAGATCCGCGCTGGTTCCGGGGTTTAATCCGGCTGCTTTAAGATTTTGATCGAATATCAAAAGATCTTGCAGCGCATCCCCAGGATTTGCGGTGTTCATGTAGCGTTCCAGTGCAAACCGCGCCTCGCCTTGCACCCGCGCAGCCGTCTCCAAGCCATGTTTGCGCGCGATATGACTATCGGGAAAACCCGCCAGAAACGCGAGATAAACACTTACCACCGGCCAGGGGGCGGGCCAGCCCCTGTCTCGCGCACTCGTTAAGGCGCCCATTCCGGTTTCGAAGACATCCACAAAATCAGACGCATACTGAAAGGCGATCTTATCCCGGCCGGCCGCTTCTTGCATTGCCTCCAGCAGCGTGACATCCGCATCCCCATGGACATCGTGGCGGCGCGCCGTGCCCAACCCCGCAGGCGAGGCGCGCAGAATCGCCCGGAACGTGGCAGCCGCGTCCGCGACCGTCAATCCGGAAAGAGTCTTGTGCAAAGCAACGTGCATGTCCTCGCGGCTCTCCGCAGCAGCTGCAAGGGGTGCGCATAAAAGAATGATTCCAAGGTTGGTGTTCATGCCGACCGCCACGAAAGTCGCCTCTACGGCGGAAAGTATGCGCTCGCCAATCGGCGTTGACGGTTTGCATAAGGCTGGCGCGGCGGCCTCGGCGCTGCGCAGAAAATCACGGACCGTCATGCGATGGCCGTCAGCGAAAACATGCACATTGCCGGGCTTGGGAGCCTCGACCTCGTCACGGCAGGCGGCGGAGAATGCCGAGGCGATCTCGTTCACCCTACAGCCTTCGCCCGTGATCGCCCGATCCGCGCCAAGACGTTCGCGGCCAATTTGTCAGCAATCGAAAACGGGGCCACCTTTTGCAGGCCGCGCCATCCGGGCATGCTGTTGACTTCAAGAACCTGGAGGGCGCCCGCCGCGTCAAAGATCATATCCACGCCGGCGAAATCCGCACCGGTCGCCGCTGCCGCGCGCAAGGCAAGATCGATCATCTTGGTGTCCGGCTCACACCATTCCGGCCGGGCGCCAAGTTTGACATTGGTGATCCATTGCGACGCGTGGCGCGTCATCGCGGCGATGACTTCGCCCTCCGACACGAAAAACCGAATGTCGCGAAAACCGTTGCGTTCGACCGCGATGAATCGCTGAAGGTAATAAGTGCCATCGGCCGCCTCAATGGAGGGAAGGTCGTCTTCGCGCCGGATCAGTTTCAAGCCGAACCCTTGCGCGCCAAACAAAGGTTTCAAAACAAGGGGGCCGCGACCGGCTTCGCGCCGCACAATCTGGCGGGCAGCCTGCTGCGATTGGACTGTCCAGGTCGGGGGAGTCGGAATCCCCTTGCGAGCAAGCGCGAAACTTGTTGCCGCTTTGTCGACGCAGACTTCGATGGCGCGCGCGGAGTTCAAGACCGGCACGCCCATTTCGCCAAGACAATGCAATACATCGAGCCGCAAGGTCACGCTCTCAAACGTGCCGGACCCAATCGCGCGAACGAAAACCGCATCCGGCAAATCCGCGCCAAAGCCTGGAATAACAAGGCCGTTCGGCCGCCGCGTATCGAACCCGCATTGAGAAAGGCGCAGCGGAACGGCAACGACGCCCGCGCGCGCGAAAGCCGCCACGAGATCGCGCGCATGCCAATCGTAAAGATCGACAGCCAGCGCGATCCTGGGTCCGTTCAATGCCTCACGCGGCGCTTGCTGCCTATCCGAAAGAGACATCGAGCAAGGCTTGATCGATTTTTCCCGCGTGAAACGTCTCGCCGGTATCGACGGCTGTCACAATGGCCCGCGCTGGGCTGAACAGCATCGGGTCGATCTTGTAGAAATCCCCCTTGTAGGCTTTGAACACTTCGGCGAACGGACGCCCGTAATCGCGCGACATGGTGCTTGGGAGCTGTTCAGCTAGTGCCTTTGCATCGGCAGCAGGCCCTGTCACGAACAGATGCGCTTGACCGCCATAGATGATCGCGTCGTTGGTGCGTCCCATGGCTTGAACAAAATCCGGGTGCGGCGGCGACAGCGGCGCCGAGGCCACGCCATCGACGACACGTGCCAGCGGGAATTTAAGCTCATGAGTTTTGTGCAGCGCCACTTCGAGCACTCTTGCCACGACCTGAACACCGCCTGCGAGACTTTGTGTCGGCGCGAAAATGAACGTCACATTTTCCGGTGAGACGCCGCAATCGCGCGCAACTTTTTCCGTGATCTCACGCGGCGGCGGCTTGTCCGATTCGAGCACGAGTGTCACGCGCGTCGCGGTGTCGCGATACTCCAATTCCGAAAACAAAGGCTCCTTGCGGGCCAGCGCCCGCCCCGGACCTGAGCCCAGCGCGAAAAACGCCGATTTGCCTTCGCCGTGCGAGAGGGCCCAGCCCGCATATTGACTGGCGAGGCAAGCAATGACGGGATCGGTCGAGCGGACGCAAAGCTCATACGGCCATTTCGGATTGCCTCCGGTCGGAGCAAGGCCAACCGTTCCGAGGCCGCCGAGGCAGATTTCGGCGATTGCGATACCCGCCTCGATACCCCCCCGGGCGTTTTTCCCGGCGTCGATAATCGTCTCGCCCGCTTCACCTTTGGAAACTTTGATCCGCAACTGGGCGGCGTTCGCGACCATGCGGTCCACCGCCGCGCCGGTTAGTGTGTTGATGCTGAGATCGCTCAATGTGCCGTTTCCTTCCCAGTCTGAGTTTGATTTCGCTTGTTGGTTTTGTTTGGGGCTTGTTCCAGGCGGCCAAGAATCCAAGCCGTCCGCGCATCAAGAAACGCGCGGGCCATCCCTGGTTTTTCTGCGCGAGCGTTGATTGTGCAGACAGGAGCGTGCGCCCGGACTTCGCTATACGCTTTCTGCCGGTCCGCCGTCCAATCGGGCCAGTCGAATTCCGGCATGCTGGAAATGTCATGCGGCGCGTAGGCAATCGCGGCCGCCGCCGCACCCCTGAATTCAGGCAGCCGCACGGGGAGGCGCCCAAGACAAGATTCGACATGGGCGCGAAACAGGGAGCCATCGCGATCGTCAAAAATGTCGAGGGTGGCGCCGGGCCTCGGGTTGATTTCGATTAATGTATATTCGTTGCCGTCAACCAGAAAATCGATGCTGTTGAGGCCGCGAAGCCCGGACGCCGCCGTGACGGCGTGTGCCGCGCGCCGCAACTTGTCTTCCAGTGTGGACGTGAGACCGGCCGGGCGCAGGCTGCCGCCAAACCGGTAGGGTTCTTCCGGCGTTGGTGCCGCCCATTGCTGGCTGAGACCCACGATATTCGCATTGGTACCATCGGCCACAAAAAGAATCGAAATGGAGTCTCCTGTGACGATGCGCTGAAAATAGATATTTTCGTCTGCGGGAATTTCTGCGCCGGCCGGTGCCACATGGCTGCCGCCCGCTCCCCCCGCGCTTTTGGCGAGCCAATCGCGGCTATCGCTTGGCATCTTCACGCTTATCTCGGGATGGGGAATATTGAGGGCGGCGCAAAGCTGCGAAAGCCGCACCGGATCCTTCACGCCGCGAACCACATCGGGACAATTGCCGAGTAGCGGGAATCGCCGCGCGATAATTTCCAGAAGTTCCGTTCGATCCTCAAACCCTGCTCCATAAACGAAGCCGCAGGGCGGCGCGGCACCAGCAAGGGAGTTAAGCGCCGGAATGAGATTGTCCGCGTCAAATCCTCGGCCGAGCCCGCCTTCGACTAGGCGGTTGGCGTCGCAAAATCCGCGCGTATCCAAATCGTCGAAAAAGTCAGCGGCGAGCGGCATAAACCCGGCTCGCCGCGCGGCCCCAGCCAAGGCCCTCCCCGACGATGCCGCGATCAAAATCGCGGCACCGGCTTCAGGCGATCTCACGCGCGAGACTGAAGGCATCGCGAAAATCGAGGCTGATCGCCTTGGGTGACCCCGCCATCCGTTGAAACAATCCCGATTCTGTCTTGTATTTCACGTCGCCAATGGCGAGCGGTCCGATGCCAAGACTGCCGCCCGCCAATTCGGCGCCGTTCGCCATCAGTTCAAGCCCCTCGATCCCCGCCGGCGGCACCGCATTGACGTCGGCTGAAACCAGCAAGGATTTGGCCGCCGCGAGCATCGATGCCGACAGAACCTGCACACCTGCGGCCGCACAGCATAGCGCAACTTCCTTGCCCGCCAGCGCCGAGGAAATTTCCTCTGGCGACTTTGCCTGGGCGGCCTGCACGGTCACACCGAACCTCTGCTTGATCTCGTCGGCCTTGGCTTGCACCTTGCTCAACTCGCGCGCGGTGAGGGTTACTTCGGCGCCTTCAAGCGCCGCGATCACACCGCAGGTGTAGCCCACCGGCCCCGTCGCGCCAAAAATCACAATATGCGTATCGGCAAGCGCCTTGCCGTTCTTTTTCTTCAGAATTTTTTCGACGCAGGCAACCATCGCGGCGGCAGTGGTGAACGATCCGGCGGGATCGGCGAAGGCTGAAATCTCGAACGGTTTCAACAGTGTCTTGCGCACTTGCTCCAGCATATCGAGCGCCAGAACCGCGTCCTTGCCGCCAATGAAAACAGCGGTATGGACGGCATCCCTGGGCGAGCGCGAGAACATGGCGTCCTGCACCAGCGGCATGACTTCCTCGAGCTTGACATCGATATAAGGAACAACCGAGTCATATCCTGCGTCGAGCGCCATATTCACGTCGAATGGGCTCATGTGCCGGAGCGGACTGAGCATGTGCAATATATTCTTGGCCACGTATTACCCCTATCTCATTGCGACTATTTCATAACAGCGAAGGAGTCCCCTTCGACGCGGACGCCGTGGTTGACGCCCTTGCAGATGAGGAGTTCCAGCCCAGATGCGTCGGCCATTGCTTGGACGGTGCCGCACAAGCGTTGCGCCTCCCGCGCATCGGCGGCAAAAGCAAAGCCGGTTGGCCCCCAGGAGGATTGGCCTATGCCTTTCGCTCCATGCAGCCGAAGCTCATCCATCACTTGTGCCACTGCAGCGCTTGCGTAGGGCTTGCCGCCTTGCGCGGGCGCGAAATAGTCTCCGGCGATCTCCTGGAGACGCGCGATCGCGTCACCAAAGGAGCCAATATCCTGTTCGGCCAGAGCCGGCAATGCCTTGATGAGAACCAGGCGGCAGATTTCGGCAGCCAAGCCCGGCGCGAAATCAGCCAGCTGGGCGAAGGCGGTTTGCTCCTCGCTCCCATGAACGCCTTCGGTGCGCGGATCGACGGCGATGATCACCCGCCATTTGGCGGGGAATTCCAGGCGGGCGATGACCGGCGGCGTCGAAGTCCGTGCCCCATGTCCGCCATCAACAATGACCCCTCCTTGCTCGAAGAGGCCCAAGCCGATGCCCGAACGGGCGCCACGCCGCAACAAAAGCGCATCGTTTGCCGGGTCCAAAGGAAGCCCTTCAAGACGCCGCAAGGCGGTCGCGACGGCAAGCGCGAGTTGGGTGCCCGAGCCCAGTCCCGCATGTGGGGGAATCGCTTCCTCAATGGTCAAGGCATAGGCCGGCGGCAGACCCAAATGACGCGCCAAATCGGTGAGATAGCGGGACGCGCGCTCCCCTTCCAATCCCGCGACCGTGAGCGCCTCCGCGCGCTGAAGCCTCAAGCGCGTGACCGGCCGGTCGATGGCAAGCCCCAGGCTCCCGAAACGGCGGCCAAGTCCGCCATTCATGTCAAGAAATCCAAGGTGAAGACGGGCGGACGCCGTCACGGTGACGTTGTCGTACATGGTCCCCTCTTTGCCGGGAGCGTCTTGCCAACCTGAGTTTCCGCCAATTGACGGAAGACCCACGCGCTTTAAAGCACGGCAACTGAAAAGTCGCGGACTTTCCACACCGGGCAGCACGGCGGGCGGGCTAAGAGAGTGCGGCGTCCTGGGACGGTGTCAAATGGGAAACTCGCGCAGGCCCATCATGCGGGAGTCGTTCGAGCGGTCACGGGATAATGCTCGGAAAAAGGAAAGGAAATGGCGCAACCTGTACGCTCGAGACAATAGGCAAACACGGAACTTCCGGGACACCCTCGAACGACATTTGTTGCGCCTGGGTTCGCTCCCTGAGGCTCAATTTCGAGGCTATGGCGTCGCGTATTCTCGCCCACGGCTCGCGTTCCGGGCCAGCCTTCGCGACAGCAAGATTCACCAGCGCATAAGCCTTCATATAGTCCTGCGGCACGCCTTGGGCTTTGTCATACATGAGCCCCAGCTGATATTGCGCCCGGGCAACGCCTTGCTGACTGGCGCAACGATACCACCCCGCAGCCACGATAAAATCCTGCGGCACGCCCTTGCCGTTGGCGAACATGTAGCCGAGGTAGGTTTGCGCCGTCGGATCGCCTTGCGGCGCGAGGATCGCAAAAATTTCGGCGGCTTTCACATAATTGCCGGCAGCGAAGGCGCGCACCCCCGTCTTAAGCGGGTCCGCTGCCGCGCCGGAATTGCCCAAAAATGCCGCGCATAGCAGCAGGCCGGAAATGGCCCAGAGGCGCGGCCAAAACATTTGCCGCCGCCAGTTCTGGCCTCTTCGCGAAGAGCGGAAAACCTCCATGGGGTGCTCCGTTAAACCTTTAAAAATAGGGCGCCGAGCAGCCAGCAAAACCAAATCGCCGGCGCGAAAAAAACACCAAAGGGCAATTTCGCGGTCGCCCGCAAGGGCCGCCGCAGGACAAGCTGGTTCGTGATATAGGCGATCAACGCTAGGACAGCGGCGATTTCGATCGCGACCGGAATGAGAGGCCAATCGAGCCAGGCACCGGCGACGGCGGCGAGCTTGACGTCGCCAAGGCCAATCCCCTGGCGCCGGCGAAGCCGGAAATATGTCTCCCGCAGCGCCAGAAACCCCAGCGCCAGGACAACGCCCCGCAACGCCGCCAAGGCCATATTCTCCGGCAGAGTTTCAAAGCCCGCGACCCCCGTTTGCGCAAAAGCGAGCAGGAGTGCTGCGAGGGTCAGCCGGTCGGGAATAATGTAGGCCCGCGCATCGGCCACCGCGATGGCAAGCATCAAAAGCCCGAGGGCGGCGCCAAAAAGCCCAGAGGGGCCGGGCTCGGCAACAAGGCTTGCGATCACGACACCGCAAGCGATGAGGGTGAGCGCCACGGTGGCGAGGAAATTTCGTCGCACGGGTTTCGCCATCAAATCGGAGGAACCAAGCCCGTCTTCTCCCCTGTGCGGCCTCAAAGATTCGCATGGCCAGCCGGCGGGTGGGGAAATGTGCAGCCGATCCTGGCTCATTGGGTGAGCCCGATTGGGTAAGGGGTCACGGCGCCTGGCGGATGATCCGTGCCGACTTTGTCACCCCGCATCTTGGAACGAAGCTCCTCGGCGACATTTGAAGCGTCGACGCCGTCGCGAATAATTTGCGGCCTTATGAAAATGATGAGCTCGATACGGTCCACGGAGTTGTTGTTGCTGGGACTGAACGCTTCGCCGATGATGGGAATTTGTTCGACGAGAGGAATTCCGGAGCGCGTCTTCTCATGATCCTCCTGGACGAGGCCGGCGAGCAAAACCGTCTGCCCGTTCGGGACTTGAATCGAGCTCTTAACATGGCGGTCGGTGAACGTCGGCGTCAGATTAATTCCCACACAATTCGAGCAGGCGCTGATCTCCTGATCGACCTCGAGATTCACAATGCCGTTGGCGTGGACATGCGGCCGGAAGCTCAAAATAATACCTGTATTCTGGTAGGTGATGGAATTGAAGACGGTGTTTGACGTGGCCGTGGCCGAGTTCAAAATATTGGCGCTGCCCTGCGTGATCGGCACTTGCTGGCCGACTTGCAGCGCCGCTGTCTGATTGTCGAGCACCACAAGCGACGGATTGGCGAGGATCTTTGTGGTCGTATATTGATTCAAGGCACTGATAATCACGTGCGGAGTAAGTTGATTGCCAAGCGTCAGATTGAAGCCCGGCTGGTTCTGAAGCGCCGTGCTGCCCGTCGGCGAATTGACCCCCACGGCCCCGAGCGTATGCAAGTTGGGGATGCCGATGTTCCCCAAAAAGAACTGCACGCCATATTGGAGGTCATTGTTCAAATGAACTTCGGCGATGGTCACATCGACGGCCACTTGCGCGATGGGCCTATCCAGCTGATTGAGCGCCCGCTCGATGACCCGGTAACTGTCCGTATTGGCATAGACCACGATCGAATTGTTCGGGATATCGGGCAGAATCCGCACTCCTGGCAGCAGCGCCCGGCCGCCTCCCCCCGCGCCTCCGCCGCCGCCTCCAACAAACCCACCCGCACCGCCGCCACCGCCAGACTGGTCCGTGGGGGAACCGGGTGCGCCCCCTTGGCCGCCGCCTTGGCCCGCGTTTAGCGAGCCAAAAACTCCTTGCGATTGGGATTGGTTGCCGCCGAGGCCGCCCGCACCGCCCTGGCCACCGCTAGTACCCAATCCGCCGCCGCCTCCCAAGCCACCGCCGGCGCCCAGACCTCCACCACCGCCGCCGCCGCCCAAGCCGCTGGTGTTTGAAAAACCCGACTGCCCCGCGGCGCCGCTTGGCGACGACAAAGACGAGGCTCCCCCACCCGGCGCAATTTGATTGACCGGCGATTCAAGCGTGCTACCGCCGCCACCAATGAACAAATCCGAGAGGAGCTTGGCGATCTGGCGGCAGTCGCCGTAGCGAACTTTGTAAACCTTGACGCCGGTGCTCGCCACCGCCGAGGCATCGAGCCGCGAGATCCATTTTGCCACCACGCGCAGCAAATCGGGCTTGCGCGCCACGACGAGAATGGCGTTCGACCGGCTGATGGGTTGCAGCTTGACCATATGCTGGCTGAGACCGTCTTCTCCGGAATCCATGATCTTTTCGAGTTCCGTGACCATCGGTTCCGGTGTCGAGTTATGGATCGGAAAAATTCCGACCGACTGGCCGCGCATCCAATCCTCGTCGAAACTCAAAATCGTCTCGACAGCCGTGCGTCGCTCGAGTCCATTGCCGACGACGATCATGAGATTTTTTGAAGGCTCCGACCGGATCGAGCCAGGCTTCGTCGCAAAACTGTCAAGGAGCTTTGTGATGGTCCCCACCGAGACATGCTGCAAGGGAACCACCGACACCCCATAGCCGGGCTCCGGATTATGGCCCCCATCTCCGCGATCGACATGGCCGCTGCCAATCGCATCGTCGGCGGGAACGATCCGGTAACCCCCGGCATCATGCAGCAAGACCGCGTTGCTGGTGCGTAATGCGCTTTCGAGAATATATAACAGATCCGATTTTGGAACCGGACGCCCCGAGGACAGGCTAATGGTTCCTTGCACGCGCGGATCGATGGCATAACCGGCGCCGAGATAATCACCCAAAATGACCTTCGCCACGGCGCTTACGGGGGTATCCTCGAAGTTTAAGGTAACGCCATCGCCCGTTCCACCGCCAGCAGGGCGCGGACCATTGCCATCCACATCCACCGTCACAGCCGTGCCCGAACTGCCATAATAGATCTGAGCCTGATTGCCCCCCGTTCCCGTATTGGCGGAGCCGGTCTGGTCAGGCGCGCGCGGCGAAAGGTCCGTCGCCCGGATGCGGTCCAGCGCGTCTGGCGGCTCATTGCTTCCGATGGGCGGAACGGAAGAACAAGCGGTAAGCATCGCGCCCGCCAAAATAAACACTGCCACCGCCCTCGTAAGACGGCGGAATTCACGGGATTGGCCAACTGACTCACATGGACTCATCTAGATGGGTCCGCACGCACGCAACAATTCACGCAAGTATTTAACCCCGGGCTAAATCCAAAAAACGCGTTTCCACAAGTAATTGTGCCTAACGGACAACCGTTGCGCGAAGCTTGGTGTTGGCCGAGCAAACGCCCGGGTACCGTGCAAAGCTCCAGCCTCCCCGTCGCCACTATAGGGGAGCCGCAACTGGTGAGCTAGGATAATGTCATCAAAATGGCTCAGCTGGCGCAGTGTGCTGCGGCGCAGGTGCAGGCGCAGGGATGCGGAAATTTCGCGGGTTAAACGGCCTTGAGCCGGGCAATCCTCGCCGGAACCGGCGGGTGCGAATAATAAAACAAGGCATAGAGCCGGTCCGGGGTGAGGGTCGAGAGATTGTCGCGAGAAAGCCGGGTCAAGGCGCTGATCATCGGCTCGGGACCAGCCATCGCCTTGGCGAAACCGTCGGCCTGATATTCGGCCCGCCGGGACAGAAAGCTCGTCAGCGGCGAAATCACATGCATGACGGGGCCGAGGGCGATCAGAATAAGGATCAAAACCAAACCCGGATCGCGAGGGAGGCCGAACTGACCGGTCACTCCGCTCGCGAACGCCCAGTAAAGGACACCAAAACCGAGCAGGGTGAGGATCGCGGACTCCGCGACGCGCTGCCCGATGTGGCCAAGTTTATAATGGCCCAATTCATGAGCGAGAATGGAGAGGATTTCATCGGGCGTATGGTTTTGCAAAAGCGTGTCGAAAAAAACGATGCGTTTGGCCTTGCCAAAGCCGGTGAAATACGCATTGCCGTGGGTGGAACGCCGGGAGGCGTCCATGACGTAGAGTCCCTTGGACTCAAATCCGCATTTGGCAAGCAAAGCCTCGATCCGGGTCTTCAGCGGCGCTTGCGGAAGCGGCTCGAACTTATTGAACAAGGGCGCGATGAAGGCGGGGTAGATCACCGTCATGGCGATCATCAGCGCCATCAACCCCGCCCAGCCCGCGAGCCACCAGAAGTCCGGCAACACGCGAAGCAAGAAAAAGAATCCATAAAGCAAGGGAACACCAAAAACGAATGCCAGCACCAAGCCCTTGATCCGGTCGAGGAAAAACATGGCGGGAGTCGCCCGGTTGAACCCAAACTTCGTTTCCAGCGCAAAAGTGCTGAAAATCGAGAACGGCAGATGAAGAAGCCGCTCGATCAGGGCGAACAGGACAACAACCGCGACGCCTCGTGACATGCCCGGTGCGATAAAATGCGCTACCAAGTCGTACAGGGGCCCGAGCAATAAGGTCAGCCAAACGACGGAAAGGACCGTGTCAAAGATGGTTTTTGCGATGGAAAGCCGGGTGCGGGCCAGCGTATAGGCGGCCGCCCGCCGGTGCTCCTCGCCGCTGACCGCCCCGGCAAACCCCTCTGGAACCTCGTCCTGGTTCGCGCTTACGGAGGCGACGTGGCGGTATGAGAGATAGACCTCAAACAGACCTGACAGGACGATGGCGGCAACAATGAGCGCAGCAAGTAAGGTCATCGGACGGTTTCCAGTTTGGCGGCGAAGCCTATATGGGTAGAAATGTTTGCAATGCGAAGGGCCGGAGGATTTTTCACGATGGATTTACCTCAGATCGCCGTGACGTGGCAGCCGCGTATTCTCGGAGTGCTGCGGATCGCCACAGCCCTCTTGCTACTCCAGCATGGTACAGCAAAGCTGTTCGGCTTTCCCCATGTGGCGATGTTCGACGGCATGCGATTTCTTTCACTTCTCGGTTTTGCCGGGATTTTGGAATTCGCCGGCGGCATCCTGCTGCTGTTTGGCATCTACACAAGGCCCGTGGCGTTTGTCTTGTCCGGCGAGATGGCGGTCGCCTATTTTCTCGCGCACGCCCAAAAGAGCTTCTATCCGATCCTCAACCAAGGCGAACTTGCCGCTCTTTATTGCTTTGTCTTGCTGTATTTGGCGGCGGCGGGTGGCGGCGCCTGGAGCGTCACGCGCGACGAATTCACGTCTTCCACTTGATCGAACAGCCGATGGCCGGCGTCTGATCCTTCGGCGCCACGCCGCTGGCCGCGATGGCCCGCATGGCCTCGACAAGCTCCCGCCGCGCCCCCGCTGGAAGCGGCCCTGTCCGGCCTTCGTCGAGGCGGCCCCGGTATTTCAGCTTGAGATGGGGATCGTAGCCAAAATAATCCGGCGTGCAGACCGCGCCGTAGGCCCGGGCCACGGACTGGCTCTCATCGTGAAGATAGGGAAACGGCAATTTGTGCAGGCTTGCGAAGAGTTTCATATTGGCGAAGGAATCCTCCGGATAGTTTTTGGCATCGTTTGCGCAAATCGCGGCAAAGCCGAACCCCTCCGCCATCAGAACGCGTGCATCCTCGGCAAGCCGGTCAATCACAGCTTTGACATAAGGGCAGTGGTTACAAATAAAGACAATCACCGTGCCCTTTTCGCCCGCGATGTCGCCGAGCGCATAGGTCTTGCCATCGGTGGCCTGAAGCTTGAACTCCGGGGCCGGAATATCGAGAACAATGTCCGTTGCTGTCGCCGCCATGTCCGCACCTCCGTCACCAATATAGAGGCGCCGGAAGGCGCGCGCCACAGGTAGCAGCGTAAACGAATATCCGTTTCGACTTGGATGGGTATATCCGGCGTGAAAGGATCCGGCCTCGCCGGGTCTTCCGCCGGGGCCTGCCTTGATGTAATTCCCGAGTCCTCAAAGACCGGGGGGTTAGCCATGGCTTTGGAGTTGCGGCCTAATTGCGAATATTGTGACCGGGACCTGCCGCTGTCCAGTACGCTCGCGCGCATCTGTTCTTTTGAGTGCACGTTTTGCGCGGACTGTGTCGAAAACAGGCTAGAGAATGTCTGCCCTAACTGCGGCGGCGGCTTCGTGCCTAGACCAATTCGTCCGGTGACGGAGTGGCGGCACGGGCTTTCGGTCGAGAAGCGGCCGCCTTCTCATAAGCGGGTGAAGTTATCCTACAGTCTCGATGACATTGCGGCCCACTCGATGCGGATCAAGAATATCGCGCCCGAAAATCGCTAAGCCGCCGCGGAACGCCAGCTTGCCCCTATGCACGGGGACGGGCCGGAATTGAAACTCGGCCACACATCGCCTTAGAGTTGACGCCGCCACCCGGATGAGACTAACCCAGGGCGGTCTCGCCGGAGCCATCGCGTTTCCCCCATGCCAGAGTCCCCCCAGCAAGCGATCGCCCCGCACGCGCTGTCCCCAGACGCCGCCAAGCGCCTGGCCGCCGCCAAAGCCCTGGAGCTTGTCGTCCCTGGCATGCGGCTTGGCCTGGGGACCGGGACCACGGCGGCACATTTTGTCGCGCTTCTTGGCGCGCGGGTGGCGCAAGGCCTCGAGGTGATCTGCGTGCCCACCTCCGAGCGCACCCGCACGCAGGCGGAGCTTTATGCGATCCCGCTTGCGACGATTGACGCTCTACCCGAGCTTGATCTCACCGTCGATGGCGCCGATGAATTCGACCCGCAGCTGCGCCTCATCAAGGGCGGTGGCGGCGCGCTTCTGCGCGAAAAAATCGTCGCCATGGCCTCGAAGCGCATGATCGTGATCACCGATTCGTCCAAATCCGTCGCGGTGCTCGGAAAATTCCCCTTGCCCGTCGAGGTCAATCTGTTCGGTCTCGAAGTGACGAAGCGCATGATTTTGGCAGCCGCGAAAGCCTCAGGGTGTGATGGCGAGGTCCGCCTGCGCAAAAATCCAGGCGGCCACGCTTTCGTGACCGACAATGGCCACTTTATCGTGGATTGTCATTTTGGCGCCATCGGCGATCCGGATGGTCTGGCGGACCGTCTGGCCAAAATCCCTGGCGTCGTCGAACATGGACTTTTCATTGGGATCGCCAAGGCGGTCATTAGCGCCGGTCCCGCGGGCCTCGAGATTTCCGGTCAACGCGATTGACGCGGGATGGCGCATGGGCTTTCTGCATCCGGGCACAGTTTGGGGAGATTTCCGCTTGCGCGCAGCACTCAAGATAAACGCCGTTAATTTGGGCCTTTGCCTGGCCTTGCCGCTGGCGCCCTTGTTAGGAACGAGCGAAAGCCGGGCGCAGCAGGCCGCGCCAAATACGCCGCCGGCGCAAACCGGGCCCGGATCGACGGCGCCGAGCCCATCGCAGCTGGCGGCGGCCCGCACGCTTGTCACCGCCAGCGGGCTGTCCCGCTCGTTCACAATCATCATTCCACAATTCATGGATCAGATTGCTCAGTCCCTGACTCAGACGCGGCCGGAAATCGCAAAAGATCTCAATGCGGTGCTGACACAGCTCAAGCCGGAATTCGACCGGCAGGGAGACGAAATGATCAATATTGCCGCGCTGATTTATGCAAAGCAGATGAGCGAGCAGGATCTCAAATCGGCCGACGCCTTTTTCGAGAGCCCGGCGGGGAAAAAATATGTCGAAACGCAACCAACCTTTCTGACCGAGGTCATCACCGCGATGCAAGGCTGGCAAGGCAAGATATCGACCGACATGATGACCCGGGTGCGAGAAGAAATGAAAAAGAAGGGCCACGAGATTTGAAGTGGCCAGCACCTAGCCAGAGAAAAGCCAACCCGAAGCCTTAGGTTGAGGAACCTGGTGCGGATCCGTGTTGTTTCAGCAAATCCGTTTCCATACCGTCAATCCCTGCACCTATAGCGCTCTGCACAAGGTCCTTGAGAGCCGGGCCGTCTTCTGGTTTGGACTCAAACTCAATTGTCCAAACGACGACGCCCAACCCATCATAAGATTTAAAAACTTCGACCGTCCCCTTGTAAAAGGTCACCGGAAATGGGGAGACCGGTCGAAGATAGACAAGTCTCATCGACGCCTCATCGATTTCTTCGATGCTATCCCTGATGTCGCCGCCGCCTCCTGCGACGGTCATGTATCGCGTTGCACCGGGTCCGTTCCCGTCAACCTTGCAGGTCTCGATGATGGGAAACCAAACATCGAGCCTTCCTATGTTGCGAATGGCTTCCCAGACCTTCCCCGAGGGGACATTCAATTTTTTTGTGATGGCATGCTTCGCAAACATTCGTAATCCTCCCAAACCGCGAGCTGTTCGGGCGATTTAGGACATCATTGCCGTCACGTATTGGAAAAAAGCGACATTTGGATCAGCTGGGCAAGCCTGTCGCGTGAGGGCTTGAGCTTGCAGGTTTGCGGGCAATCGCGGGCAAATTCACTAGGCCAGAAAATTGTATCGTCTCAGAAACATCAATTTGCGGAGAAAGGGACTGCGGGGACAGCCCGTACAGATCTTGGAAATCACGAATCATATGGCTTTGATCGTAGTAGCCCACCGCACAAGCCACATCGGCCCAATCGGGAAGTGTTTTGCGCTGAAGGATGGCATTGCGTAACCTGAGAACGCGAGCATATTTCTTCGGCGTAGCCCCAAGCTGAGAGAAAAAACGCCGCTCCAAGCTGCGCGGTGTGATATCGAGATCGCGGGCGAGCGACCGAATTGGATAATTTCCGTTGGAGGCATTTAACTCCTCGCAGGCTTTTCTAATCAGAATATCCTCGTGGCTTTGGTTCAACATCGCGGACAAAAACTCCTCGATGCACCGCACGCGCTCCTGAGCGCCCGGCATACGGGCCAGTTTGTCTTCTATTTTTTCTACGTCATAGCGCGGGAAAATATCTCTGCAATCGACGCGTCTCTCGGCGCAGTCTTTCACGATGCCGCTGCGAAAGACATTCAATCCCCATGGCGTAAGACGTGCCGACACCCCTGATACTTTTCCCATTCCTCCAAGATCGCTTCGATAACTCTGGTATCCGGCGAACCCGCTGCGTGTCGTATAAACGCAATCTCTGTGAGTGGTCTGAAGCAAGTCGGCGTACAGAAAACATAAATAGGTGGCGTTGTCCGGCAAAATGGTGAGTGCTGACTCTTCACTCCCGATCAGGTCTTCATAATCCCAAATCGCCGTGACATAGGGCGCCAATAAGCGGGAGGGCGAGAAAATTCTCAAGCTCACAAGTCGCCCCCATTCCTATCGCGCGATCCAGCCGCCGTCGATCACGAGCACATGGCCGATGATAAAGCGCGCTTGCTCCGAACATAGAAACAGCACCGCCGCCGCGAGTTCTTCCGCTTTGCCCATCCGGCCGATGGGAAAGAGCTTGCCCGCCGCCTCGGGAGAAATCTTCTCTTTTTCCATCCATTGGTGAAACACATCTCCCGGCGCATCGATCCCGCAAGCGGCGATGGCGTTGATGCTGATGTTGTTCTTTGCGACTTCGAGCGCGGCGGATTTGGTGAGACCGTCCACCCCGCCCTTCGTCGCCGCATAAAGGCTCTCGCCGGGATTGCCTGTGAGACTGCCGGTGATCGAGGATTGGTTGACGATCGCGCCGCCGCCATTCTTGAGCATCTGCCGGATCTCATGCTTCATGCAATAAAAGACGCCGCGCAGATTTGTACCGACATGGAAATCGAAGCTCTCGCTCGTCTCCTCGGCGATGGGCTTGAATCGCACGACGCCAGCGTTGTTCACCGCGCAATCGAGACGGCCGTAAGCCTCGCCCGTCTTGTTCACCATCGCTTCGACCTCCGGCTCCTTACCGACGTCGGCGCGCAAAAACATACCGGTGCCGCCAGCTTTCCGAATGAGCTGCAAGGTCTCCTCGCCGCCGGGCTCGTCGATGTCGGTCGCCACCACCTTGGCGCCCTCGTGGGCGAACGCCATCGCCGTCACTCGCCCGAGCCCGCGCGCCGCTCCGGTGACCAGTGCGACTTTCCCCTCAAAACGTCCCATCAGAAAATTTCCTCGAATGCCCAAACGCTGAGACTGGATACACTCATTCGAGACGCACGAGCACGCTGTCCATCGCGCCACGTGCATCAATCACCGACACGCGAACGAACCCCGCGCCATCGGGTGTCCAGGCCGCATGGCGGCGCAAATCCGGTTCGCCGAGCGGCACGCCATTAATGATCCATCGCAGCGGTAACACGCCGCCTTCCGCTTTCAAACTCAGCGGTGGGCTGGACAAAGAAGATGCCGCTGAGGCAAGTCCGAGATCGACTCTCGCGCCCTCAGGCGGGAAGGCGATTTTCAATTGCGCCGTCGAGTCCGCGCCAAATATTTTTGGCACATCCTTGCGCACATGCCGCAACGGGGGAGGCAGCGCGCTGCTCCGGCTCGTCACGATTCCGGCGGGTGCGCTCCAAAATTCGTGAGCTCCGCCAAGCCGAGCAAAGGCGTCGAACAGAACCGGCGCCGCCGCTTGACGCCCAGCGAGCCCGAACACCGATCCATTGTCGGGCCGCCCAAGCCAAACCGCGATCGTGTACGCTTTGTCGAAGCCGATCGCGAAAGCATCGCGGTAGCCGTAGGAGGTGCCGGTTTTATAGGCGATCTGTCCAAAAGGAGCATTGAGCGGCGGCGGCGCGCCACGCAAAATATCGGCGACATACCAGCTGGCAACCGGTCCGGCGATCCGGCGGTTCTTGGTGTCTTCCGTGCGCGCACCAAATGTTTCCGTCAGCACGGGCATGGTTCCGCCCCGGGCAAGCCCCGCATAAAGCGAAGCAAGATCGCGAAGACTAATGCCGAGACCGCCCAGCGCCGCCGCAAGCCCCGGCGCGGTGTCATCGGGCAGCACGACGCGCGCGCCCGCATTGCGCAACCGCGCGATAAACCGCGCCGGGCCGATGGCATCCAGCAATTCCACAGCGGGCAGATTGAGGGACGATTGCAGCGCATGCCGCGCCGTCACATTTCCCTGAAATGAAAGGTCAAAATTTTCCGGCGCGTAACTCCCATAATGTTTTGGGCGGTCATCCAAGATTGTTTCTGGATGCGCGATGCCATTCTCGAACGCCAGCGCATAGATGAAGGGTTTCAAAGTTGAGCCGGGCGAGCGGATGGCAGCAGTCATGTCGAGCGACCCGGCGCGCTCCTGCGAAAAATAATCCGCCGCGCCAACATGGGCCCTGATCTCGCCGCTCGCATTGTCGATGACAAGGATGGCGCAAGAAAGTTTGGGGCCGATGGCAGCCGCCGCTTCGCGGGCCAAAGCCTCAACGGAGGTTTGCAGCCTGGCATCCAATGTAAGCCTTAAGATGCGCTGCTCCGGCGCGCGCCGGAAAGCTTGCTCGCTCGCATGTGCGGCGAGGACCGGAAACGCCCGGCGGGCGCGCGGCACCGCTTCCTGCTTGGCGGCATCGCGCTCGGCGGCTGTGATCACCCCGCGCGCGAAAACCCGGTCAAGGACGGTATCGCGCGCCGCCCGCGCCACATCGGGAAAGCGATCCGGCCGCCGCGTTTCCGGCGATTGAGGCAGAGCTACAAGCAACGCCGCCTCGCCGATCGACAGCCGTTTCGGTTCGCGGCCAAAATAAGAAAGGCTCGCGGCCCGGAGCCCCTCGATATTGCCGCCATAAGGCGCCAGCGACAGATAAAGATCAAGGATGGCTGTCTTGTCTGTATGCCGTTCGATTGCGATCGCTCGGACGATTTGACCAAGCTTGCCGGACAGCGACTTTTCCGTGCGCGGCGCGAGCAGCCGCGCCACTTGCATCGTCACGGTCGAACCGCCCGAAATGATATGGCCGCGGCTTGCCCATTGCAGCGCGGCGCGGCTGAGACTTAAGACATCGACGCCCGGATGTGCGTAAAATCGGTGATCCTCGTAAGCAATCAGCATCGCGATGAAGCGGGGATCGGCATCGTTTACGGTGACGGGCAGCCGCCAGCGACCATCGGGAGTCGTGAAGGCCCGCAGCAAAGTGCCATTGCGATCGACGACGACATGCGAGCCTTGGCTTGCGCGGGCGAGATCGAGCGGAGCGGACAAGCGTCCGGCATAGTTCACTGTAAGAACGAGCAACAAGGATGTAAGGAAAATCGCCGCGACCTTACCAAAGTGTTTCACGTGAAACATTTTGGTAAGGAAAACACGCGCGAGCAGACAAAACTGATGCATGGGACATCAGTCCTCATTTGGGCGCGGCGATATCGACGGCACCGTAAGCGGTGCGGCCGAACCGGTCCGGACGGTACATGTCCTCGATCGTCGCGGGCGGGCTGACATAATGACCGGGCGTCACGGCGCGGACGATATAGGCAACCGAAAAACTTGCTTTGTCGTGCCCGTCGCGCGCGAAGGCGGCGACAAAACGATCGTCGCGATATTCGGTATGAACAGGCTCGACTGTTTTTTTCAAGAAGGCCAGCGCCTCGGTCGAGCCGCCCTCAAAAAGATCCGGATTGTCGATTTCAAGTCCGGACGGCAGACGATCAACCAGAAGGAGCCGCGCGAACGCCGCCTCATATTCGGTAATCGTCAAGGCGACGACAAAACGGTCGTTCTGCTTGATTGCCGCCGCCTCGACCGGCGTTCCATCGAGCGTGTAATACGCACGCTCGATCTTGTAGCCTCGCTCGGCGGCAGGCTCGGGCGTCAGCGGGTTGCCGGAGACCGTCACAACAATGCTTACCGGTCCAGGCCCGTTATTGGCGATGGTGACGGCTTTGCCTTTGAGGGCCTCCGCGTCCCAGCTCTTGAACAAGGCACCTTGATGTGGGGTGCCATCGACCGAGAAGGCGATCGTCTGCGATTTGTCCGAGAGCGCCTCGGCAGCAAGAACCATGAATGCGTTTTCTTGTGTGCTGGTCAGCCCGGTTTTGGCGCGCGCGTCTTCCACGATTTTCGAGGCGCGCGCGATTTCTCCAGCGGGCATTTGCGTCTCCACGGCAAGCGCGAGAAGCCCCGCGCCATCGCGCAGACGCGATCCATAATTGGCATCCGAATATAGCGGATTGCCGAGCGTCGAAAGCCGCTCCGATGCCTTGCTGAAAACCGCCTCGGCGCGCGGCCGGTCGCCCAGCAGAGCGAGCGCAGCGGCAAGTTGCGCGCGGGCGAGCGGGCTCTCGAAGGAGTCGAGCTTGGCATCCGCGAGGTAGCGAAGATCGCCCATCACTTCCCGGCCGTTGCGCGCCAGAACATAAGCGGCATAGGCGATGGGAGCGCCCTGTCCGGCTCCGATATCATTCGCGTTGGCAAGCAGATTGCGCAAACGTTCCAGTGCTGCGTCGAATTTCTTTTGCGGCACGTCGAATTTGTTCTCCCGCGCGCGTGTCAGAAAATCGGTGACGAAGGCATGCAACCACATGTCGTCGGCATCGGTCGACGACCATACACCGAAGGCGCCATTCGAATCCTGACGCGCCAGCACCCGCTCGATTGCGTCACGGACACGCTGATCGACATCAGGATCAATCCCCAGCGCTTCGCTCTTCGCCAATCTGTTCACATACAGCAGCGGCATCGCCCGGCTCACGAGTTGCTCGGAACAGCCATAAGGGTAGCGATCCAACGCTTGCAGGAGGGCTGGAACATCTATCCCCGCGAGGGAGGACGCGGCGAGCGAAACGCCGCCCGTGCCGGGCACGAAATCGGCGATCAGATCGCTGGAGACGGCGAGTGTTTCGCCTGGCGCCAGCGTGCGCACCGAGCGTCGGTAGAGATTCGACGTGCCAGGCGAGACATCGAGCGCCAGACTCTGCGGTGCGCTAAGGCCGGGGCCGGACAGCTTGAGAGCGACACTGGCGCGGCCGACGCCCGTCGCCGTGACCGGGACCGTCAGCGCCTTGCGCGCCTTGGCATCGAGCTTGAATTTGCGATGCAGAGCATCAGGCGCGGCCGAGAGAGGGCCACTGACATCGAGATCGAGGGCATAGTCTCCGGGCTTGCCTTCGACATTGTCGATCGCGACGGAGAATTGCGAGCGATCGCCCAGCGCGAGAAAGCGCGGCGCCGTGACAAGAGCCACGACCGGATCGCGGACAATGACGTCCGTGCTGGCGCCGCCCGCCTTAGTCTTTGTCCAGGCCACCGCCATCACCTTCAAAGTGCCATTGAACGCGGGCAGATCGAACTCGATCCGCGCCTTGCCATCGGGGCCGGTTTTGACGATGCCGGAATAACGCGCCAGCGGCTCTTGCGTCGGCCGCTCGCCGGTCAGCGCCGGAGACCCATCGCCGCCGGAGCGGATGGCACCGCGCGATCCCTGCATGCCATCGATCAAGAGACCGTAGAGATCGCGGATTTCCGTACTCAATTGCCGCTGGCCGAAAAAATATCCGCGCGGATCTGGCGCCTCATAATGGGTAAGATTGAGAATGCCGACATCCACGGCGGCAACTGTCACCCTTGCCTCTTCACCCTGGGCAAGACCCTTGATTTCGAGCGGAATCGTCAAGGGTCCGCGCGGCCGTGTCTTGGCCGGCGGATCGAGCTTGACAGTGAGTCCATGCGCATCTTGATCGATGGCAAACCAAGCAAGCCCGATGGCCCGCCCCGGCATGCGATTGGCGGCTTTGTCGAGCGGACGGTAGGCCAGCACCACGGCATAGGCACCAGCGCCCCAATCGGCGGAAACAGGAAGCGCTTTTACCGTGTCGCCTTCCTTCACATCAAGCGTCGTCAGAGTGTTCAAACTCTCGCTGACGATCGCGATCGTCGCGCTGCCAGCAAAGCGCGACGCGATGCGGACACGCAGGTCTTCGCCAGGCTTATAATTGGCCTTGTCGAGACTGACGTCGAGAAGGTCCGGGGCTTGCGCGCTGGCATCGCCCGACCAGCCGCTCTCGAAGCCAAGACTCGTCGGCAAATCGGTGCTGTCGCTGCTTGCAAGATCAAGCCGGTATTGGCCAAGTCCGACGATGGTGGAAATTTTCGCGGGTCTATCGAGTCCAATATCGATCGTGCCTTGGGCGAAGCGCTTTGAGGATTTCACGCGCTCGAAATTCCAGCGCCCATCGGCACGGTACCATTGGTAATCATTGCTCACGCGGTAAAGCGACCAGGCAACGCCCTTGCGCGCCGCACGGACGCCGTTCGTGCCAACCGCGATGACGTCGAAATTCGCCGCCGCGCCATCGCTCAACGTCGTGAAGTTCTTCTTGACGCCAATAAGACCGCCCTTCGGTAAGATCGGCACCGTCAGCGACCGCTCGACGGCGCGCCCGCCCGGCTCGCCGGCCCGCAAAAGAATCTTGGCTTCCAAGGGACGCGACGCTGTGAGGCTTGGAATGGGCGCAAGTATCTTTGCCGCGCCATTGGCATTGGTCGTCGCGCTCTCCTCGATCTCATTGCTGATCTTATCGAAGGACTCATCTTGCAGCCCCGCCGCATAACCTTTAAGGGCGGGCAACGGCACCTGTTCGTCGGCGTCAATCTGCACCTCGCCGGTGATTTCGAGGTCCGCGCCGGGCGCACCGTAAAGATAGCGCGCTTGCGCGGCGACTTCGACCGGCTGGCCAAAACGCGCCGCCGCCGTCTGTGGCCCCAAGGTCAGTTCAAGGCGTTCGGGCACATAGTCCTCGACGAGAAAACTTGTCTGCCCGACGGATGCCGCCTTCGGATCGGCAAAGGCTTCGACGCGCCAAGTTCCCGTTGCAAGACCAGACAGCAACGGCAGCACAAGGCTGCGCCCGCCATCACCCTGATCTTCCGTTTGCACGCGTTTGTATTCAACGCCGTCGGGACGTTTGACAACGAGCGTCAGCGGCGCGGACGCCACTGCCTTTCCCTGCCCATCGCGAAGCAAGGCGGTGATGTAAACCGTCTCGCCCGAACGATAGACACCGCGCTCGGTGAAGACTAGTGCATCGAGGGCCCCAGGTGCCACGCGGCCTTTGACGCCCCGGTCGGTGAGGTCGAACGACGTTGCTTCGAGGTCGAGGAAGCCATAATCGCCCTTGCCATCCTCCGCGACAACGAGGCTTGGCGCGGTCCCTCCGCTGCCGCGTGCAAAACCGGGATCGAAATGGATGTGACCGGCATCATCGGTGCGCTTCGATGTCAAAACCTCATTGTCGCGGGCGATCAGGCGGACATCGACTCCGCCAATCGGCGCCGCGCTCGCCAGCGAACGCAAAAACACATGGACACCATCCTTGCCCTTGAATGCGGTGAGACCCAAGTCGGAAACGATAAACCATTGCGTCGCCCGCGTTCCGCCGCTTTCGTCGTCCTCATCATTCGCGGCCACCCCATCGCCGGGCCTTGCGGCCATCACATAAACACCAGGATCGAGCTTTCCGGCCGCCTCCATGACCGGGAAGGCGGTCGTTACCTCCGCGTTGAGTTCGGAGCTTACGTCGAGCGTGCCTGACCAGATTTTCTTTCCGTCCGTATCGATATATTGCTTGATCTTATAGGGCGCGAGTTGGGATAGAAAATCCTCGGAGCGCACCGTCGGCAAGAGATTGCGATCGCCGATCCGCAGAATGTCGACCGCGACCTTCCGCGTATTGACCGAGACGATTGGGATGCCTTCCTGGCCGACCCTTGGCAGAACATAATTTTTTCCGGTGAAATGCACGAGAGGCGAGCGGTCGCGGACATAGATGTCATAGTCCGCCGCTTTCAAAAGAGACTCGCTCATAATGGAAGGCAAGCCCTCGCGCAGCACGATTTTATAATGCTCGCCATGTTTCAGCCCCTCGACGCAGAGCTGCTGATCTTCGATGGAAAGCGCCGCATTGGCGAGGCCCGATACTGTTACGAAGGGCGCGTAATCCGTCTTGCCTTGCGCAAGCTGTTCTGAAAATTGGAAGCAGGCGCGCGGCGAAGCGGATTCATTGTCGATCTTATAATCGAGAATACGAAATCCATGCTTTTCGCGCATGTCCGCGTAGATGTTGCGTATTTGCGCGACCTCGGCGAGATCGAGACTGGCACGATAAGAATCGAGGGCAGGGCGCCACATGCCGCGCTTGGCAAAGACTTCGCCGAGCCAAGCGAGCGCCGAAGCTTGCTGTGCCTTGCCGACTGCCCGCTCATAGGCAATATAGGCAGCCGCCGTGCCGGTCTTCTGAAACTCTTCGTCATCCCCCGCTGCGATCGCGGCGCGCGAATAAGCGATCCAAGCGTTTGAATCCTTGGGATGCGCTGCGACGATCGCGGCTGGCAATTTGAGACGTGTTCCGAGCGGGCCGAGATCATCGCCGATATTTTTTTCAAGCCTTGTCGCGTCGCTGTCGATGTCTTCGCTCACGAAACTTGGCCGCGCCTGCGCTTGCCCAATCCAAAAGGCTAGTGTCAAGCCTAAGGTCATCAAAATCAATTTGCGCATCATCAAACCTTGCAAAGGAAGCAGAGCATGAAAATGTCATGCTATCACAGCCGTTTTTGAACGCCATCTTTCATGGAAGGCCCATCACAGTGTAGCCTTAGTACCACTCGTTAAATTTTCTAAGACACGAACGGTCATTCATGAATAAGGCGCTTCGCTTCCAGCCGCGTATTAATCCTTGGCTGGCCGGGTCACTCGCCGCTGTCGTATTCACCCTCCTTTGGTACGTCGACCCTGGACGGAGTGCTGCTTTCATTCGCGAGCGCGCGATCGACTCGCTTCAAATCCTATTTCCACGCCAGACCCTGGGAACCCCGGTTCTGGTTGTCGACATTGATGCGCGAACACTGGCGGCGCGCGGCAGCTGGCCCTTGCCCCGCAGTGATCTCGCCCGCGTGGCCTCGATCATCACCAAATCGCATGCCTCGGTCATTGCCTTCGACATTTTCTTCCCCGAGGCGGACAGACACTCCGTGCAGACCCTGGCCAATGAGATCGCGGCTCTTTCCGGCGACGACCGGATTGCCCGTTTGCTTGCCGACGCGCCGGACACCGATGCGGCTTTTGCAAAGTCTCTCACGGATGGGCCGACCGTCATCGGCGCATTGGCCGCCAAAGGCGGCAAACCGTTCTCCCTTAATTTGATCCGTGCGGAGGGCGTGCTTGACGAACAGACTGCCGGCATTGCCGAGGGAGTTGTCGCACCCTACCAGCCAATCGCCGATGCGGCACTTGGTCTTGGCATTTTATCGCTGTTTGGCGACGAGGACGGGAGAATCCGCCGCGTCCCTTTGATCGTCTCGGCAGCCGGAACGTTGGCACCGGGCCTTGCCTTGGAAGCAACCAGAATCGCCGCCGGCGAAAGCATTCTGAGCGTCGATGGCCAGCACGCCAACGTCAGGTTTGGAGCGCATGTCTTGCCCTTGCAGGAAGGAGGCACACTGCGGGTCCGCTGGTCCGATCCCGCGCAATGGGCGGCGCGAACGATATCGGCGATCGATATCCTGGATGGGACCGCGGCATTGGAGCGCTTCGCGGGAGCAGCCGTTGTGATCGGCACAAGCAGCCCCGAGGCTGGCGCCTTGCGGCCGACAGCGGTCAGCCCGCTCACCCCAACAGTGCAGATCCAAGCCGAAGCATTGCAACAGATTCTCGACGGCCAAGCCCTCCGCCGGCCTTCTGCCACGCACGTATTTGAGCTCGCCGCCATGCTCTTACTCGGTATCGCCGCCGCGTTCATTGCCAGAACACGCGGCCCTATATTTGTCGGCGCGGGCCTTGCCGCTCTCGTGTTGCTGTGGCTTGCCGTCGCGGTTGTGGCGTTTCTGAAGATGAACATCGCCGTCGATCCCGCAGGGCCGGCGCTCGCCATTCTGATCGCTGGAAATGCGGCGGGCGCGGCATCCTTTGCCCAAACCCGGCATCTCAAAGCGCTCATCAGCCGCCGCTTCGAACAATATCTGTCTCCCGATGTTGTTCGCGAAATCATCGCGCGGCCGGAACGTCTGAAACGGGAAGGTGAAATGCGCGAGATGACGGCGCTATTCACGGATGTCGAAAATTTCACGCCAATGACGGCCCGCATCGCGCCAGCGGAACTCATCGCTCTGCTTGATGTCTATTTCGACAATCTTTGCAGATTGGTCACCGAACACGGGGGCATGATCGACGGCATTGTCGGCGATGCGATCCACGCATTTTTCAATATGCCGCTGGAACAAGCCGGTCACGCGGATGCGGCCATAGACTGCGGCCTGGCGATTGCCCGCTTTTCCGAACGTTTCGGCATGGAGCCGAGATCGGCAAAGGCGGGCTTTGGCCGGACCCGGATTGGAATTGAAACAGGGTACGCCATTGTGGGTGACGTCGGCGGCGCCCAACGTTTGAACTATACCGCGCATGGGGACGCGGTGATCGTGGCGGCGCGGCTTGAGACGGCGAACAAACTGTTCGATTCTCTCATCTGTATCGGACCTGGCACAGCGGCCGCGGTAAACCACAAGCGGCTCAAGAGACTCGGAGAGATTCAGCTCAAGGGCATCGCGACGATGACCGAAGTGTTCACCGTGGAACCGGCGCTTCTCAGCGCACCGACCACATCGCGGCGTCCACGCGCGCCGGAGCCCATTTCTTGACGGGAGTGGGGGGATCTCCTGGCGCCGCGAAATCCGTGCCTTCCCCAGCTTTCAGGCGCACCGTTCCACGCCTCGTTTTGACATCAACGATCCCCGATTTGACGAAAACACCAAAGACACCTTTGCTTGGTCCGGCAAAAAATTCCGTGCCACGCGCGGCCAGCAAGGCATAGGGCGTCTTAACCTCGAATTTCGGCTCGGCGCCTTTCGTGCGCTCAATGACAACCGCTCCCTTGTCGAGTGTGACCTCTGCATCGCGGCCAGCGATGAAACGGTCAATTTTCAATTTCGCATTCGCCCCGAGTCGCAGACGCGTTGCTTGCCCGAGCCGTAGATCAAGGCGCGACTCATCGCCCGTGAGCGCGGTGTCATCAAGCAGGACCGGCACCCCCTTCGCGGCAACTTCATTGACCTCCTGTCGCGATAGGAAAGTGTTTCCACGGGAGGCGGACACTTCGCCGATCGTTTCCGCCGCCACGGCGGCTGGCAGTAAAACGACGGCAAGGAGGCAGAGGGTCGTTCGCAAATGCATCAATCGACACTCCTTTGTTGCCCGCGGCGGATATTTGGACATGCCTCGTTCGCCCCGCTCAGTTAGTTTAGCCGACAGCTGCACTGCCGCATCCTGCAGTTATACGACGGCCAGAATCTTTTCCGATGAACTCAGCGGACAGCTGTTCATTGTCCAAAAAGCCGCGCTATGCGTCAATATGATCCGATTCAGCTCTACTCATTGCTGTACTTTTCTCGACTTTGATGCCTGCTGGTTTTTATTATTCGTCGCTATCGCGTTGCGCTGCAGCATTAAGTAACCTATGAGAAAGCCAATCGCTTCGGGGCGCCGGAATTTGTTCCGCGAATTGCGATTCATAGAGATCGGACCAACGCTCTGGGCGTCGCGTCACGGTATCCTCATAGTAGACGCCCTAAGGACGAGCACCTCATGGATAAGAACGCCGAGACCACGGAACCGAAACCCGCTGGTATTCCAAAGAAGGGCGCCCAAGAAGCATTCCGCGAGTCAGCGGAAAAGGGCATGACGCAAGCCAAAGAAACATACGAGAAAATGGACGCCGCCACGACTGAGGCATCGGATCTCATCAAAAACAGCTATTCAACGGTGCTTAAGGGTATGAAGGATTATAACAATAAGATCATCGAATTCGCTCGGGCGAACACCAACACCGCCTTCGACTTTGTCCAGGAGATGTCTAGTGTGAAGTCGCCTACAGTTTTCATAGAGCTTTGGAAGGAACATTCACGCAAGCAGGCCGAGACGTTGACCGGGCAGACCAAGGAACTTACGGTGCTCGCCAAGAAGTTGATGACCGAGACCCCACTCAAGGCGGGCGTCGTAGATTCGTTCAACCGCGCTGCCTGAGCAGAATTGTCCTAAACTTTAGTGCCAATCGAAGCCCAGGCATTCGCCCCGGGCTTCGAACCGCGTCCGGCAAGTTTCCCTATCTACGCGGCAAGATCCGCGACGACCGCGTCGAGTACCGGAAAACCTTCCGCGCTGACCCTGATGCGCCCGCGCGGCGTATATTCGACCATGCCATCGGCGATGAGCGAGGCGACGCGGCCGGGATCAAGGTCGCGGCCCGACATCGCCTCGAACTCGGACGGCTCGATCCCCTCGGACAGACGTAAGCCCATGAGCAGAAATTCATCGGACTGCTCTTCGGACGACAAAATTTCATCCTCGACCAGGGCATGGCCGGCGTTCTCGACCGCCGCCAACCAGGTTTCGGGATAGGATTCGGTCGCGTGCGCGCGGCGGCCCTTGGCCGACAAAATCCGGCCATGCGCCCCAGGGCCGATACCGATATATTCGCCGTAACGCCAATAGATGAGATTGTGCAAACTCTCGCCGCCGGGTCGCGCATGATTGGAGATTTCATAGGCGGGAAGACCCGCTTTTGTGGTGATCTCCTGTGTCACATCCCAAAGGGCGCGAGCGAGATCATTACCGGGAAGAACAAGCTTTCCGGCATCGCGCAACCGCTCGAACATGGTGCCATATTCGATCGTCAACTGATAAAGCGAGAGGTGGTCACGCGCGCGGCGGATCGCGGCTTCCAACTCCGCCCGCCAGCCGTCCACGCTCTGGCCCGGCCGCGCATAGATCAGATCAAACGAATAACGCTCGAAGATCGAGGCGGCGAGGTCCACCGCGCGGAGCGCCTCATTCGCCGTGTGATTGCGGCCGAGAGCTTTGAGATCGGGGTCGTTCAGCGCTTGGACACCCAGCGAGACACGGTTGACACCCGCCTCTTTATAGCCGCGAAACCGCTCCGCCTCGACACTCGTCGGATTGGCTTCGAGAGTAACCTCCGCCTTGGGGGCGACCGGCCAGAACCCGGCGATCGCGTCGAGAATGGCTCCGACCGTGGCGGGCTTCATCAGAGATGGCGTGCCGCCGCCGAAAAAAATCGAGGACACGATACGGCCTCGCGTCAGCCCCGCGCGATGCGCGAGTTCCGCGCGATAGGCCGCCAAAAAACGGGCGTCATCGACCGGCTTTGCCCGCACATGGCTGTTGAAATCGCAATAAGGACATTTGGAGAGGCAAAACGGCCAATGCACATAGACCCCGAAGCCTGGATCTGAGCCTATGTTGCTTTTGGGAGAAATCGTCATCTCTCATACCATTCCGCGGAGCCAAGCGAATGCTCTAAGCAAGTTTGCGCTGGCAGACTAGAGCATGTTCCGAAAAAGTTGATCGACTTTTTCGATCAGAACATGCTCCAGCTCTTTGATTTTGAGCGATTTCTTTCCGATCGGGTGATTCCACCTGATCGGAAAGCGCTCTAACGCAATCTGGCAAGATCCTTCAATATTGCGGTGTTGTGACCAAATACCGGCGGCCGCTTTCAGGGGAACTCTTCGGCTTGCCCAGCTTCGCAGCCAAATCCTGGTCTGGTCAAAGTCACGCCACATTCACAGTCAACCCTCTCCAGGTTTGCGGTTCGAATTTCGAGCCTGCGCTGAAATCGCAGAATTGCCGTGATTTCTTAAGAATGCGTTCACTACGTTTTCTTAGCGTTCAGCTTCTTGCCGCCGAAAGCCACTGGGTCAGACGGTCGCAGACCGGGGGCAGGCGGCTTATGAGCAAAGGTGCGTATTGAGTTATTTGTCACCCCCGCCGATGCCGGGCCCTGTCATTGTCATGAAGGACGTCGGCGGTTACGTCACCGATTACGAGACTCAAACAGCGCTCTACCGGGCAACCAATCGCGAAGTCCGGCTGCATGAGTGCCGCTCGGCCTGCACGCTGGCGCTGAGCTTGCCCAATGTTTGCGTCTATCCGGACAGCAAACTGAAATTCCATATGGCCTATGATCCCCGCAATCATGAGACCAATTCGAGCGTGTCGCAACAAATGTTCGACAGCTATCCCACCGCCGTGCGAGCCCGGCTCGGCACCTTGACCCGCGAGTATCGGGTGCTGAGCGGCACGGAGCTGATCGCGCTAGGCATCCGGGATTGCAACGCACCCAAGGGTATCGAGCCAAGGCCCAGCGAGCCGAAAATCATGGTCGCCTCGGCTGCATCCCGGAAGCCGCCGGTTGGCACACAACCGCAGACCGCGCCCGAAACAGCTGGTTTTTCGAGCCTGATGGGCAAAGTGATGTCGGTCTTCGGGACCGGAGATACGGCAAGCGCCATGTCCGCCCGTGCGACCCTTGCGCCGCCCCGGGCCGTCGCGAAACAAGCGCCTGCGCAAGTTTTGGTGGCGGAGATCCCGCTGCCGCCGCCACGGCCGGTTGAATTCACGAAAACACCCGATGTTGCGTCACAAACGCCGCCTCTACCGGCAGACCAAGAAGCAAAGGTCTTTGAAGATCAAGCTTCGACAGGGGCAAGCCCCGCACGCGCCGAGACGGCGGAAGCCGCCCCCGAGCCGCCGCCAAGGCCAGCCGACCCCGCATTACAGGCTGTCCGGCGGCTTGCGCGGATCGCGTTGCCGAAATTGATCACCGGCGCGCAGCCAATTCTTCCGCCGGATTTCAGCGCTTATGCGGATCTCGACCGCTAATCGCTGATTTAAGGTTTCTGCCGCTTCGCCAGCGCCGCTCTGACGGCCCCCGCGGCGACGCGCCGGCTCGCCTTGCGCTCGACGATCACTGTCCGTTCTGCACCCTCGCGGCCGCCGGACGTCACGATGTGCGTGCTGTTGCGGGGCGGCGCTGTTTTCAGCAGCTCGGCGCGCACTTCTTCCACTGGCAGATTCATCAGCGCCGCGGCGATCTCGGCCTGCTGCTGAATCTCGTCGGTCAAGCCCCGCGCCGCGGCAATCGCTTCCTTGAGAGTGGGCGGATCGAAGCGCACCCGCCGCGTGCCATATTTCGTATTCCAGACAGTCGACATAAGACTTTTCCAGATGTCCGCCAGCTTCTGTTGTGCATCGCAATAATATTTTGCACGGCACACAAAAGCAAGGCCGCGAGGTGCCGCATGTTTTGGCATTCTGGAAAAACGCTTAGCGGGCGAGTTGCCCGCCAAGGCACGCCTTGGCAAAAATTTGAAACGCGCGGGCACGATGCGACAGGCCGGGTGAGCCGTCGGCGGGAATTCCATGTTTTTCTTGCGGCGCGATCTCGCCAAATGTCCGCGAAAAGCCGTTGGGCAAAAAAATCGGATCGTAGCCAAAACCAAGCGTGCCGCGCGGCGGAAACACCAGTTCGCCAAACACTTTGCCCTCGAAACTTCGCACCTCGCCATGAGGAAAAGCGAGGGCAAGAGCACAAGCAAAATGCGCGTTGAAAGGGGGCGTCACACCCGCTGCGCTCAACGAAGTTTCGATCTTTTCCATGGCCGCTTCAAAATCGCGTGACTCCCCCGCCCAGCGGGCAGAGCTGATCCCAGGAGCGCCATCCAGCGCATCGACGCAAAGCCCCGAATCGTCGGAAAGCGCCGGAATATTCGCCTGATCGGCCGCCGCGCGCGCCTTGATTTCGGCATTTTCAATAAAGCTCGCCCCTGTTTCATCCGGCTCCGGAAGGCCGAGTTCGGAGGCAGAAACTGCTGCCACACCATAGGGCGTGAGGAGTTCGCGCATCTCCTTGAGCTTGCCCGAATTATGCGTGGCGATGACGAGTTGTCCTTGGAGCTTGGCGAGCATTGAAAGGCCTGAGATCGAGGGGCGGCGCGGGACCGGCAAGGGACGCGTGTGGCTGTGGTATAGTGCCCCAGCCAATCATTTGCACCGGCCTCCTCATGCGCATCCATCATGGTTTTCTTGTTGCCGCTCTCGTGAGCGTCCTGGGGATCGTGACTGCCCGAAGTGCCGAGCCGCTCTGGCTCACACTGCCAGCGACGCCCACTTTGCCCACACCGCTGCGCAGCGGTTATGCGCCAGTCAATGGCATCAAAATTTGGTACGCCGAATTTGGTGAGGGCGAGCCGGTGATCCTCCTGCACGGCGGCCTTGCCAACGCGAACTACTGGGGCAACCAGGTTCCCGTATTGGCGAAAAATTATCTCGTGGTCGTCATGGACAGCCGCGGCCATGGGCGCAGCACCCGGAACAGCGAACCCTTCGGCTATGATCTCATGGCCTCTGACGTCACGGGGCTCATGGACTTTCTGAAAATTCCGAAAGCGGCGATCATTGGCTGGAGCGATGGCGCGATTATTGGGCTCGACATTGCCATTCATCATCCGGACCGGGTCACAAAACTCTTCGCCTTTGCCGCCAATTCCGACCCCGGTGGAGTGAAGGATGTCAGTCAAAGCCCGGTCTTCAACCGTTTCATCGCGCGGGCTGGAAAGGAATATGAGCGTCTTTCCTCAACGCTGGATCAATACAAGTCTTTCCTGGATGAGATCACAAAAATGTGGGCGAGCCAGCCAAATTTTACTGCGAAACAACTTCACGCCATGAAAGTGCCAGTCTGGATTGTCGATGGCGAGCACGACGAAGCGATCCAGCGCGACAATACTCTGTTCATGGCTAAGCAAATTCCGGGCGCGACGCTGCGGCTCCAACCGGATGTCAGCCATTTTTCATTCTTGCAGAATCCGCAGCAGTTCAACGACGATGTGCTGCGCTTTCTCGATTGAGCAATAAGTCTGTAATAAGCGCAAGCAAATGAAAATCGCCAAATGTGATGATGATTGTTGCTCGTCTGCTCATAGTCCTCCTGCAACCTGCACAGCGTTAGGCAACGCTAGGTGATACGTCTCTCTGGAACTTCTTGATGAGATCTCTGTTGAGCTAGAACTATGGAAATCAAAACATAGATCAATAAGGAGAATCATGAAAAATATCGTCATAGCTGCAGGCTCATTCGCGATCATACTTTCCTTGCCGATGGTTGTTTTGGCGCAAGGCATCTCAAAGGGCGCCGAGCGCGGCGCCGCCGAAGGAAATGCTGCGGCGGGCCCCGTTGGCGCTGTTGTCGGCGGAGTTGTGGGAGGTGTAACAGGCGGAGTGAAGGGCATGCTGGGCCTTGATCAAAGGCCTCGCTTCCACGAGTATGTGAGTCGCCAACGCCATACGTCTTACGATTATGGCAATGATCTTACTTTGGGTACAGTTTTGCCCGGTGAGGGCGTTACTTATTACGACATACCGCTCGAATATGGTGTGCGAGACTATCGTTATGCGGTGATCAATGGGCAGACCGTTCTGGTTGATCCTCGAACACATCGTATTGTGGATATTATCAACTAAACGACGCGGATTCATTGAGCGGTGGCAGCTGATCAGATCCACCGCTCAGTGAGCTAAGCGATCGCGCTCTTTTGCAGCACGACGAGCTGCGCAATGCCGGTTTTGGCGAGCGCCAGCAAATCTTGCAGTTGCGCATCGGTGAACACCGCGGCTTCCGCCGTCGCCTGCACCTCGACCAGCGAGCCGCCTCCCGTCATGACGAAATTCGCATCGGTCTCGGCGGCCGAATCCTCCTCATAATCGAGGTCAAGGACCGCTTCGCCGTTCGAAATGCCGCAGGAAATCGCCGCGACATGGTCACGCAACGGATGGTCCTTGATGATCGAGCGGCCATGCATCCACTTCAAGCAATCATGCAAGGCGACCCAGGCGCCGGTGATCGCGGCGGTTCGCGTGCCGCCATCGGCTTGCAGCACGTCGCAGTCGAGCGTGATCTGGCGTTCGCCCAACGCCGGAAGATTGGTGACCGCGCGCAGACTGCGGCCGATCAAGCGTTGAATTTCGTGCGTACGACCGGATTGCTTTCCAGATGACGATTCGCGCTTCGTCCGCGTATGGGTGGCACGCGGCAGCATGGCATATTCGGCGGTGATCCAGCCGCGCCCCTGGCCGCGCAGCCACGGTGGCGGCTTTTCCTCGAGCGACGCCGTGCACAGCACATGAGTGCCGCCAAATTTGACGAGGCAAGAGCCTTCGGCATAGCGCGCGACCTTGCGTTCGAGCGAAACTGGCCGCAATTCACCGGCGGCACGTTTGGACGGACGCATGGGATCCCTCGTTTCTTGTTATGGCTTAGTTCTAGAGGGTCGGCAGAATTTGTGCAACCGAGACGCCAGATGAGAAGTCGTTTTCAATGCCCCTCAAAGCTCATCAACGTCCGGACCGGCACGCCGAGCGCCTTGATCTTCGCGGCGCCGCCGAGATCGGGCAGATCGATGACGAAACAGGCCGCCACCACGTCGGCGCCGATTTTCTTCAGTAGCCCAACGGCGCCCGTGGCGGTGCCCCCGGTGGCGATCAGATCATCGACGAGAATCACCCGTTCGCCCGGCCGTACGGCGTCGTCGTGCATCTCCATCTCGTCAAGGCCATATTCGAGTGAGTAAGCGATCGACACTTTGGTGTGCGGCAGCTTGCCCTTTTTGCGGATCGGCACGAAACCCGCCGAAAGCTGATGCGCCACGGCACCGCCCAAAATAAAGCCCCGCGCTTCTATGCCCGCGACCTTATCGATTTTGGTGCCGGCCCAAGGCTGTACCAATTCATCGATCGCCCGGCGAAACGCGCGCGCGTCCCCCAGCAGAGTCGTGATGTCGCGGAACAGGATGCCCGGCTTCGGGTAATCTGGAATCGTGCGGATTGTTTCTTTGAGATCACCCATCATAAGGTGTTTGTCCGGCGCAAGATGGCCTCCAATTTTTTCAAAAGTGCCGGATCGCGGGCTGCGGGTGCGGTCAGGATCGCATAGTCGAGCGCACGGTCGGACCCGATCGGACAGGCTTCGTGCATGGCCGGAAAATCACGCAACAAGCGGGCCAAAAGCCGCGCCGCATTGCCCGCGTTGGCTTCCACCACCTTGATGACCGAGGCCACATCGACATTGTCATGCTCGGGATGCCAGCAATCGAAATCGGTGACCATGGCCACTGTCGCATAGGACATCTCCGCCTCGCGCGCGAGTTTGGCTTCCGGCATCGCGGTCATGCCGATGACATCGCAGCCGGCGGCCTGATAAGCAAGCGATTCGGCGAGCGAGGAAAATTGCGGGCCTTCCATGCAAACATAGGTGCCGCCCTTGACGCTGGCGATGTTTTCCGTGGCCGCTGCGGCGGCGATCCTCCCTTGCAGCAGCGGGGCCACCGGGTGCGCCATCGACACATGGGCGACGCAGCCATTGCCAAAAAACGAGCTTTGCCGCGCGAATGTCCGGTCGATGAACTGGTCGACGAGCACGAAAAGCCCCGGATACAGTTCCGGCTTGAACGAGCCGCAGGCGGACACCGAAACGATGTCGGTCACTCCGGCGCGTTTCAGCGCATCGATATTGGCGCGGTAATTAATCCCCGACGGGGACAATTTATGGCCGCGCCCGTGGCGGGGCAGGAACACCGCTTCGGTCGAACCAATCCGGCCGAAATGCAGCGCGTCAGAGGCCTCGCCCCACGGCGTCGCGACCCATTCCTCGCGGATGTCTTCGAGCCCCGGTAGCGCATAGACGCCAGATCCGCCGATGATGCCAACAATTGCTTTTGTCATGCAGCTTCGTTCCTTAAGCGCCGCAGTTTCCACCGGCTTTTGCCGTTAGGCCAGCGAGGGCCGACCTTGGCCCAGCACTCTGGCGTCTCGTCTAAGCTTTGGCAGTCTATTTTCCAAAAAATTGATACTTCGCCGAATAGGGAACGCGGACCGTTGTGCCGAACTGCGACTGACCGCATCCATCCGCAGGCTCGGCGCCGCCATCCGTATCGATCCTGCGGACAAATTCCACGGCATCGAGTTTTCCGGCGCCCGCATGGGATTTGACCTTAAGCAGAAGCCAGGGAATGGCGCCCGGTTGGGGCGAGGGCTGTTTTGCCAACACTTCGCCAGTGACCGACGAGCCGTCACCAAGGGTCCATGCCGGTCCCTTGCCATGAGTGCCCGCCTGCTTGCCGTCCGCATCGAAAAGCACGGCCTCCGGCCCATCGAAGGCATAGGCGAATCCTTGCGCCAGATGGGCTTCGTCTTTCATCTTGCAGGTATAAATCTGCACCCCGTCCGCACCAAATTCGAACAATTCCTGCATCCCCGGAGGCGGCGCAAGCGCGTCCGCGCTGAGCGCGGGCATTGTAAAGACGGTCATCAGAAGCGCGGCATACATCTGTTTCAAATGCTTCATGTCCCTCGCTGCCACAAACCAAAGCTGACGCAATCTCGAAAATTCAAGGCCCCGTCAAGGGCGTTTCAGGGCGTCCGGGAGTCGGCCGAGTCATAGTTTCGGTACCCATTTGGTTATTGCAAGGAAAATAGTCATGGCTTAGGTAACACCGGTCTGGCTAGAGTTTGAATCTTATCGATTTCATCTCAAACCCAGAACAAGTCCCCGGCATCCAAAGCCATTCTCACGGGGCATGACTTGATCGCGAATTGGCTAACCGGGGGCGCGGTCGGGTTTTGTGGGAGGTTACACACGTGAAACGGATACAAAAAGCTAGCAAAATTGTTATCGCAGCTGCCCTCGCGCTCGGCGCGGGATCGGCTGCCGTTTACGCCGATGATGCGCCGAATTGCCAAGGTCTGCCAACCTACACCGCGCTTAAAGCCGCCCTCACCGCGGCGCGCGGCCAGTCGAACGGCGGCTTCAATCTCGACATGTGGGGCGCCGTCGTCAATCGCGATGGCCAAGTCTGCGCCGTCGCCTTTACCGGAAACGACAGGGGATCGGAATGGCCTGGCTCGCGCATCATCGCGGCGCAGAAGGCCTATACCGCGAATGCCTTCAGTCTGCCCAAGCTGTCTCTCTCGACCGCCAATCTCTATGCTGCGGTTCAGCCAGGCGGCACGCTCTATGGCCTTCAGCATAGCAACCCGGTCGACACCGGCAGCGCCTACAGGGGCCCCGCATCGAGATTCGGTACGGCCAATGATCCCATGTTGGGAAGCCGTGTGGGCGGCATCAATGTGTTTGGGGGCGGACTTGCTCTCTACGCCAAGGGCAAAATCCTTCTGGGTGCCATAGGAGTCAGTGGTGATACCTCTTGCGCCGACCACAACATTTCCTGGCGCACCCGCCACGCCCTCAATCTTGATTTCGTTCCAGGCGGCGTCGGGAGTGACCCGGCACGTGCCGATAATATCAACTATCAGGGGCTCGTCACCGTCCCGAGCGTGGCGAATGATTTCTCGCACCCGATCTGCAAGATCGGCGGCATCGACGGTGTGTCCGCGATCAGCGCAGGGCTACCCGTGACTCAATAAACGAGCTCGGTTTTTTCACAACATTGCTGCGCTGCTGGATATCAAGCGTCCAGCAGCGAATCCTCGACCAAGCCAAAGAGCCGAATCGGGTTAGACCGGGGCTGCGCTCAAAATTGGCGCGCGGCGCCAGAGGCTACCGCTAAAGCGGCCGTTCCGGCAGGCAGCTCGCCAGGCGCGGGGAGAGCCACGCTCACCACCCGGCTGTCCTTCTCGAGGGTCATCGCCCGGGCATCAACCTTGCGCAAATACCAGCCGGAAGCGGCTTCGCCAATATGCAGCCGCACCAGGCTTTTGGTTGTTTGATCGATGATTAAAGCGACGTCTTGCGGCTGTCCGACCGCCGTTCCGATGAGAGTGAATGGTGGCGTCTCCGGCGCGGCGGGGGGCGGCGGTGGCGGTGCTTCGGCAACCGGCATCGGCGGCGGCGGCGGCGCGGGAGGCCGCCTCGAAGCGGAAAAGAGGGGCCGTTCGCGGGTGGCGGAAAGCAAATCGACCGGGATTCCCCAAAGCGGATTACCACCGGGCGGCGCCGCGCGCGGATCTGGCTTTTTCCCGGCCACAGCGTGTTGTTCCAGGTTTTGACTGGCGCTGTCCGCCTCATTTCCGAGGAGGCTGGCGCCAGCGGTCATCTGGCCAATGGCTCCGTTCAAGGAAAAAAGGGCCATCGCCCCAATCACGTAAGCGCAACGTGTCATCATTTGCTTACCTGCCATTGCCCCGAAACGTCGATTTGCACGCGCATCCGAGGTGTTTCACTTCCGGTGTCAAATCTTCCCGCCGATTGCGGCATTTGTACCACGAGTTGGTCGATAAAGAGAAACGGCATCCCCGTTTCTAACTCATAAAGCAATTGCTGCAAATTGCTTTGATCGATCTCAAGATTCGCCGAAAGCCGCACATAGCCCTGCCTGGTGTCCGAACCTTGCAGATCGACCTGCGATGACAGCACATTGCCGCCCGCCTCATTGACCGCGGCATCCACCCGATGTTGCAGCGCGGCGCCGGCGATTGTCACGGTCCGCCCTTCCAGAAAAGGCGAACCGGACTTGCCCGCGCCATAAGCCAGGCCCGTCGCGGGTTTGCGGCCCTCAAGCTGGTCGAGGATATCGGTGGCAGCGGCGTATTCCGCATAATCGCTGGCAAGACCTGCAAGCGCGAGCCAAATGACGATCAAGAGACTCGTCAGCAGTGCCAGATAGACGGCAAGCGGCACGACGTGTTCGCGGGTGAACAACTTATGGATCGGATGCGCGCGGTCGAGGACATCCTTGAAAGGCAGGTTCATCACAGGCCTGGCGTATAAACCGGCTCGATTCGAGCCTCGATATGAAAATGCTCGGTTTGCTCCGAAACCGACCGCGTCGTCGGGGCGAAAAACGTCGCTTTGCTGAAATGCGAGGTTTGTTCGATCAGGCGAATGAGGGAGGGCGCGTCCTTGGTGACGCCCACGATCTGCATCTTATCGCCGAGAATTCGCAGCTCGGTCAGATAGGTATCATCGGGTAAAACCTGCGATAAGGCTTCGATGGCGATGACAGTCGAGGGTATTTCGTGCTTGTGCTGTTCCAGCGCGCGCGCCGCTTCGCTCGCCCCGTTGCGGCCCGGTTGCATCAAGGCCCGTCGCTCCGCGACACGGCGCAGAACATCGTCGCGTTGCGTTTCAAACATCCCCCCCACGATGGCATTTGCAGCGATCGACAGCGAGGCGAGCGCGCTCCCGCCCGCGGCAAGCCCGATCAAGACGCGCCGGAGGCGGCGTGCATCGGCGGCCTGTCCTGCTTTTTGCTCGCTAATCTTGATGGCGGCGACATCTCCCACCGGATGCGGCAGGGCGGCCGAGAGGATGACCGTATCGGCGCCGAGTGCGGCGACCGCGTTGATAAAGGGCGCGATCAGCGTTTTGGCCGTCGCGGCGATCGTCACATCAATCCGGTCGTTGGCGGGATCCACCTCCGAATGCCAGCCAAAGGCGGCGGCGTCTGCGCTCCAGGGCGTCAACCGGTCGATCTGAGCGCGGACAATCCCGTCGAGAAAATCCAAGGCGCGGCGCGGCAATTCGAGCGGCCGGAACATGAAACGCTGGGGTCGCAGGACGACCTCGACTTTTGCGCCGCGCAAGACGGAGTCAAGCAGGCCGGCAACCTCGGCGCCGGCACGATCGCCGGAGAGACGGACCGGGGGGCCGGGCACATCCAGAACGTCACCCTGCGGGCCACTCCGGACCGTGAACGTGCCATCTTGCTGTTCGGCGAGCTGGACGTAAGGTATCGTTCGCAACGACTGGCGGCCCGCGACAATCGTCATGGCTACACGATCGACCCAGCGGGAGCAGACTTCGACAATGTCCGCGTATGAAATCATTCCAACTCCGTTCGGGTCCGGGCTCAGATAGGACCATCAAAATCGTCATGCCAGGCGAGGATGCGGTAAGGCTCAGCGCCATTCTCCACGATAAGAATCACAACCTCGGCGTTCACCGTCTGTCCAGACCCAAGTGTAATGCGGACAGTGGCGCGTGTCGCCTTACGTCCGCCAATCGCGACGCTGTCGCGCGCTGTCCCCAGCAGAGCCAAGACCGCCTGCGGATTTTGCGGATTCCGCAGCTTGACTATATCGGCGGCTTTGCCGGGATTCATTCCCGGTAATGCCGCGATGACTTCCGGCGCGGCCTCGTTGACGTCAATCTCCGCCCGGCCATTGAAAACCGTCACGAAAGGAAGCGCCGCGGTCACGAGCCCGGCCGGAATCTCCCGCACCAAACGCAATTCAGCGGTGCTTTGAAACGGCGCTTGGCGCGGCCGGGATGCTGAGCCAGCTTCCTTATAGGCATCGGCCTCCGGATTTTGGTTGCCCGCAGGGGCCTTCGTCCGCCAAGCGATGATGTGATCGGCAAACGAACCCGCATCGCCGGGCTTGGCGCCCAGCGTTACGAACAATCCCGAAAGCACCGGTTTGGTGGCGAAGTTGAGATCGATACGACCCCCCTCCGAGTGAAACTCCACAAAATTCGTGGACCCTCCCAATTCAAAGGTGAAGGAGCCGGAGCTTGGGCGGTTTGCATCATCAAAACCAATCAGCCGGAAGGCGGTCAGCTCCAGACCCGCAGTGATCAGGGCTTGCGCCTGGACTCTGTGATCGTAGGCGCGCGCCGCCACCGCTGTATTGGCGATATAGACCGCGTAAACGGAAGCCAGCGCCGCCAAGGCAGCGAGAATCCAGAGGACTGCGACGAGAATAAAACCCTGCTCGCTGTGCGCCGCCAAGGGTCGCGGACTTGGGCAGCTCTTGCGTTTTACCGTCTCATGCTCTTCCGTCGGAAAGTCCTCCTCTTGGCCGCGTCTTTTTCAGATCCGTTAAATTTTCGCTCTGATTGGACCCAAGATCTCACTGGCCGTCGCACCCAACCGGCACCGAAACGCAGGCGGCCGGGGTGTTCACATTTACCAGAGTAGCCGTCGAAACCGGCAAGATTTCGCCGGTCACATCATTGCGGACGGTAACCCGGACCGCGCTGGGCATTTGCTTAACATCCGACCAAATTTCTTTCCAGACGCGGTCACGCCCGGCGAAGGCGAAGGACACGCGATAGGGCGGCCGCACTAGCACTATCGGACTTGTAAATTCGACGGTGCCGTCATCCACCGCACTGGCGGCGACCAGGGCGAAGGGCGCCCGCGAACGGACCAGCACCCGGCCGCGCGCGTCGTCGATCTCGCCAAGCCGGACAATTTCGAGGCCAGGCGCCGCATTGGGGCCGATCGCCGAGCGCACAAAAGTGACCGACGTTTCGGTTCCTTCAAAAAAGAACCGCGTCTCCCCTTCCAGCGACACATATTCGGCCGCCGCGAGATCGGCGGCGATTCGGTCAACGCCAAGACCCAGCAAATCGGCATTCTGAACGCGCTCGAAACCCGTCTTCCAATTCGCCATCCAATGGCCGGTGACCGTGGCAAGCAGTCCAAGCAGCAAGCCTGTCAAGGCAATCGCGATCAGTGCTTCAAGGAGCGTGAACCCGCTTTCTCCGGAGGGCAAGCGGCTGGCAGGCCCGCGCCCGAGTTTCATTGGGAGCCAATCCGTTTGACGAGGCGGATCGTATCGACCTGTGCGGCGGCCCCTGACGGTGATTGGGCGGTCACCGCGATCGCTTGCGGCGACCAGATCTTTGCGGCGCGAGGATTGATGGCTTCGACCGACAGCGGCGTGATATCGACGGCCCACGTTAGGCCATGCATGTCGCCGGTCAGGGTTCCGGCGGCAAGGCTTGCCCGGTCGGGGAGCCCGGTCTCGACCGCGCGAACAGTCTCGACGAGCGCGATATGCTGCTCGATCCGGCCCGAACCGCGCAAATTTCCTGACATGAGCGATCCAATGGCCGCCAAGCAGAAGGCCGCGACAGCAAGCGTGACGAGGATCTCGATGAGGGTAAAGCCCGCACGGGGATCAAGATCATCGATCAAACCAGAGCGCTCAAGGGGCATTGGCTGGAACAATTTCCACTCCTCCCGTCAGCCAAGTGATGCGGATTTCATAGGCGGTGCCGGGCCGTGAGAGGAAAATTGTGCCGCCGCAGGACATGCCAGACGGAAGGAACTCGATGGCCGCGCCGCTGGCATGGCCGCCGCATTGCCCAGCGAGGACCGCGCTGAATGTGACATCTCCCGGAAATTGCACCTCGGCCCCGCTGGCGCCGGAACGGATCGTCCCCGATACCGTACTGAGCTTGGTTTGGACCACGGCGCCGTTGCGAATCGCGGCCAGGCGATCGCCCTTGAGCAACGCTGCGGTCTTCAACGCAAAGGCATCGAGCGCCGTGCGCGAGGTTCCGTGCGGGAACGCCGGCAAGGCGATCGCCGCGAGCATTGCGATGATGGCGAGGACACAGACAGTTTCAAGTAAGGTGAAGCCGCTTTCGGTCCCGCGTTCGCTCATCGCAACTCCGAGCTCTTGATGTCGGCGGCGGTGCCCGTCCCGCCTTCCTGGCCGTCGGAGCCGAGCGAGATGATTTCATAAGGGCTGTGATCGCCCGGCGCACGATACTTATAGGGATGCCCCCAGGGATCGGTCGGCACCGAATTGTTCTTCAAATAGGGGCCGTTCCAAGACGTTGCTCCTCCCGGTTTCGCCACCAGAGAGGCGAGTCCCTCGGACGTCGTCGGATAACGCCCGAGGTCGAGATAAAAAAGATCGAGCGAGCTGGCAAAGCTTTGGATTTGGATGGTCGCCGCCTTCACTTTGGATTGGCTGAGGTAATTGAGAACCCTCGGGCCGACGAGTCCCATGATCAAACCGATGATGGTGATCACCACCAGGATCTCGACCAAGGTAAAGCCGTCTTGCCGCCCGTTGGGGCAGGCGGCTGGTTTGCCCGGATTGACCGGCAAACCGTTATTCACGTGCTGCTTCCGCCGCCGGATTTTATGCGTCCATTTGTTGCAAATATTCATGCTGATTGTTTCCTATTATCCGGCTTCATCCAACGACTTGGCTGACTGACATGAGCGCGGTCATGACCGAGACGATCAGGCCGCCGACGATGATACTGATCCCGATGATGGCGGCGGGCCCCGCAATTCCGACAAGCTTGTCGAGGCTGCGTTGGAGTTTGGCTTCGTAAAACTCCGCGATCCGTTGCGCAAGCATCGGCAATTGACCCGAATCCTCGCCAAGCCGCAGCGTCCGCACTGCCATGGGCGGGATCGCCTTGGTCTTCGTCAGCGCATCGGAAAGTTTGCCACCGTGACGGACGAGATCCACGGTGGCACTCCAGGCGGCGGAGTGTCCGGTCGTGGCCATAAGATCCGCCAGGATCCGCAACGTCGTCGCCAGTGGAACGCCGCTCCCGAGCAGCACACCGAGGTTGCGGCAAAAGACGCTGGTGCGATGGAACTCCAAGATCCGGCCGATGAACGGCAGCCGTGCAAGCGCACCCATGATCGCACCGCGCACGGCGGGCCGCCGCAAAAGCAGCCAGCCGCCGCCGATAAGAACAGCGAGGCCTGCCCCAAGCACGGCAAGGTGCCCTTGCATCATTTCCGAGAGACCTAGAAAAAAAACAAGGACCGGATCGAGCTTGGTGTTGAAGTCGCGCAAGACCGCGCCGAACTGCGGCAGCACGAAGCTGAGAAAAAACAAAAGCACCGCGCTCGCCGCGGCCAAGACAAAGGCGGGATAGCGCAAGGCATCGGTGAACCGCCGGCGCAGCGCATCGGCGCGGACCCGTTCGGCGCCCAGCATTTCAAGAATGCCGACGAGGGTGCCGGACGTCTCGCCAACCCGCACGAGCTCGATATACATCGGCGGAAACAAAGCCGGATGGCGGGCCAGCGCATCGGCGAAACTTTCTCCGGCGAGGATGGCGGCAGTCAGCTTGGAGACGGTCGGCCGCAAGCGGCCGATGTCCGCATCGGCGGACAACAGTTCGAGAGCATCGTTGATCCGGGCGCCGGTTTGCAACAGCAGCGCGAGATCGCCGGTGAAAATCGTCACATCCTCCGGGCGCGGGCGCGAAAATACCGAGAAGTCCCAGCTCATGCCACCGGACCCAGCCTCTTCGCGGACGGTTTCGATCGGAATGAGCCCGAGATATTCGACGCGCTCAGCGACCTCGGCGGCGGTGGTGGCGGAGATCGACCCGCTCACCACGTCGCCATTCGCGGTCAAGGCCCGGTAGCGGAATGTTGACATGGCTCAGCGCACGGTCGTAACGCGGAGAACTTCGGCGGCGGAGGTGATCCCGGCCCGGCATTTCGCAACGGCATCCTCGACCATCGTCGTCATGCCGGCGCGCCGCGCGGCAAGGTCGATCGAGCGTCCGTCGGCATCCGGCCGGACCAGCTCGTAAACCTCGTCCTTCAATTCGAGCATTTCAAAAACGCCGCAGCGGCCCCGATAGCCGACGCCGCCGCAGCGCTCGCAGCCAGCCGGCTCGTAAACGCAGTCATCGGCCCTAAAACCAAGCGCCTCATAGCGGGGGTCGGCGGCGATATCGGCGCTTCCAAGGGTGCGTTTTTTCTTGCAGCGGTCGCACAAAATTCGAACCAGACGTTGCGCGATCACCGCCCGCAAGGTGGATTTGAGCAAGAATCCCTCGACGCCAAGATCAAGCAGACGCGGCACCGCCGCCGCCGCGGTTTCGGTGTGCAAGGTGGTCAGCACGAGATGGCCCGTGAGGGCAGCGTGAATGGCAATGCTGGCGGTCTCGGGATCGCGCACTTCGCCGACCATGATGACATCTGGATCCTGACGGACGAAAGCCCGCATCGCGGCGGCGAAAGTGAGGCCGATCGAGGGTTTCACCTGGGATTGATTGACCCCCTGAATTTCATATTCCACCGGATCCTCGATGGTCAGAATTTTTCTCGAAGGCTCGTTGAGAAGCGAGAGCATGGTCGCGAGCGTCGTCGTCTTGCCGCTGCCGGTTGGCCCTGTTACAACGATCAAGCCATGCGGAAGAGCAAGCAGCTGGCGCATGATCTTCTCGTCCCGCGACAGCAGGCCAAGCTTGGCGAGATCGAGCAAGCCGCGATCGCGCGGCAAAAGGCGGATCACCGCCGATTCGCCATGCTGCGCGGGCATGGTGGCGACACGGATATCGATGTCCGAGCGCGCGACCCGCAGCCGCGCGGCGCCGTCTTGCGGCAAGCGGCGTTCTGCGATGTTGAGGCCCGCCAAAATCTTGATTCGTGAGATCAACGCTTGCGGCAAAGCGTTGACCGGCGCGGCGACGGCGCGGAGCAAACCATCCACCCGCATGCGCACCACGAGGCCATTGCGGAACGGTTCGATATGAATATCGCTGGCCCGCAGTTCCATGGCTTTTTCGAGCATGTCGTTGACGGCGCGCACAACCGGAGCACCGCTCGCGAGATCGCGCAGACTTTCAATGTCGTCGTCGGCGCGGCTGCCCGCGGCTGTGCTATCCCCCGTTGCTGTTTCCTCACCGCCAAGCTGCTCGCCAAGAACCGTCGCAATATCCTCGAAGGACGCGACGTCAACCGCCACCCCTCCGCCAAGGACGATCTCGGCGGCGTGGACGGCGGCGGTATCGCTCGGGTCGGCGACGGCGAGCCGATAGGACCCTTTGGGGGATTCATAGGGGAAGACTGCGGTATCGCGCAGAAAGCGGGGCGAAAAACGGGCGGCCAAGGAGGAGGCCGCAACAAGTTGCGGCAACGTCAGCCGCTTCAGTCCGTAAAACCGCGCCACCTCGTCGGCGAAGCCATTCGCGGAGAGCTCCGTCGCCTCCCAAAGTTTGCGCAGCGACCGGTCGGCACCCGTGCGTTTGCCGGATAAAGGCTCGGATATCGCGGGCAACAGATTTTTGTCCGCCAAATATTTTGCGAAATCTTCAATAGCAAGTTGCGTCATTGCATCTCTGGACCCATCAAACCGTGCACAATGTTCCCGGCTTGAATAGAGGCGCCGCCACGCAGCGGCAGGGGCGAAGATACGACGTTGCCGTGGGGCTTTCCAGCCCTTTCGGAGGACACTTCGGCCCTCCAGAGGCCGCAAATTGCCGTCACATGATACCGCAGCGTAGCTCATGATCCTAAACGAGATGCAAGGCTTTTGCTTAAGATCCGCTAGGGTATGGCGATGCCAGCCTCCCTAAATCCATTGCCATGCATCCAAAGGTGCCGGGGTGTGCGAAAGCATCGCGGCAGCGCGCCACATAAAAACAGTTGCTGAAACGTCACGCGAATGCCAAATACCGGCGCTTGGAACGAGGCACGCACGCCCCGAGCCAAATAGGTTGCCAGAACCAAGCGCATGTCACCCAGAGCTGGTGCGTGACGTAAGGCTAGGGCTTTGCTTTAAACAACACGACCTTAGGAGGGTACGCCATGAATCAAGTCAGCTCTGGGATAGCGCACGATGCGGAAGGGCAGCTCAATGCACGCCACATCATTCGGCGTTTGCTTTCGGATCGTCATATCCGGGCGGCCGCGGCTCTTTTGATGTTGGCCGGTGGGTTTCATATCGCCAGCAGCGCCATCGCACGCGCCGAAGATGCCGCCACCTGCGTTCAAAATTGCAAGGCGGAAGAGCCCAAATGCAAGGATGCGGGCAGTTCCGAGGAACTGTGCGAGTATGATTCCAAACAGTGCCAAAAGGCGTGCAGCGAGAGCAAGTAGCCCGGTTTTGCCGCTTCGACGCGTCTAACGTCTGAAAACGCGGTGGGCCGTGCTGGCGGCCCACCGGTCACTCTGAGCCTGTCAGGCTCGGCGGCGTTGCCTGAACGGCACGGGCCCCGTTAAGCCCGCTTGGCGATTGCCACATAATCGCGTTGCGGCGCCCCCACATAGAGCTGGCGCGGGCGGCCGATCTTCTGGCTTGGGTCCTCGATCATTTCCTTCCATTGCGCGATCCAGCCGGCGGTGCGCGCCACCGCGAACAGAACCGTGAACATGGACACCGGAAAACCCATCGCCTTGAGGGTGATCCCGGAATAGAAATCGATGTTGGGATAGAGCTTTTTCTCGATGAAATATTCGTCGCTGAGGGCGATTTTTTCCAGCGCCATCGCGACATCGAGCAATGGGTTATCCTTGATCCCGAGTTCGCTCAAAACCTCGTGACACGTCCGCTGCATGATTTTGGCGCGCGGGTCATAGTTTTTATAAACGCGGTGGCCAAAGCCCATCAGCCGGAACGGATCGTTCTTGTCCTTGGCTCTCGCGATGAACTTCGGGATATTCTCGACAGTACCGATTTCCATCAGCATTTTGAGCGCGGCTTCATTGGCACCGCCATGTGCCGGGCCCCACAGGCACGCAACGCCCGCGGCAATACAGGCGAAGGGGTTTGCGCCGGAGGAGCCGGCCAGCCGCACCGTCGACGTCGAGGCGTTCTGCTCATGGTCTGCGTGCAGAATGAAGATGCGGTCGAGCGCGCGCGAAAAAATCGGATTGATCTTATAATCCTCGCACGGCACCGCATAGCACATGCGGAGGAAATTCGAGGAATAGTCGAGGTCGTTCTTGGGGTATATGAACGGCTGGCCAAGCGAATATTTATAGGCCATTGCGGCAAGGGTCGGCATTTTGCCAATGAGGCGGAACGACGCGACCATCCGCTGATGCGGATCTGAAATATCAGTGGAATCGTGATAGAAGGCCGACAGCGCGCCAACGCTCGCGCACAGCACCGCCATCGGATGCGAGTCCCGGCGCAGGCCCTGGAAAAACCTGGCCATCTGCTCATGAACCATCGTGTGGCGGGTGATGCGGTAATCGAAATCTTTCTTCTGCGTCGGGTTCGGCAATTCCCCATAAAGCAAAAGATAGGCGGTTTCGAGAAAATCGCCGTTTTCGGCAAGCTGGTCGATGGGGTAGCCCCGATAGAGCAAGATGCCTTCGTCACCGTCGATATAGGTGATCTGCGACTCGCAACTCGCTGTTGACGTAAATCCAGGATCGTAAGTGAACATCCCGGTCCCGGCATAAAGTTTGCCGATGTCGACGACCGAGGGTCCAATCGTACCAGTCTTGACGGGCATTTTGACAGTAGTATCGCCGATACTAAAGGAGCCGGTCGGATCGCTCATGGAGGCTGCCTTCTCTAACATTGGTGGGCCGAGCCTCGCGGCAAGGATGGGTGGGCTCCGGCACCGGCACCGGGCCCGTAGGGCGCCATGATGCGGCGCAGCAACACTATCCTATGCGCCAATTTCGTCAAGCGCAGGAAAATTGCATCGTAACCTTACGTTAATCAGAAACGATATTTTTCTTGGCGTCCATTTTCTTTCTCCCGTAATCAACGTCTGACTCACGGCGTTCGCGTGCGCCGCTCGGCCTCATCCTTGCCGCAATGCTCAGAAGATAATCACGTCACGCGATTTAGTGCTTCGTTCCAAAACGCTCGGCCACGGCCGTGGAGGAAAAATGCTGACACGTCGATCAATCAAAAACGTCCTGGCTTCGGGCATCACTGCCGCTGCGTTGAGCGCCGCCGCCTTTCCGGCTCAGGCCGGTGACGGCGGAGCGATCGCCGCGGGCATATTGGGAGGCACGGCCCTTGGCTTTATTGCGGGAACTGCTGCCGCGAGCCCGCCGCCACCCCCACCCCCTCCTGTTTATTATGCCCCGGTCTATGTCGCGCCGCCGCCACCACCACCCCGCTGCTGGTTTCAACCGCAGGAAGTCTGGACCGGCTATGCCTATGTCATTCAGAGGGTCCGTGTCTGTGGTTAATGGGGCTGTGGTTTTGGGCCAATTGGAACGAATTGTTTAAACGGCCGCCAACGGTTGGCGCGTAAATCTGTGTTCTCAGCCTTGGAGGACCCATGTTTACGCGCCGGTCAACGAAAACCGTTATCGCTTTGAGCGTCATTGCCGTGCCGATGACCGCCGTTTCCCTTCCAGTCTGGGCCGGAGAAGGCGGCGCGATCGCCGCAGGTGTGGCAGGCGGTGTCGCCGGCACGATGGCGGGCCAGGTCCTCTCCGGGGCGCTGCCGCCGCAAAACTACTATGGTTCCGGATATCCCCCACAGCCGCAGCCGCAATGCCATTACGAACACCGGCAGGAATTCAGCCCCTATTCCTTCCACATCGGCGGCGTGCAAGTTTGCGATTAACTCCGCTTTCGCGGGCTTACCCTGCTTGATCCCGCAAACGCCCAAGACTTTCGTCGCGGCCAAGAACCTCCAACACGTCGAAAATTCCCGGCGATGTCGCCCGCCCGGTCAGAGCCGCCCGGAGTGGCTGCGCGGCTTCGCCGAGTTTCACCTCGCTCTCCGCCGCGTAATCGCGCACGGCGGCTTCGAGGCTGGCCGCATTCCAATCCGCGAGCGCCGCAAATCTCGGGATCAGCGCCGCAAGATGCGTGCGGCCGCCCACGTCGAGAATGGCCGCCGCCTTGGCATCGAGGACAAGCGGCCGGTCGGCGAAGAGATAGGCGGCGCCCTCCAAAAGTTCGACCAAGGTTTTCGCGCGCTCCTTGAGCCCCGGCATCGCCGCGCGGAGTTTTGCCCGCATGGCGCCGTCGAGCTTGCTCAGCAGTGCCGGACCCTCCGGCAAATGGGGCAACGCCGCTTCCAGCGCCGCCGCGAGATCTTCGTCGCCGCTGGCCCGCATATAATGGCCGTTCATGTTTTCCAGCTTGACGAAATCGAAGCGGGCGGCCGAACGCCCGACATGCGCAAGGTCGAAGGCCTCGATCATTTCTTGTGTCGAGAAAAACTCCTTGTCGCCCTGGCTCCAGCCGAGCCTCACCAGATAGTTGCGCAGCGCCTCGGGGAGATAGCCGAGCGCCCGGTAGGCATCGACACCGAGGGCGCCATGGCGTTTCGACAATTTGGCTCCGTCGGCGCCATGGATCAGCGGGATATGCGCCATCACCGGGATTTTCCAGCCGAGCGCCTGGTAGATTTGCATCTGCCGTGCAGCATTGGTGAGATGATCGTCGCCGCGAATGATGTGGGTGATGCCCATGTCGTGATCGTCAACGACGACCGCCAGCATATACGTCGGCGAGCCGTCGGAGCGCAGCAGCACGAGATCGTCGAGATCCTTGTTGGACCAGGCAACCCGCCCCTGCACCTTATCCTCGAGGATCGTGTCTCCCTCTTGTGGGGCCTTAAGACGGATGACGGGTTTTATACCGGCCGGCGCATCCGAGGCGGGACGGTCGCGCCAACGCCCGTCATACCGCGGCGGACGCCCTTCGGCGCGCGCTTTCGCCCGCATATCGTTGAGTTCGTCCGGGGTTGCGTAGCAGGGATAGGCGTTGCCCGAGGCGAGCAGGCTTTCCACCGCCGCGCGGTGACCCGCCGCCCGCCGAAACTGATAGATGACATCACCATCCCAATCGAGACCGAGCCAAGCCAGTCCGTCGAGAATGGCGGCGATCGCCGCATCGGTCGAGCGCTCGCGGTCGGTGTCCTCGATCCGAAGCAGCATTTTGCCGCCCGCGTGACGGGCAAAAAGCCAGTTGAACAGCGCCGTCCTGGCGCCGCCAATATGCAGAAACCCCGTGGGCGAGGGTGCGAAACGGGTAATAACCGGGTCTGACATGGGCATAATCCTGCGGCGCGAAACCGCGTTAAGCTTTAAATCTGAGGAAAGTTGCCTTTGGCGCGCGAGAGCATGATTGCAAAAAAGTTGTCTTTGAAATGAGAACATGCGCAAAACAAAGAAACCGGGACCTTGAGCGCTGGAAGCGGCCAGGGTTCCGGACAGCCTCGTCCTACACGAAAAAGACGAAACAAAGGTAGCGGCGACGCAGAGCCGGCGCGCGGACCGGTCACGGGAGCAGCTGGATTTATGAATCGTCTCGTTACCGTTGCCCGGGCCGCCGGCTTTTGCAGCGGTCTGGCAATCATCCTTTTATCGCTCGTCCCGGGCCCGGACCGGCCGCACACAGGTCTGCCGGGCGAGGCTGAGCATTTTGCCGCCTATTGCTTGACCGGCCTCGCCTTCGCACCGGCAGTCCGGCCTCTCGCATTTCGAATTGCTCTCGTCGTCGGGCTGACGCTGCTGGCTGGGGCGATGGAAGTGTTGCAGCATTTTGTGCCGGGGCGCCATCCCGCAGCCGCGGACGCGATTGCCAGCAGCCTCGGCGCCCTCACGGGGATCGCTCTTGGCGGACTGCTCTTCGGTCTTGCAGCCCTTGCTTATCACAAGCACCGCCGGTTCAGCGAAACGCCAGGACCGGTGCGGTAAACCGTTTCATCCCGCGGCCTCAGCCTTGCGGTGTGCGCCGGCGCACACCGCAATTTGCCGCTGATTGGCAATCTCCTTATTTGAGGCGGCAAGCGACGCCGCAAGCAAGACAAAGGGGACCACGATCATGAACGCAAGCAAGACGGTGCTTTTCGCCATTGGTGCGATTGTCATGACCACGGGAACGGCGGTTGAGGCTTCGGCGCATGCCTATGCGGGAAGCAGCACGAACCAAACAACCGCGATCAAATCCCTGCGCCATGGGCAAATTGGCGGGCAAGCTTCCACCCAGCCGCTGCATGACGCCAGCCGGGTCGCCATCAATCCGCAGCCGCTCCCCCCAGGCGGTGAAGAATGACACCCTGGGCCGCTCGCAAGCGCGGCCCATCCTCTCATCCCGAGCCCGTCGGAGCCGCCTTTCACTGAAAGGCAAAGCCCGCGATCAGATTATAGATTTCCGGGCTCGAAATATCCGAATGGCTGCCGCTAAATTTATCCTTAATATAATCCCCGCTCGCAATTCGCGCCGCATGCAAGCCCATCAGATCGGCGACAAGCTGTCTTTCGTTTCCCAAGACCGGGACGCCGGCATAAGCAAAACCACTTTGGAGTTTTAGGGGGATCCCTCCCTGATAGGCATTATATGCATGGATGGTGGCCTGGGTCGGTCCTCCCGCCCCCAAAGCAACCGCTTCATGCAGCTGAAGATGCGCGATGTTGTTCGCTGTTTCGGCCGCCGGGAACACGTCGTTCAAAGCCAAATCAAACTGAGAGGTCGTCACCAGCATTTTCAGCTTAGGAAGTGCAATGAGCCGGTCATAATTGCCGCCGGCTTCGAATTCGTCGTTTTTGAAAGCAGCCTGCAGCAAAATCACATTGAACTGGATATTATCTACGAAGGTTTTATACGCGGGCGGCGTATTCGTGTTGTCCAAATCCTTGCACAGGAATTGAAGCGCCTTGCAAACGACCCGGCACCCGAAGCTGTGACCGATGAGGGTCAACCGGATCGGCTTTTTGCTGATTTCTTGCCTGACGCGCAATGCTCTTCGAAGTGTGGCAAAGAGGCCATTGGCGCCGACCTGATTGGCCCGCCTTCCCATCTGATAATAGGACGCGAACTGGAACGCCTCGCGAACGGAGTCGCCGTCTTCACTCAGCGTCGATGGCCAATGAATTCCGATCCCAAATGAATCGGTCGGCGGGCTTATAACTCCCTGCATCGAAAGAAATGTCTTCGTGAATTCGATCGTATACTGGCCATATTCAGCCATGGCGTTGTTGCCGTTCGTCCACCAGCCATGGGAATAAATAAACAAGTCGCTGAAATTGAACGGCGGCTGCATCGCATCTTCCAATGCACCACCGACCAATTTCGGGTTTAAGAAAATTCCGTCTTCATTGACTGGAAATACGACAAAATGGTCCATGATCCCCCCTTGCTCGCGTGACGAGCCACGGGAGAGAAACTAACTACCGATCAGAATGGGCGGCGCCCCCGAAACAGGGGAGAAAAGGCGCGGCCGCCGAGACAACTACACAGCAGCAAGCGCCTGATCGAGGTCCGCAAGAATGTCGTCGATATGCTCGATACCCACAGAGAGCCGCACATAACCTCCGGTAACCCCGGTTTTCTCCTGTTCCTCAACGGTCAGCTGGGAGTGCGTGGTGCTCGCCGGATGAATGGCCAGCGAGCGTACATCGCCGATATTGGCGACGTGATAAAACATCTTTAAACTTTCGATGAATTTGCGGCCCGCCGCAGCGCCGCCCGCCAGTTCGAAGCCGACGAGACCGCCATAGCCGCCCTTCAAATAGGTATCGGCCCGCCGCTTCACCTCGCCCGTCATCAAACCTGGAAAAATGGTCTTGATGACCTTCGGATGCTTCGACAAATGTTGCGCGACGGCCGACGCATTGGCGCAATGCTGGCGCATCCGCAGCGCGATCGTCTCCAGCCCCTGGATAAACATAAAGGCGTTGAACGGCGACATGGCGGCGCCAATGTCGCGCAAGAGCGTCACCCGCGCCTTGAGGATGTAAGCGATGGGGCCGAGCGGCTTCACCGCCTCGGTCCACACCGCGCCATGATAGCTGGGATCGGGCGTGTTGAGCATCGGGAAGCGCTCCGCGTGCTTCTCCCAGTCAAACTTGCCGCTATCGACGATGATACCGCCGATCGAGGTCCCGTGCCCGCCGACGTACTTCGTCGTGGACAGCATGCTGATGGCGGCGCCATGCTTGATCGGCTGGCAGAGGACGGGTGAGGCCGTATTGTCCATGATCAGTGGCACCCCCAGCTCATCGCCGATCTTCGCGACTTCCGAAATTGGAAAGACCGCGAGTTTGGGATTGGGCAGCGTCTCGCCATAATAGCAGCGCGTTTTGGCATCGGTCGCGCGGCGAAAATTTTCCGGGTCGGCGGGATCGACGAAGCGGCATTCGATCCCCATCGTGCTCATGGTGTTCTGAAACAGATTCCAAGTCCCGCCATAAATATCGGTCGAGCTGACAAAATTATCGCCCGCATGACAGATGTTTTGCACCGCGAAAAGCGACGCCGCCTGCCCGGAGGCCAGGGCCAGCGCCGCGACGCCGCCTTCCATCGCCGCGACGCGGTCCTCGAGCACCGACTGCGTCGGACTCATGATCCGTGTATAAATATTGCCGAGTTCCTTCAGCGCGAAAAGATTGGCGGCGTGTTCAGTCGAGTTGAATTGGTAGGATGTGGTTTGATAGATCGGTACGGCAACGGAGTTTGTCGCGGGATCGGCACGGTAGCCCGCATGCAGCACAAGGGTCTCGACATTCTGGCTTTGCGTCGGCATCGGCCGCGTCTCCAAATTTTGGGGGTTAGGTTTTGGCGGGGTCGCAACTCTTTACGGGTCTTCGTCAGTCTTGCCGGTCAAAGAACAAAACGCGATGGGAGAGACCGGTTTCTTTCGGCAGACCGAACATGTAAACGAGACCGATGGCAAGATCCCCTAAGCCCAAGGGCACGGCGATCAGGCCCAAATCTCCGAAGAGGCCAGCCGGAATCAACAGCAACGCAGCGACATACCGGAGAATGGACTCCCAATAAACGAAGGACGCACGGCGGCGCAACTCCCGAGACGCGAGAATGAGGACCGCGCCGGTATAGGCCAGAAAGCCGCCAACCAGCCAGCCCCAAAAAGGTACTGGGATGTTCAGACCCAAACCCCGGTAAAGGGCCGGGCATGTCAGAACCAGACCCAATCCGGCATTGTAAATGCCGGACCAAAAAACAAATTTTTTCATGTTGACCAGTGCCTTTTTCTGGAAAGCAGTTTATAAGAATATTTGTGATTTTCTCCTATTCCTGATAAGCCTGAAAGGAAATAGGAGGCCCGACATGGCAACCATGACCGTATCCCTGCCCGACCCTATGAAAGACTGGATCGAGGCCCAGATCAGGCAGGGCGATTATGCCAGTGTCAGCGATTATGTCCGCGATCTTGTCCGGCGCGACCGCGACCGCCGCGAGCAGGAACTGACCTTGGACGAACTGCGGAAAAAGCTGGCCGCTTCCAGAGACAGCGGCATTAGCACGCGCACCGTTGATGAAATCTTCGCCGAAGCACGGGAAATCGCCAAGGGGCGCGGGCTTCTGCATGAGTGAATACCGGCTGACGCGAGACGCCAGTGACGACCTTTTGAAGATGTTCCTATACGGGTTTGAGACATTCGGTTTGACACAGGCGGAAGCCTACCGCGAGGGCATGATTCAGTGCTTTGAACTCCTCGCCGCCAATCCGCGCCTTGGCCGCAAGGCCAATGAGTTTTCTCCCGGATCGCGGCGGCATGAACACGCGCACCACGTTATTTTCTACGACGAGCAGCCGGACGGCGTGCTGATTACTGGCATCATCCATGAGCGCAGCATACGCCGGGCAGTCCCGCCGCCGGGGTGATTTTTACTTGCTCCAAATACTGTTTAGGCTCCGGCGGGTTGACGTGACGGACTTCGGCGCCGACTTCCCTTGACTCCCAGAACAAAACTGACGGACGCCGAGCGGCGCGAGAAGGCCCGCTTGCATTCGGAAGCTGCTGCGATTGAACTAAGACCGCCGCTTTTGGCAACGCATGCTCCCGCCTTGCCTAGGCGTCGGCCACTGTCGCAATGTGCCATACGTCTCATGATAGCGAGTTTGGCGAGTGCGTTGGACCTGCCATTGATGCCAAAAGCGTTTGGAAGAACGCCCTTAATACCCAACGTGGGGTGAATGGCGGAATCTGATAACAACAAAGACCTTATTTGCTGCGCTCATCCTTCATCCATCCACAGGAGGAGCAGCGCGGCTTCATCGGGATGCCGGGCTCATCGGACCACAATTCAAATTTATACGATCCGCAGGCCTCACAACGGTCTGGGACGCCCTGTCTATGACGTAGCATTGCGGTTCCAAAAAGGGTTAAGATGTGCTGCGTCAATTCGTGCGCAAACATGCCATCAGCGAGCGTTGCACCGTGTGCATGGGTAAGCCAATTAACCAGAGCCCAGCCCGCTTTTGAAGTTGCCTTCAAGTAAACCCGAACCGTTTCCTCACTGGAGCCGTGGGCTACATGATTGGCGATAAGCTCGCACCACTCAACTACGTTCGACTTTTGTGGTGGTTCAACATTCGCGGGGACCATTGTCGGCAACTTCAACGCATGAACCATTGCCACTAAGCACTCGCGGCAGCGCATACCCACAGTCTGGAAATCTTCTGGTTCTTCGGCCTTGTCTAATGCCTGTCCCGCCTGCTCCCATTTTCGCCACACGGCGGGCATCGTAATTTGCTCCAAGCTCCCCGCTCTCGGCTCGTGCCGGGCCATGACGCGCGCCATAAGGCCGATGTGAAATGACAAAGTGTAGTCGAGGCTTGGAAAGAGCATTTGATCATAGAGGTTCGTTGGCGACGTGATTACCCAAAACCGTGCCTTATCTGTGCGAACATCCCAGCATTCGTATTTTCGACCGAGCACATGCTGTGTCATCACTTTTTCAGCATGGGTGACGGTTTCATTTCGCGATTGACCTTGCGCATAAGCAGCGATCTCCCCAGCGCTCTTTTCATCGCGCTCGAATATGAGGTTGGATAGCGCATCGATTGGAATCGCGGGCGGAATTATATGATCGTTTGCCGCTGCCTTAATGGGCCTTTTCGGTTTCTTGGTCATGCGAATAGTGACAGGGTCGCGCCCGCTTCGCCGATAATGCTGGCTGAGGGATTAAATGTGGAATCTAACAACGGCGAATAAGGTGCTCTACCACCGCCCACGCGCAGTATATGACGAATGAACACTTTTCCAATTTCATAACGAATAAAACCAATCTAACATACTCCCATGGCGGGAGTGTCTGAAACAGCAATTTTCGGGGGACGCCTGGGCAGGGCGGGGGGCCTTGCGGAAAAATTTGGCCTCAAATTCGCGGTTCTCTTCGCGCTTTTAAAACAGGCTTTTGAGACGGAGGCGGCGCTCCGGCGCCCTTTTTTGTGGCTTCCGGTTTCGGCGGGCGCCGGGGTCGTCCTCTACCTTTACGCCGACCGCGAGCCCTCTCTTTTCTTCATCGAATGCGCCGCCGTGGCCTCCGGCGTTCTCGCCTATTTCGCGAAAGGAAACCGGCTCGCCTTCTTCATCCTTTGCGGCCTATGCGCGCTCTTCGCGGGCGAACTGTCGGCAGCATTGCGCACCGCGCGAGTCGCCGCGCCGGTCCTCGACAGGATCAAAATCGCGACACTGGACGGTTTTATCGAAGAAATGGATTTCCGCCGCACCGGTGCCCGCTTTTTGCTGCGTGTACAATCGGCGAGCGGCCTCGCACCCGATCAGACTCCCGTCCGGGTCCGGCTGACGGTGCGGCGGGCACCGCCCTTCGAGGCCGGCACCTTTGTCCGCCTCAAGGCGCGGCTGCTGCCACCCGCCCGCGCAAGCCTGCCCGGCGGCTATGATTTTGCAAGAGACGCCTGGTTCGCGCAGCTCGGTGCCGTCGGCAATGTGCTGGGGCGTATCGAGGTTGTCGCGGCGCCCGTGTCGCCGGGCCTTTGGGCATCGGTGACGATGGCGATCGATCGCGGCCGCAACGCGCTGGCGCGCCGCATCGATGCGATCGTTGGCGGCGACTCGGGGGCGATTGCGGCGGCGATGGTCACCGGCAAACGCGATCTTCTGTCCGGCGAAGCCAAGGAGATCATCCGCGAGGCCGGGATTTTTCATATCATCACGATTTCCGGAGTCCAGATGACGCTCGTCGCGGCGATCTTTTTTGTCGGCTTGCGGCGGCTACTGGCGCTGAGCGAGACGCTGGCGCTCGCCTATCCGATCAAGAAATGGGCAGCGCTTTTCGCCATCGCCGGGGCGATCTTTTATGATCTTGCGACCGGCTCGCGGGTCGGCACCGAACGCGCTTTGTTCATGACCGTGATCATGCTGACGTCGGTCCTGCTCGACCGGCAGGCGCTGACCATGCGCAACCTCGCCATCGCCGCCGCGCTCGTCATTTTGATCCAGCCGGAAGCGATCATGGGCGCCAGCTTCCAGCTGTCCTTCGCAGCTGTGGCGGCGCTCGTCGCCGTCTATGAAGCCCGCATGAGCGCGGTGGCGCTGAGCCGCGAAGAAAGCAATCCTCTGCGTGCCCGGCCCTCCGACGATGGCACACGCATGGCCCTCGTGTCGCTGAAACAGCATCTGTGGCGGGGGCCGCTCGGCCTGTTGTTCGCGACCTTCTGCGCGACCTCCGCCACCGCCTCGTTCATGGCCTACAATTTCCATGAACTCAGCCCCTATGTGCTGATCGGCAATCCGCTAACTTTGCTGGTCATCGAGACATTCGCGGTGCCCGGCGCGCTGTTGGGCACGCTGCTCTATCCGCTCGGCCTCGATGCGTTTGTCTGGCGCTATGTCGGGCTTGGCATCGACGGTGTGATGTGGGCGGCGCGCACCATCGGCAGTTTTCCCGGATCGACGATCCATCTTCCCGCCTTCGCGCCTTGGGCGATCGTGTTTCTCAGCCTCGCGGTGCTGTCCTCGGTCTTGTGGCGGACGGCGCTGTTGCGGGCGACGGCGCTCCCGCTTTTGATGATCGGCCTTTTGGGTGCGGCGGCGGGGCCGTCCTTCGACATGGCGGTGGCGCCAACCGGCGACGCGGTGGCCTATCGCGCGGCCGATGGCAAGCTCGCGGTGATCGGGCGCGGCCGCAACGCCTTTGCCACCGAGCAATGGCTGCGCGCCGATGCCGACGGGCGTCCCGCCGCCGAGGCTTTGGTCAGATCCCGTTGCGACAAACTCGGCTGCACCGGCGCGCTTGGCGATGGCAAAATTATTTCGCTCATCCTCGACCGGGCGGCCTTCGCCGAGGATTGCACCCGCGCCAATATCGTCGTGACGCCGCTGTTCGCACCGATGGGCTGCGCCGCGCGCCTCGTCATTGATCGCGACAAACTCAAACAGACTGGCGCGTTGACGTTTTCCTTCGGCCCGAAGGGGGTCACGACGCTGGCGGTCCGCGCGGCGGACGAAGACCGCCCCTGGTCCCGCGCGCCCAAGCGGGGCTGGGGCAAAAGCCCGCCGCAGCTGGCAACGGCAAAATCTGCGGACGGCCAAACCGCTGGCGACGAGCCGGAGTCCACTGAAGACAGTGACGAGTCGCCGCTGGATTAGCGCCGTTTCATTGGAGCGATCGCACCAAATCGTTTCACGTGAAACGTTTTGGTACGATCAAGCGCCGGAAATGGAACGGGGCTTTATCCATGACGCGGCACTGAGAGAGGGAGAATCGCGCTGAAAATGTGTACAAATCGGTACGATGAAGACATCGCGCCGGCGGTGGCTTTCGTCTTTCTCTTGCGCTTTCCCGCTGCTTGATGCCGCAGAATTCTTTGCCTACTATGATGGCAAATAGACCACGGAACTCCCCGGTCCGTCTCGATACGAAACTGTTGAATGATTAAAATCCCGTCCTTTTAAAATTGAGATCATAAATGTTGGGGAACAGGAATTTCAGCCCATCGCTTTCTTTTCTCCCAGGCAGCCACAACACCGCTAAGACTCCCGGCTCGAAACTGGTCTTCGTTCTAGCTTGCGCCGTCATTGCGATGGGTGCGGGCGTTCCTGAGGTCCGCGCGCAAAGCCCCTGCGAGGACTCGGCTCCCTTCGGCTCATTGCTAAATTCCGCCGAGTTCGATGCCTCGGTGCAGGCGCTGCCGCCCGCCGCGTTTCATATTCCTCCGCTGGCAGCGCCCAAACTGGGGCCGCAGGCGTTCCTCAGCAATTTGCCGGCGGTGTCACAACAAGGAACCGCCGCAAGTCCCGGCTCGCCGGGCAGTTGCGAGGCGCAGTCGTTTGGCTACGGGCTCGGTTCCTATACGGCGGCACTCAAGCCGGATGGCTCGCCGAAGTGGAATCCGGCGCTGCCGCAATTTTCCGTCAGTGCCGCCTATCTTTACGAATTGGAGCATCTCAAGGAAAACCGCGCCTGTCCCACAGGCTCCCTGGCTCTCGGCTATCTCGCGCAACTCGTCTCGCTTGGCGCTCCGACGCGCGGCCAGGTGCCGTATAAGGCCGACTGCACCTATCTCGACACGATTCCCCAGCAGCCGGATTTCCCGAACAATTATCCAGGAATGCAAAACTTCCTGATCGGCAGCTACGCCGCTTTCCATATCGATACCAATCCTGCCGCCGCCGTCGATCTCATCAAGCAATTTATCTCCGCTGGTCAGGCGGTTGCGTTTTCGGGCAAAGTGCTGTGCGGTTATGGGAAGACGCCGCAGTTTCAGAACGGGGTGATCTATGAGACGGCGACAGTGCCGCCTCCCTCGGGGCATGGCCAATTGGTCGTCGGCTACAACGACAAAGCGGGAACCCCTGGAAATACCGGGGCGCTGTTAATTCAGAACAGCTTTGGCACCACCTGGCCGCCCACGTCGGGAGGCAAATCAGCCGCGCCGGCCGGGATGGCCTATTGGTCGTACAATAGTTTTGAGACAACCCAGCTTCTCGCTGCCGTTGCCTATCCGCGTTCGACAAGCATTGCAGGCGCCCTGCTCCTTCGCGCCAGCAGTTCGGCCGCGCCAACCGCCGCGATCGGGCGCGCATTCCAATGGGCTCCCGGGACTGAGCCAGGAGCTTACCTTATTTTGACGCATATCTTTCTGGAACCGGCGCTTCTCGACAGCGTCATGCTCACAGAGCCAGGTTCAGCGCCGGTCACCGCGACCGCGGTCTACGGGCAATATATCAGCAACGGCTATAGTTATTTGAAGCGCACCGACGGTAGCGCGTTTCTCGCGGGCACCTACAAACTCACCTTGAACGGCCACGATCTCAAGGGCCAAGCCGTCACCTACACCGGCTCGGTGAAAATCGGCGGCTCCCGTCCAGTGACGGCAGCGGGAAAATCGATGGCGGGACAGAGCATCACCGGCTCGACTGGCGCTCCCGCGACGCTCAGTCCCTAGGGTATGAAAGAGGGAATTCCGCTCGCATCCGCTGTCAAAAACTCAATATTTGCGGACGAGATTGACGAGCTTGCCTTGGATACGGACCCGGTCCGGCCCAAAGATGCGCGTCTCATAGGCGGGGTTGGCGGCCTCCAAGGCAATCGAGGCGCCGCGCTTGCGCAGCCGTTTGAGCGTTGCTTCCTCATCGTCGATCAGAGCGACCACGATGTCGCCGGTCTCGGCGGTGTCCTGCTTGCGGATGACCACGGTGTCGCTGTCGAAGATACCGGCTTCGATCATCGAATCGCCGCGGACTTCGAGCGCATAATAGTCGCCTGGCGGCAACATGTCGGGCGGCAGGCTGATCGTGTGGCTGCGATTTTGCAGCGCCGTGATCGGGGTGCCCGCCGCAATCCGGCCCATCACCGGGATCGAGATCATCGCGCGGTCAAACTCTTCGTCCGGGGCGCTCGGCGGCAAGGTGCGGACCCGCCCGAGCGTGCCTTCGATAACGCTCGGCGCAAATCTCTTGCTCCGGTTGCCTTCCGCGGGCGTCGAGGAGTCTGGCAAGCGCAACACTTCGAGGGCACGGGCGCGATTGGGCAGACGGCGGATAAAGCCGCGTTCTTCGAGCGCAATAATAAGCCGGTGAATGCCTGACTTCGAGCGAAGATCCAAGGCATCCTTCATCTCGTCGAAGGAGGGGGGAACACCCGTCTCCTTCAAGCGCTCATGAATGAAGCGCAACAATTCGCTCTGCTTTTTTGTCAACATTGCCGGGCCCCTTTTTGCCGCCCCCCGTACAGCACCGGCATTTTTCCCGCGCTGTGTTTTCCTTTCAAGAAAATTCCACGGCTACGCGAATCGGTATTGCACAAACGGTGAACGAACGATATACGTTCGTGCTGCGTTCCGCAAGACCGTATGGTAAATTTCTCGAATTCGGGTCTTTGCAGGAAAAAGCTTGTCCCGGCGCTGCAGGGAAAAGATCACCGCCTTGGCGGGGGCGGAACAATGCCAATGCCTTGCGGCGAGGCGCCAACCGGCACCGTCGCCGTCACCAGATTGGTGGCCGTATCGATCACCGACACAGTCTTGGCGACCCGGTTGGTTACATAGGCGCGGGTTCCGTCCGGGGTCAGGGCGATGCCCATGGGTTTCGCGCCGACCGCGATCGAGCCCGAGATGGTGTTGGTCTCCGTGGCGATGACCGAACTGTGTTCGAGAATTCGTTCACCACATAGACATGGTCCCCGTCCGGCATGATGACCAAAGCGACCGGGCGGCGGCCGGCCCGGACCGCATCGCGGACAGAGTTGGCGGCGGTGTCGATGACTTCAACCGTGTCGGAGGCGGCGTTCGCCACATAGACATGTTTTCCATCCGGCGTGACGGCCACCGCCAAAGGCGATTTCCCCACTCCGGCCGTGCCCACCACCGTGTTGGACGGCGTGGCGATCTGCGAGACCGTGTTGGACACTGCATTCGCCACGAACGCGTGCTCGCCATCCGGAGCGACCGCAACCCCATTGGGGCTCGTCCCCACGGAAATCGTGGCGGTCAGCGATTTGGCGGCGGTATCGATGACGGTGACCGTTTGGCTCGCGATGCTGAAATTCGCGACGTAGACGCGGGCTCCGTCCGGAGTGACCGCGACCCCCACCGGAAACCGTCCTGCCGGGATCGTTGCCATGGTCTTATTGGCCGCCGTGTCGATCACCGAGAGGGTGTGGTCATTCTGATTTGCGACATAGACGCGTGTCCCGTCCGGGCATACGGCCACCGCGACCGGCGCTTTTCCCACCCGGATCGTTGCCGCGACAGCATTGGTGGCCGTGTCAATCACCGAAACCGTGTTGGAGTCGGTATTCGCCACATAGGCGAAAGGGGCGGCCTGTGCAGGCTCGGTGCTGGAAAACCCGTAGAGAACAAGCGTGGCCCAGAAGGCGGCGCTCCCGCAGACGCTCACTTTTGCTTGCACGAGTCCTCGTTCCATTTCCAAGGGTCATGAAAGACGAAGAGTGATTTGGGCTCGTTTCCAGCATGCAATCGTGAAGCCGCCTCACGGGCGGCTTCACGGATGCGGGCGTGATGGCTAGTCGGACTCGCGGCGGAACAAGACCCCGCCGACGACGCCGGCGATCACGGCGCCCGAGATCGGCGCGAGCCAGAAGAACCAGAGCTGTTCGATATAGGCCTTGCCGGCGAAAATCGCCGGGCCGGTGCTGCGCGCGGGATTGACCGAGGTGTTGGTGATCGGAATGGAAATCAGATGGATGAGGGTCAAGGTCAGACCGATCGCGAGTGGCGCAAAGCCAGCCGGCGCGCCGGGCGAAGTGACCCCAATGATGACAAGAATGAAAAAGAAAGACAGAATCGGCTCAATGACAGCGGCGGACAGAAGCGAATAATGACCGGGGCTCAATTCGCCAAAACCATTCGCGGCGAAACTGCCTAGCACAAAGCCGGGGTGGCCCTCCGCCACGACTTTGAGCACCGCCGCCGCGCAGATCGCTCCGGCAACCTGGAACACGATATAGGGAATGACATCGCGGAACGGAATCCGGCGTCCGGCCCAGAGGCCGAGCGTGATCGCAGGATTGAAATGGGCGCCGGAAATATGTCCGACGGCGTAGGCCATCGTCACCACGGTGAGGCCGAACGCGAGCGCGACACCGACAAAACCGATCCCGAGTTGCGGATAGGCGGCGGAGATCACCGCGGCGCCGCAGCCGCCAAAAGTGAGCCAAAAGGTGCCAAGAAATTCAGCGATCGAGCGCTTTCCAAGATGCATTGAACAATTCCTTTGCTGGGGGAAGGCCAAGACGGAAGAGAATGTTTCGCGGTCCGCAAAGCCCCGCCACCAGAGCTCGTGGCGGTTCTCGCGGCTCCCTTGGCGATCCGGCGGGAGGGGTGTTGGACGCGTATGAACACGCCGCATCGGAGGAAGCGGCCCGGAACATAGCGATTTGTTATGAGGTTTTTTTATAGTTCCTTTATAGTCTTTTTCATATCTCCCGTCGAGCGGGGCGAAGAGGCCGCCAAACTCAAGGCTTCAAGCGGCGGATTGCCGCGCAAGCCCGCAGTGTCGGTCCGTCGAGGCCGCAGGCAAGGGGCAGCTCAAGGGGCGGGAGAACCGGGAAAGTGCCGCAACCAGCCACGGGCGGGGTGCAGGTCACGAGCCGTAGATGGAGGATTGCGAAGATCGCTCGGCAGCGAGCCGCCGCCAGGCTTGCGAACGCTGACGCGCCTTTTCATGTCGTTTGCCGCGACCAAAGTTCGGCTTCGAGCTGTGCCCTGGCGAGGAGATGCGCCAAACTCTGAAACCGCGCGCCATTGGCGAGATTGGCGAGTTCTCCCGTCATTTGCGCGATATAGGTGGCGGTGCCTTGCGCGCCCTCGACAATCTCCGAAATTTCAACGGGTTTCGGATTTTTTTTGCGGGTGGAAAGCTGGCTGAGCCGGCCAGCCAAAGCTTCTGGCTTGTTCATCTGGAGTTCCCCTCTGTTCCGTAAATGTTATGCTTACGTTCGCATAATCCGGCCATTTTGTGAAGATAATAAAATATGAAAAGTCGAATTTTATTTTTCGACTGCAAATTTATCACTCTTTAGCAGTGCGGCTGGGCTTCCACCAAAGCTTATGATCCTCGCGCGAAGCTTTCGGCGCGGCGAAGGGCAAGATTTATCCGCCTGACGGAGGTGCCCGCAGGCGTTTGGTTTCGCCGCGCCGGACCTTGCTCTCGACGCGGCGCAGACGGGATGCAAGGCTCGGGCGGGTTTTGACGCGTCTTTTCGGTTTTTCCGCAGCAGCCGCGATCAAGGCCAGCAAGCGCTCAAGCGCCGCGCGGCGGTTCTGCTCCTGCGAGCGGTGCGCTTGCGCGAAAATGACCAGCACGCCTTCCTTGGTTAGTCTTGCCCCGGCAAGGCGCCGCAGGCGAATTTTCAACGCCTCGCCGAGCGACGCCGACCCGGCGACGTCGAATCGCAGATGCACCGCCGTCTCGAGTTTGTTGACATTCTGGCCGCCAGGTCCGCTCGCGCGGGCGAAGGAAAATTGCAGTTCGCTTTCCTCGATGGCGATGTCCGGCGTGACCTCGATCCTTGGCATCGTTGCGTGTCCGGGGCGGGCTGTTTCAAATTCATTAACCGAAATGCTTTAGCGCCGGTTAAGATATTGCGCGCATGTCTTGCCCATGGCGTGTCGCGTTCTGCCATTTGCCGTTGCGGCAGCCTTGATGCTGGCGCTGACCGGCTGCTCGAACTATGAGCGGCCGCGCCGCCCCGCGTGGCGTGGCGAGGCGGAAGCTGCTTGTGTCGCGCAAAAACTCGTTCATGTCTCGGCCTATGTGCAGCCCGCCCGCGAAATCGATGGCCCTGGCATCTGCGGCCTGACCCGGCCGTTCAAGGTGAGTGCGCTCCTTGATGGCGCGGTGCAATTCAATTCGGCCTATACGCTCGACTGTCCGATGATCGCGGCGCTCAATGCGTGGCTGACGGACGTGGTCCAGCCTGCGGCGCTGGCGCGGTTCGGCACGCCGGTCGCGCAGATCGATTCCATGGGCGCCTACAGCTGCCGGAGCATGAACAACCAATGGGGCGCGCGGCTGTCCGAACATGCGTTTGGCAACGCCCTCGACATTGGCGGATTTCGCCTGACGGACGGGCGGCAGATTACGATTGTCCGCGACTGGATGCGTGGCGATGACCAAACACGGGCTTTTTTGCAAGACGTCCATTCCGGTGCCTGCACCACCTTCACCACGGTGCTCGGCCCTGGCTCCAATATTTTTCATTACAACCATATCCATGTCGATCTCGCCTTGCATGGCAACACCTCCAGCGGGCCGCGCCGGATCTGCCGCCCGCAGCTGCGCCCCAGTCCGGTTCCGGGGCCGCCTCGCGATGGCCTGCCCAATCCGCCGGAGATCGACGAGGATATCGACATCGCCCAAGCCGGACATCCGGAAGGCGACGCCTTGGCATTTCATGCGGGGCCTGGGCCAGCGCCGTCCGCCCGCATTCCTGACGCCTATTTCGCCGCCGCGGCACGCACTCCCGCCGCGCGGGCCTATGCACCGGTTCCCCCCGAGCCGGTGCGCGGCGCGATGCGCGAGGATGGCGCCTTCGTTCCGGAGGGCAAGCCCTCCGATTGGGATCTGACATCCACGATTCCGCCGCGATAGGGGCCAGCCGTGAGATTGGGAAACGCGCTAGTCCCTTATGTCGGAGTGAGTTGACAACTAGGCCAACCCTATGTAGACTTCGCTACTATGGATAAGAACTTAAGGCTATCAACGCAGACGCTCAAGGTTCTCGGAGCTTTGGTGTCTCACCCATTGCGGGAACTGTCGGGTGCGGAAATTGCCAAGGATACGCGACTTGCTTCCGGCACACTTTATCCGATTCTCTGTCGCCTCGAGGGGGTTGGTTGGCTAGAGAGCCGGTGGGAAGTCGAAAATCCAGCCGTGCTAGGGAGACCGCGCCGTCGCTATTATCGAATAACCGCCGCTGGAGCGAAGAATCTTCAAGAGCTTGCCCGCGATCTTACGCCGACTATGGGGAGGCTCGCGTGGAGCTGATTGGGCGATTGATTCTTGCAATCCTTGCTATTCTTGGAGCTATTGTTGGACAGGCAATCTCACGGCAGCTCGCAGATGAATTCAAGGCTTGGACGCCTCGGCTAATAAACACGATCATTAGATGCGCTGTCCGCCAGCTTCCCGAGAATCAGCGCGAGCGGTTTGCAGAAGAGTGGCAGAGCCACGTTGATCAAATACCAGGCGAAATTTGGAAGCTAAAGGAGGCTTTTGGATTCTTATTAGCCTCCTGGAACATGGGCGACGTCGCTTACGGTTTCAGCAAACGCGCGTTGGATATTGGTCTTAGTTGGGCGTTCCTTTTCTGGAGTGTTCCCCTCTTTGCTCTTGCTGCCGCGGCAATCAAATATGAATCTAGTGGCCCGATTGTTCTCAGGACAATGCGGCCGGGTCGCAATAAGAAGCGGTTCGCCAGGCTGCAGTTCCGCACTTTTATCGTTTCGGAGAACGGCGAGCGGGAAGTGACACAGCTTGGTCGCTTTATGCGGAGATCTGGCTTCGATATGCTGCCGCAAATAATCAATGTCATCAAGGGGGACATGTCGCTTGTCGGTCCGTCCTTTTCATTGTTTGAACACCTGCAAAGGTCACAGGACGAGCCGCCTCTGGTCTTTCGCAATGTCAAACCCGGTGTCTTCGGGCTGACGCAACGTAACCACCTTGGCAGCTCCACAGAGGCAATGGCGACTGGTCTTAGTGAAGACGATCTTTATTATGTAAGTAATCGGTCTTTGTGGTTTGACCTAAAAATCGTTTTGACGTCGGTTTGGGCCATCCTGACGGATCGTAACCCCCCGCGTTGTTCGACCTAAGTTCCCGGCTATCCGGCAAGAGCCAGAGGTAGACGGAATCAGGGTCTCCGTCGAGCTTAAGTAAAATATATTTTGTAATATCAATCACTTATGCGATAGAGAGCGCGGATATATTGGGCGCGCTGGAGGATCCATGGAAGAACCCCATTTGGACGAAACCCGGATCACCGCGCGATTACCGCGTCTCGATATCGAAATCGTCCATGGCCGCTCACCCGGCGGCGAAAGCGAGCATCTTTCGGTCCGCCTGCAGGCGGTGCCGTCCTTCGAAGCTTTCGGCCGTTATGCCGAGGCCGCAAATCCATTTCTGTTTTGGATGCGCCTCGCCCAAACGGCATGGGCGCCATGGCTCGGCGCGGCTTCCGCCAGCCTGCCACGGACAAATGCCAATCGGCTTCCGGCACCGCCGGACAGCGGAACGGACTCTTAATCCGAAAAGTTTCAACTTTTCAGAGTGCTCCGGTCCCGTCCGATGGAACCAAATTTATTGCGCGAGCGTCTCGAGGGCGATCATGAAGCACCCCACGGCGGCGAGGGGCGCCGGCGCGAGGAACTCGTCAAAAAACCCCTGTTTGCCATTGATGGATTCAAGCCAAAGCCCGAGACTCCCGAGCCAAGCGATAATCAAAAGATCAATTGGGAACGCAATCGAAGTCATGTCGAGCTCCTTTCTAGAGCTGGCGATGCCTCCGGATTCCTCCCGCTTAAAATACTAAATTCGAGAACCTTCGGCTCTCTCGGCGAAACTTCGCATGACCATTCTTTCGCGACCTTCGCCCGTTTGCAGTTGCGCGCTCCCTACGCGAAAAAAATTTTTATCCCCGGATATCGGCGCCAATAAGGCCGATCGCGATCCCTTGCCGCCGGGCGATCTCGAGTTTCACAGCGGTCCAATAACGCGCATGACGTGTGCCGTCGAGGCAGCGCCCCCCGATCCGGTCACGCGCCTCGAAATAGGCCCGGTCGTTGAAGTTTTCGATGAGGCGGCGGGCATCGGCCGCGATTGCCGCTTTCCATTCGGTGCGGCGCCGGATCAATCCAAGGAGCATGGCGAATCTTCCCACAACCCATAAGAGCACAACCAAACTACAATCAAGACGCGCAAAAATCAACCATTAAATACAATGCAGAGTTGCAAATACCTGATTCGTATCATTTTATAACACCCGCCCCGACTCGATGGAGACGCCGGACGCGCAAAAAATTTGCTTATCCAAAGAATAAACCCACGCCGGAGCTGAAGGGTTCCCGAAACGCTCGGGCAAAGTTACGCGGCCTTGCCGGCGGTATGCCGATTAAGGGAAGCGTTGATCGTTTTGGAGAAGGTCTCTCCAAAATTGACGTAGGGAGAAGAGCACGCTTCGGCCTCTGCAAAAACAATATTATCGAATAGTAAAACAAATACAAATTGAATGATTTTTGAATGTAAATTACAATCGTATTTGTTTATTCTATCTAAAACTCCGTCCTATATCTTCCTACAATTCCAGGGATACCAAAATCTATTACGGCGCTGGAATTTTTGTCCAATAGAATTCAGGAGATTGCATTATGGGTCATGTGTTCCGCCGGTTTATGGCCGATCAGTCGGGTGTTGCGGCCATCGAATATGGTCTCATCGCCGGCTTGATCGCCGTCGTGATCATCGCCTCCGTGCGCCTGCTCGGAACAAGTGTTTCCAGCAAATTCTCAACCATCGCAAACGCCTTGACCTGAGAACGACGTGCCTGCCTTGGCCGCGCCAAGCTTCCCGTCAGCCGCCCAGCATTGCCTGGCCGGGCATCAAACAACAGGAGTAGAAGTATGAACAACAATATGTTCCGCCGTTTTATGGCCGATCAGTCGGGTGTCGCGGCTATCGAATATGGCCTCATCGCCGGCTTGATCGCCGTCGTCATCATCGCCTCCGTGCGCCTGCTCGGCACCAATGTTTCGAGCAAATTCTCGACAATTGCCGACGCCTTAACCTAATCCAGGCCGCGACTTGCCCTCTCCGTGCGATTTCGAGGCACCGCCTTCAAGGATGGAGTGTCAAAGTTTGGCGCGGCGGGGGCAGCGAAACCGCCAGGAGCATTCCTCATGCCGGCTTTATTCATCGGGTTTGCGCGCGACGAATCCGGCGTTGTGGCCGTCGAATATGCTCTCATCGGCGGCTTGATCGCGCTCGTGATCGTCGCTGCCATAACCCTGGGTGGCTCGGCTCTGTCAGCCAGATTCGCAGCCGTCGCGGAAGGCTTTACCTGAACGGCCGCGAAAGTGGTTGCGGGCCGTGCTGGATAATCAATTCTCGGAGCGCTTATGCTTGAAGCCGCGACGCTGCTCTTTTTTCCCGCGCTGATGGTGTTTGCCGCCATCTCCGATCTCCTAACCATGACGATCTCAAACCGCATCTCGCTCGCCCTCGCCGTCCTGTTCATCGGCATGGCGATCGCCTGCGGCCTGACCGCGGCGGAAATCGCCTGGCATCTTGCGTGTGGCGCCTTGATGCTTGTCCTTACTTTCTTCATGTTCGCCCGCGGCTGGCTCGGCGGCGGCGATGCGAAACTCGCGGCGGCGACGGCGATCTGGCTCGGGTTCGAACATATCGGCGATTATGCGTTTTCTGCCAGCATCCTAGGAGCGCTCCTGGCGCTCATCCTTCTCGGGCTCCGGAAATGGCCAAGACCTAGCGCCTTTCCGGAGCCGCGCTGGATCGCCCGCTTGCTCGATCCCGCCACCGGCATCCCCTATGGCGTCGCCCTCGCCTGCGCCGGCCTGTTGCTTTACCCCAGCACCGCGATCTGGCTCGGCGCCGCCAATACACTTGGCTAGCCAAAAGCGGCCCTGGAAGGCACCGCTCTCCAGCGGCGTGCATCAGCGTCCACAGACTGGTTTTTTTGCCCCCCCTGGCATAGGATATGCTTGAAAGCTACTCGCTCGCCGCTTCGTCCATGGGAGCGGCATCGCAACTCTTGGAACCCAAGACTTTGGAACCCAAGAACAGCGAGGCTTCGAATTGACGTCATACCTCACACATTCGTCTGGGCTCATGAAAAAACCAATCCTTGAACGAAGCCGCGCGGCCGATATTCCGGCTGAAAGGGAGGGCGGTTAATTGCCCGAGACGCCCTGTTTCGATGAAATGACCTTGGCGAACGGCGCGATCCGGCCAGTGTATGGCAAGATCGCCAGTTGGCTTGCCGCGACTCCGGCCGGCGTCCTCGCAGCGCGCCGTTCGCAAGCCGAGCTTTTGTTCCGCCGTATCGGTATTACCTTCGCCGTCTATGGCGAAGGCGAACAAGACAACTCCGAGCGATTGATCCCCTTCGATATCATTCCGCGCATGATGCTGCGCTCGGAGTGGACCCACCTTGAGGCCGGTCTCATGCAAAGGGTGAAAGCCCTGAACTTATTTTTGGCCGACATTTATGGCGCACAGGAGATCGTTAAGGCCGGCCGCATCCCGGCCGATCTGGTAGCGCACAACAATGAATTCCGGCCGGAAATGGTCGGCTGGCGGGTGCCGCACGACATTTACGTGCATATCGCCGGCATCGATGTCGTCCGCACCGGCGAGGATGATTTCTACGTTCTCGAAGACAATGTGCGGACCCCGTCCGGGGTCTCCTATATGCTGGAAAACCGCGAGGTCATGATGCGGCTCGCGCCCGATCTTTTCGCCGACCACCGCGTCGCCCCGGTCGAAAATTATCCCGATGCCCTGCTCGCCGCCTTGCGGTCGCTGGCACCGTCTGCGGCTCCTGACGAGCCGACGATCGTCGTGCTGACGCCCGGCCGCTTCAACTCCGCCTATTACGAGCATTCCTTTCTGGCGGATAAGCTCGGTGTCGAACTCGTCGAGGGCAGCGATCTTCTCGTCGAAAACGACGTGGTTTATATGCGCACGACGGAGGGCGAAAAACGGGTCGATGTCATTTACCGGCGGATCGACGACAATTTTCTCGACCCTGAGGTGTTCAACCCCGAGTCGATTATCGGCGTGGCGGGATTGATCAGGGCGTACCGGGCGGGAAATATAACGATCACCAACGCGGTCGGCACCGGCATCGCCGATGACAAGGCGATCTATACCTATGTACCGGAGATCATCGATTTTTATCTTGGCGAAAAGGCAATTTTGAAAAACGTGCCGACATGGCGCTGCCGCGAGCCCGGCGCCTTGCGCTATGTGCAGGAGCACCTGGCCGAACTTGTCGTGAAGGAGGTCAACGGTTCGGGCGGCTATGGCATGCTGGTCGGGCCGCATGCGACAAAATCCCAGATCGAGATCTTCGCCGCCAAGCTCGCCCATGATCCAGACAATTTCATCGCCCAGCCGACCCTCGCGCTTTCGACGACACCAACGCTTTGCGATTCTGGCATCGCGCCACGCCATGTCGATCTGCGGCCTTTCGTGCTCACCGGCACGAATGGCATGCGGGTCGTGCCGGGCGGATTGACAAGGGTTGCCTTGAAGGAAAAGTCACTTGTCGTGAATTCGAGCCAGGGGGGCGGCACCAAGGACACTTGGATCGTCGAGGATTCCATTTTTGACGACATCCCCATCACCAGAGGCCAAAACCAAATGATATCATCTTAAAATACGGCCCTCACGGACTTGTCTTATCGCCGCCAGTTGTGAAGACTCATCGCTCGATATCCGGTATCTCGTTTGCGGCCTCTGATATTTTCATGATTGAAGAAAGTTGCTCCGTGACGCCATTGCCGAATGATCTTCGCCATTGCTCCGGCATTCCGTTTTGCTTAATCCCGAACTAGAGGCTGGTGATGCTTTCCCGCACGGCGGACAACCTTTATTGGCTTGCGCGCTACGTTGAGCGCGCCGATTTTCTCGCCCGGATCATCAAGGCGGCGCAAAGGCTCGCCACCTTGCCTGTCAGCTATTCCGGCACTGGCACGGAATGGGAAAGCGCGCTTGAATCTTCCGGCGCGGCGCAGGGGTTCCGGGCAACCCGCGGCGCCGCCGAGGAAGCCAGCGTCATCGATTATCTGACATTTGCGCCGGACAATCCGTCGTCGATCCGCAATTGCATCAAATTCGCACGGGCCAACGCCCGGGCGGTACGCACCGCCCTGACAGCCGAGATGTGGGAAGCGATCAATGGCGCCTGGATCGAGCTTGGGCGGTTTGAAGCCAGCAACAATGGCTCCAGCCGCTATGACCGCGAGGGGCTCTCGCACTTTTTTGAATTTGTGAAAAAGACGTCGCTCGACTACGACGGCTCGGTCGATCGCACCATGTTGCGCAATGATGCCTATTGGTTCTCGCGCGTTGGTCTTTATATGGAGCGGGCCGACAATACCGCTCGAATCCTCGACGTGAAGTATCACGTCCTGTTGCCAGCGGAGGAGGAGGTTGGCGGATCGGTCGACTATTTTCAATGGACCGCAATCCTGCGCGCGGTCTCCTCGCTGACCGCCTACCATTGGGTTTATCGCGAGAGCGTGAAGCCCTGGCTCATCGCCGACCTACTGATTCTCAAGAAGGAAATGCCGCGCTCACTGATTGCCTGCTACGACAATATCGTTCATTTCCTCGACGCGATCGGCCACGCTTACGGCCGTCCGGGGGCGTCGCAGGCACAGGCGCACGAGGTCCTGGCCCGCCTCTCGAATGCGACGACAAGTGAAATTTTCAAGGTCGGCCTGCATGAATTCATCACCACTTTTGTCGAGGACAATGACCGGCTCGGCGAAACAATCAGCCAGCAATATTTGGTGCATTGAGCGGCAAATTGCTGCCAGCCACGGAACTTCCGGCTTGCGCAAATATTTTCGCTTGCCATATCTGAAGCTAAACGCGGCGGCGAAAAGTCGCGGTTGTTGTTCGCCGGATGTGCGCAATGTCACGTGATGTTTGGCATTAGTTTTGATAAGGTTAAGGTAGTTGCTTTCGGCAATAACGGCTCGATATCGCCATAGCTTTAAAAAGATGCGGGATCGCGATACGCTGCTTGGCCTCTTCATTTATGGATTGTTTTTACGTAATATTTTCAACTATTTAGAGCGGTGCCTGACGAGACAATTTGTGAGCGACAGATAAGTCCGGGCATGAACCTCGCCCAAGGATTTCCATCGGGAGTGACAGTATGACAGTTTTGGTAACTGGCGGCGCTGGCTATATCGGTGGCCATATGGTGCTCGCGCTTCTTGACGCCGGCGAAAAGGTTGTTGTTCTCGACGATCTGTCGACCGGCTTCCGGTCCGCCGTGCAACCGCCAGCAAAGCTCGTCGTCGGCGATTTTGGTGATATGGCGCTCGTTGAAAGAATTTTCCGCGAGCACAGTATCGACGCCATCGCGCATTTCGCCGCCAAGATCGTGGTGCCCGAATCCGTCACCGACCCGTTGCGTTATTATCTCAACAATACTGCCAAAGCGCGCAACTTGCTCGAATGCGCCACGCGCCACAAGATCAAGCATTTCATCTTCTCTTCGACAGCCGCGGTTTATGGCGAACCTCAGAGCAGCCCCATTCACGAAACGGATCCGCTTGTCCCGATCAATCCCTACGGGCGCTCCAAGCTGATGACCGAGTGGATGCTGCAGGATACCGGCAAGGCGCATGGCCTCAACTACGTGATCCTGCGCTATTTCAATGTCGCTGGCGCGGACCCGAAGGGACGCCTTGGGCAATCGACCCCGCAAGCAACCCATCTCATCAAGGTCGCGGTACAAGCCGCACTCGGTTTCCGGCCTGGCCTCGAAGTGTTTGGCAATGATTATCCAACCAAGGATGGGACCTGTATTCGTGACTATATTCAGGTCACCGATCTCGTCGCGGCGCATCTCATGGCGCTCGAGCATTTGCGCAAGGGAGGCGAAAGTCTCATTTGCAATTGCGGCTACGGCAAGGGCTTCTCGGTGTTCGAAGTCCTCGACGTGGTCAAGGAGGTCTCGGGCATCGATTTTAAGGTGCAGATTTCGGCGCGCCGTCCGGGTGATCCTGCTTCGCTCGTCGCGGGCGTCGGCCACATCAAATCGATGTTGAACTGGACGCCAAAATACGATGATCTGCCGACAATCGTCCGCCAGGCGCTCGATTGGGAGCGCCGTCTGCACAACAAACCGATGCGTGAAAAATCGTCCGCCGAGGATTTGCTGGCTGGCTAATCCTGGTCCTTGAATTACGTGTTCATGGACTCGAAAAAAGTCGCATTGCCTTTCGGCGTTTCCCGCAATTTGCCCAGCAAGAACTCGATCCCGTCGACCGTTCCCATGGGGTTGAGGATGCGGCGCAGCACATACATCTTTTTCAAAATGTCGGGCGGGACAAGCAGCTCCTCCTTGCGGGTGCCGGAACGGGTAATATCGATCGCGGGGAAGGTCCGCTTATCGGCGACCTTGCGATCGAGAATGATTTCCGAATTGCCCGTGCCCTTGAATTCCTCGAAGATCACTTCGTCCATCCGTGAGCCGGTATCGATGAGCGCCGTCGCGATGATCGTCAGCGAGCCGCCTTCCTCGATATTGCGCGCGGCGCCGAAAAACCGCTTTGGACGCTGCAAGGCATTGGCATCGACGCCGCCGGTGAGCACTTTGCCGGAAGACGGAACAACGGTGTTGTAGGCACGGCCCAGGCGCGTAATCGAGTCGAGCAGGATCACCACGTCGCGGCCATGTTCGACCAGACGCTTGGCCTTTTCGATGACCATTTCCGCGACCTGCACATGCCGCACGGCAGGCTCGTCGAACGTAGATGACACGACTTCGCCGCTCACCGACCTTTGCATATCGGTGACTTCCTCCGGCCGTTCGTCGATAAGGAGCACGATCAAATAGCATTCGGGATGATTGGCGGTGACCGATTGCGCGATATTCTGCAAGAGCACCGTCTTGCCGGTTCGCGGCGGCGCAACAATCAAGGCCCGCTGTCCCTTGCCAATGGGTGCCACGATATCGATGACCCGCGCCGAGAGATCTTTCCTCGTCGGGTCGGTCACCTCGAGCTTGAGGCGCTCGTCCGGATAAAGGGGAGTCAGATTGTCAAAATGAACTTTATGCCGGATTTTTTCCGGATCCTCGAAATTGATCGTATTGACCTTAAGCAGCGCGAAATAGCGCTCCCCTTCCTTGGGACTGCGAATCAGCCCTTCCACCGTATCGCCGGTGCGCAAGCCGAACCGGCGGATCTGCGACGGCGAAACATAAATGTCGTCGGGACCGGCCAAATAATTCGCATCGGGCGAGCGAAGGAAGCCGAAGCCATCCTGCAAGACTTCGATGACGCCTTCGCCAACGATTTCGATGTCGCGGCTCGCCAGCTGTTTCAAAATCGCGAACATCAGCTCTTGCTTGCGCATGATCGAAGCGTTCTCGACTTCGTGTTCTTCCGCGAAGGCAAGCAGCTCGGTCGGCGACTTAAGCTTCAAGTCCTGCAGTTTAATTTCCTGCATAGGGATTAAGACCTTGGAGAGCGCACGGAATTGACCGCGCAAACGAGGGAGGGAATCTGGCGCAATCCGGCTCTACGATACCGGTGCAAGCGCTCTTGACGCGGCGCCTGAGCAGCACCTGAACTGTATGAGTTCATGCGAGGGGATAATTCAAGATAGATCGAATTAAACGTTTTGACAAGCCAAATGATATTGGCGGAGCTAGTTTATGATCAAATTGGTTTGACCACGACAAGAATGACGATCGCTACCATCAAGACGGTCGGAACTTCGTTGATGACACGAAAAAACCGCGCGCCATGCTGATTCTTTCCATCCGCCAATGCCTTGCGGACGATTGCAAAATATCCGTGCAGCGCGCTCATGGCAATCACGAAAACGAATTTTGCCTGGAACCATCCCTCGTGCAAATAGCCGCCCCAAATCGCGAGCGTTATTCCACTTGCCCAGACGGCCAGCAAAGCGGGCAGCATAATAGCCCGCATCAGCCGCCGCTCCATCACGGCAAAGGTCTTTGCTTCCGTCGAGCCGCCTGCTGCGTCCGCATGATAGACAAAAAGCCGCGGCAAATAGAGCATCCCGGCCATCCATGAGATCACTGCGAGGATGTGGACAACTTTGATCCAAAGATAGAAATGGCTCATTGAGCGGCGCTCCGCCGCACCCTTTCAAGCATGAGCGTGACATGATCCACCGGCGTCTGCGGCAAGATGCCGTGGCCAAGATTGAAAATATGCGGCCTTCCCCGCAGCGCCGAAAAAATATCGCCAACCCCCCTTTCCAGCGCAGCGCCCCCAGCGGCGAGCGCCAGGGGATCGAGATTACCCTGCAACACAAGATTTCGCTCGAGTGTCCGCCCGGCCCATTCTGGATCAATTGTGCTGTCAAGCCCGAGCACGTTGATGCCCGTTCGCACCGCGTAATCCTTCAAATGCAGCGCGGCACCTTTGGGAAAGCCGATGACCCGAGCCCCCTTGTGGCGGCGGCGCAGACCGGTGACGATCGCCGCGACTGGCGCAGTGCACCAACGTTCAAATTCGGCTGCGGGCAAGACACCGGCCCAAGTGTCGAAGATTTGCACGGCTTCGACACCCGCTTCGATCTGTTTCGCAAGGTAGTCGATCGAGACATCTACCAGCCGGTCGATGAGGTGCTGAAATTGATCGGGATATCGGTAGGCGAAAAGCCGGGCAGGAGCCTGATCGGGCGTGCTTTTGCCAGCGATCATATAGCAGGCCAGTGTCCACGGCGCGCCGCAGAAGCCAATGAGCGCGGTTTCCTTGGGGAGATCCTGCTTGACCCGTTCAATGGTCTCGAAAATAGGAGCGAGCCGGCTGAAATCCAGCGTTTCGGTCAGCTTGGCGAAATCTTCAGGTGCCACGATGGGATCGAGTTTGGGTCCCTCACCCTGCTCGAAACTGACTTTTTGGCCAAGCGCATCTGGTACAACCAAAATGTCGCTAAACAAAATCGCCGCATCGAAGCCGAAGCGCCGGATGGGCTGCAAGGTTGCTTCCGCCGCGAGGACAGGAGTGTAGCAAAAATTTAGAAAGGATGATGCTTTGGCTCGAATCGCCAAATATTCCGGCAAATAGCGTCCGGCTTGCCGCATCAACCAAACCGGTGGCGGAAAAGTCGCTTCGCCCTCCATGACTTTCAAAAAAGGCTTCGCTGTTGTGCCCTGTAATCCTTCCAAATCCGAGATCCTCTAATAAATCTAAGAATCTTTCTTAGAAGGTCTTTTGCGTCTGATTGGCCAGCGAAATAGGCTCATTCGCCGGATTGCACAAGCAAGTGCCCAGTTGCAAGCTTATCCGCAAGATTCACATACACACACAGCTTGCGGGGTTGTTAACGTTTCATTAACCTTTGGAATTGGATAGCGCGAGAGTTGAGTTTCTAATTCAGCGGCAATTGGCTTCTCCCCATGCTTCACAGGGCGTCCCATTTTACAGCTCAGCCATTGATGCCGGTTGATGAAATGGCCTAGCTTCGTCCGACAAAAGGGTTGCCACCGGCCCATGCCACCGGTTATCCCCTTTACTCCCCTGCAGTCCTTCGAGATTGGGGGAACCCGGCGAGGCGCGGAAAATCGTGGGGCGGCATTATTTCCATCTGCATCTCGTGTCCGATTCGACAGGCGAGACCCTGATCGCGACGAGCCGTGCCGCCGCAGCGCAATATGAAGGGGTGTCATCGATCGAGCATGTGTATCCGCTCGTGCGCAGCCAGGGGCAGCTCATCAAGGCGATCGCGGAAATCGAGATGGCACCGGGAATCGTCCTATTTACTTTGGTCGATCAGGAGCTGGCGGGTCAGCTGGAAGCTTCTTGCAAAGAGATGGGAGTGCCTTACCTGCCCGTCTTGCAGCCGATCATGGATTTGTTCGAGTCCTATATCGGAACGACGTCGAAGCACCGGCCGGGTGCCCAGCATATGCTCAACGCCGATTATTTCCGGCGCATCGATGCTTTGAATTTTACGATGATTCATGACGACGGGCAGCAAACCGAGAATTTCGAGGCGGCTGATGTTGTTCTCCTGGGGGTCAGCCGCACCTCGAAAACGCCGACAAGCATTTATCTGGCCAATCGCGGCATCAAAACCGCGAACATTCCCTTGGTGCCGGATGTTCCCTTGCCGGAGGCGGTTCTGACATTGCGCAAGCCGCTGGTTGTTGGGCTTTTGGCGTCTCCGGAACGGATTGTTCAGATTCGCGAGAACCGCCTGATATCCTTGAACGCCAATCCCGATTCACCCTATGTCGATCGCCTGCTCGTCGCCGACGAAGTCAAAAGGGCGCGTAAGCTGTGCGCCTTGCAGGGCTGGCCGGTCATCGATGTCACGCATCGTTCCATCGAGGAAACCGCGGCCGCAGTCATTGATCTTTACAAAGTTCACCAGCTGAATTTCATAGCTTCCTCATGACAGAGCTTTGGTGCAGCGCTGCGCCGCTCGTTCTCGCATCGAAAAGTGCCACCCGGCAAAGACTTCTCGCGGCCGCCGGGATTCCTTTCGAGACGCGGCCAGCGGCCATTGATGAGCGTGAACTCGAAGTCCCGCTGCTGGCGTCGGGTGCCGGGGCGGCCAAGGTCGCCCTGGAATTGTCGCGCGCCAAGGCGTTGCAGGTCAGCGCGGCTATGCCGGACCGACTGGTGATCGGCGCTGACCAGACGCTGAGCTTCGAGGGCCGGGTTCTCGGGAAGCCGGCCAGTTTCGATGCGGCGGTGGAACAGCTCAAAGCCTTGTCCGGGCATACCCACGAACTTTGCTCCGGCTGTTGCGTGGCGCGGGAAAATGTCATTGTTTTTGAGACGGTTCGCGTGGCGCGGCTGAGTTGCCGGCGGTTCAGCGGCGATTTTATTGAAGCCTATGTCAGGCAAGCAGGGGAGGCGGTTTTGAGCAGCGCTGGTGCCTATCAGCTGGAGGGTCTCGGCATTCATCTGTTCGAGGCGATCGAGGGCGATCATGCCACAATTCTCGGGTTGCCGCTGCTGCCGCTTCTCAAATTTCTGCGCGGCGAAGGAAGCCTTCTTTCGTGATGTCTTCAACCGGCAAAACACCAAAAGCCTGCGTCATCGGCTGGCCCGTCGCACATTCGCGTTCGCCCCTGATCCACCGCTTTTGGCTGGAGCGGCTCAGGATCGCCGGGACTTACGAATTGGCGGCGGTCACACCTGCTGATTTTCCGGACTTTGTCCGCGGTCTCGCGCAGCACGGCTTTGTCGGCGGGAATGTCACCTTGCCGCACAAGCAGATGGCATTCGCATCTTGCGATGCTTTAACGGAGACAGCCGCGCGCCTGAAAGCTGTGAATACCCTGTGGATAGAAGCGGGAAAACTCTGGGGCGACAACACCGACGCCGCCGGGTTTCTCGGCGCCTTGGATCAAGATGCACCAAAGTGGGACGCCGATCCCGGAACGGCGTTGGTCCTCGGCGCGGGAGGCGCCGCGCGGGCCATTGTTCACGCCCTCCAGCTTCGCAAGACGAAGCGTATTCTTCTCTCTAACCGCACACGGGCGCGGGCCATCGCGCTCGCCAGTGAGTTTGGCGTCGAGGTTGTGGATTTTGGGGATCTCCCAGGTGCGATGGAAGGCGCCGCGCTGCTCGTCAACACGACGTCGCTGGGCATGCGTGGGCAGCCGCCGCTCACCATCGATATCACTCCGCTCCCGGCCAGTGCGGTGGTCAGCGACATTGTCTATGTTCCGCTGGAAACACCGCTCCTCGAAGCCGCAAGAGCGCGAGGTCTTCGGACTGTTTCCGGCATCGGCATGCTTTTGCATCAGGCTGTGCCAGGGTTCACGCGCTGGTTCGGCGCGACTCCGTCTGTAACAGCGGAACTGCGTGGCTTGGCCGAGGCCGATATCCGGGCGGCGGCCTGATGTTCGTTCTTGGCCTTACGGGCTCGATCGGCATGGGCAAATCTTCGACCGCCGCGATGTTCCGGGAGGAGGGAATTCCGGTCCATGACTCGGATGCTGTCGTCCATGCTCTCTACAAAGGTGGGGCAGCTCCCTTGATCGAGGCGGCGTTTCCAGGCACTGTGCGAGAGGGCGTTGTCGATCGCGGTCTGCTTGGCGCGCGGGTCCTCGACGATCCGGCGGCGCTCGCGCGGCTCGAAGCCATTGTGCATCCGCTGGTTGCCGGAGCCCGCCATGATTTCCTGGCAGATGCGGCGCAAAAGGGTGCGCGGCTCGTTGTTCTTGATATCCCACTTCTGTTCGAGACGGGCCTTGACCGCGAGGTCGATGCCGTGGTTCTCGTGAGCGCGCCGGAAACTGTGCAAAAGGAGCGCGTCGGGCAGCGTCCTGGCATGACGCCGGAGCGGCTTGCCGTCATATTGGGGCGGCAAATGCCAGACACGGAAAAACGCACGCGGGCGCATTTCATCATCGACACCGGCCGCGGATTTGACGCGGCGCGGCAGCAAGTGCGCGGAATTTTGCGGACGCTCGCGGGCGCGCCCGGCAGATACTGAGAAGGCGAGATGCGGGAAATCATCCTGGACACGGAAACCACCGGTCTCGATCCGGCCCAAGGGCACCGGGTCATCGAGATCGGCTGCGTCGAGCTTTTGAATGCGATTCCGACCGGCGAGACCTTTCACGTCTATATCGATCCCGAGCGCGACATTCCCGAGGAAGCCTTTCGGGTGCACGGACTTTCCGCCGAGTTTCTCGCGGGCAAGCCGGTCTTCGCCAAGATCGCGGACGACTTTCTAAAATTCGCCGCGGACGCCAAAATCATCGCTCATAATGCCGAATTCGACATGCGATTCCTCAATGCGGAACTGGCGACCTTGGGACTCGAGCCGATCGCCCAAGAGCGCGTGCTCGACACGTTGAGCCTGGCGCGCCGCAAATTTCCGGGCGCGGCAAACAGTCTTGACGCGCTGTGCGTCCGCTATGGCATCGATACTTCGCGGCGGACCAAACATGGCGCCTTGCTCGACGCCGAAATTCTTGCGGAGGTCTATGCCGAACTGACCGGCGGCCGGCAGGCGCTTCTTGTGTTTGGCGAGGGCGCTGGCTCGACGGGGTTGGGCGGTGCCAATCTTCTCACGCAAAGGCCGCAACTGCTGCTCCCCCGGCTTACTGGTGAAGAACTTTCGCATCATCGCCTCTTCATTGCCACACTCGGCGAGGCGGCGCTGTGGAACGCCTATTTTGCCGATGAAGCTCCCGCCTCAAATGTCAAACAGGCATGAAGGCTGGTAGGCGTTTTAGAGAAGTCCGTGAGGCTTCGGCCCGCCATAAACGAAGTCGAGCAATTCGATTGTGTGAAGCACTGGAATCGTGGTGCCGCTTGCGAGTTGAGTGATGCAGCCGATATTCCCGGTGGCGATCAGATCGGGTGCAGTTCGCGCGATGTTGGCGAGCTTGCGCTCGCGGAGCTGCGTCGCAATCTCGGGTTCCAAAATATTGTAAGTGCCGGCCGATCCGCAGCACAGATGGCCCTCCGGAACATCACGGACTTTGAAACCTGCCTGCGTGAGAAGCTGCTTTGGCACGGCGTCGATTTTCTGCCCATGCTGCATCGAACAGGCGGAATGATAGGCGACGATGGAGCCCTGCGGATTGGCAGGCTCCGGCAAATCGATGTCAGCCAGGAATTCCGTGACATCCTTGGCGAGCCTTGAGATCCGCGACGCCTTTGCCGCATAGGCGGGATCGTTTCGCAGTAAGAATCCATAGTCCTTGATCATGGTGCCGCAGCCGGAGGCGGTGATCAGAATGGCCTCGAGCCCGTGCCGTTCGATCTCATCAGTCCAGGCATCGATGTTGGCTCGCGCCTGGGCAAGAGCATCTGCGTCTCTGCCCAAATGATGCAGGAGGGCGCCGCAACAACCCTCGCCTGCGACATGCAGGGTCTCAATGCCTAGTCTCGCCAAAAGACGCGTCGCGGCAGCGTTGATCTCCGGCCCGATGACTTGCTGCACGCAGCCGCTCAAAAGCGCCACTCGCCCACGTAATTCGCCCGCGTAAACGGATTCGCGCGGCGGCACGGAAGGGGCAATCCTCTTCGGTGCGAGGCGCAGCATGGCGGCAAGCCGCTGCCCGGTGCGGCCAAAGCGTGGAAAAAGAGCTGCGAAAGGCAGAGCGAAGCGGGACGCGGCCAGCGCAATGCGGAAGCGGTTCGGGTAGGGCAGAACAAAGCCAAGCAGCGCGCGCAGCAGCTTGTCCGCGAGCGGCCGCCGAAACGTCTTCTCGATATGGCTTCGCGCACCATCGACAAGATGCATGTAATTCACCCCCGACGGGCAAGCCGTCATGCAGGAGAGGCAAGACAGGCAGCGATCGATATGCTTCACAGTCAGCGCATCGGCGGGACGGTCTTTTTCGAGCATGTCCTTGATGAGATAGATGCGCCCGCGCGGACTATCGAGTTCATCGCCAAGCAAAACGAAGGTCGGGCAGGTGGCGGTGCAAAAGCCGCAATGGACGCAAGCGCGAAGTATTTTCTCCGCCTCCGCCGTCGCGGGATCGGCCAGCTGGGCGAGGGAAAAATGCGTCTGCATCTAAAATTCTGCCCACATGCGGCGCGGCTCCAAAATCCCATGGGGATCGAACGCGTCTTTCAGCCGCCGCGACAATCCCGCCAGCGCTGGCGGCTGCGGCTCGAAGATGGGCACGGCCGCGCGAGTTTCAACCGGCGCGTGAATCAGGGTGGCATGGCCGCCACCATATTGCGCGACCGCTTGCCGGATGAGACTTGCGGCCGCGTCCGGGCAAGGATCGAGCGCCAGCCAAACGAGGCCGCCCGACCAATCGAACAAGGCTTCGGTGCTATGAACATGCGCGACGGCCTCGGCAATCTTGGGGCCGCTGGTGGGGGCCACCGAAATCTTCCAGATGATTTTCTCAGCTTGGCGCGCAAGCGGCGTCACATCGCGGATCGCGCGCCAGAGCGTTTGGGAGGAGTCTTCAGAGAGCCGCTCCGCCGCTCCGAAGGGTTTGAGCTGGGTCGCGAGGCGGTCGAGACGCTCGGCAACCGAGGGCGCGAAACCCTCCAGCCGCAAGGCGGTGATCGGGGTTGCGAACCCCTGCGCCGTCGCGGCGGCCAGCGGCAGATGCGCGGCGCCCGAGACATCAACCGGCGCCCCCATCGCGGCACAGAGGGCTTCGACGGCACGGCCCGGATCGAGATTTTCGAGAATGAGTGTCGCCGACGTTTCCGCGCGCGGCAGAACTTTGAGAGTGATTTCGGTCGCAACGGCTAGGGTTCCAAACGATCCGGCGAGACCGCGCGGGAGATCATATCCCGTGACATTCTTGACGACGCGTCCACCGGCCTTGAAAACTTCGCCGCGGCCGGAGACCGCCTTGATGCCCAAAACAAAATCCCGAACCGCACCGGCCTTGATCCGGCGCGGGCCGGAACAATTGGTCATGAGACAGCCGCCCAGCGTGCCGGACCCGGTGCCATAGAGATCGGCAAAGGATGGCGGTTCAAACGGGAGCTCTTGCGCGTTTTCGGCGAGCAGTGCTGTGATGTCCTCGATGGGCGTTCCGGCCAGCGCCGAGATCACGAGTTCATCCGGCTCGTAAAACAGCACCCCGGAAAGCCGCGAAAGGTCGAGGTGGCGCTCTGTCTTCACCGGCCTGCCGAGGGCGGCTTTGGAGGCAAGCCCCGTGATCGACAAGGAGGAATGTGCCGCCGCCGCATCAGCGATGAAGGCTGCTACCTCAACGGGATCGGCGGGATGAAAAGCGGACATTGTGCTCATACGGCTTAACCGGAGCGAAGGATGGAGTGGATTGTACGCTGCCGGTTTGACAAGAGTAGGCGTGGCGGGGCTTTCTGTCACGGCTTGCATAAATTCCAAGACTCAAAGGGAGCGGACATGAGCAACCACAAACACCCCCGTCATCAGGGCGGCGCCGGGGGACAGACGGGCCGCCCGGACTGGCGGCGGTTGCATCATTCGCGGCTGTTTTGGGTTGGTCTTGCCATGATGCTGCTGGCGATCACGATCTATGTGCTGTCCGACGATTTGGCCTGGCGGCCCCGGCTCAAGGGGTGACGCAGCGCTACGCCGCCTTCTTCAGTTCGTCCAGCTGCCCGGCATCCGCTCGTTGTTTTGCACTGTCTCTGACCGCTTTTCTCAGCCGGTCCACGGGCGCGGCGACATAAGCGTTGAGACCCACGGAGAAAATCAGCGACATGGCGATGACGCTCAATGACGAAAACGGTGCCACCGGCAACTCCAGATGGACCGTTTTCAGCCCATATTTGAGAATGAGAATCATGAACCAGTGGCAGATATAAACCGGATAGCTCAACTCGCCGATCGTCCGGTCCCAGGAATAGCGCTTCTGGAACAGGAACAGGAAAGGAAGCGCGAGAGCGAACGCCAGCAGAAGAAAGCATTTCTTCAAGAGGTAGCCGTCGCCGGCGGCCATCGGAAGCGCCACGATCATCACCAGGAGCGCCACGACCGCGATGGTTTCCAGACGCGGCACGGCGTCACAGAGCCGTTCAACCCGTGGCAGTAGAATTTGATGGGCAAGCGCGCCAAACAGAAAAAGCGACAATTCAAAAGGGAAAAACCTGTAGGACCACGGGTCGGCCAAACCGAACCCTGACACCATCGCGGCCCCTCGCGCGATCAGCGACAGCGCGAGGCACGAATAGAGAAGGCTGCGGTTTTTGAGAATGAACGGTGCACATAGGTAGAAAGTCAGCTCGACGCTCAGCGACCAAGCCTGCGGCACCAAAAGGAATGTCCAAAGTTGCGGCGAGGATGCGTGATAGTCCAGAAAAAATGCCAGCCCGTTCTCTCTCAGTCCCAGGAACATAATGACATCCTGGCCGAACAATACAATGTTCGTCGTCATCAACGTTACTTGCGCGGACAGGGGAAGCGAGAGAAGCGTTTGCAGTTTGTGGTCAATACCAAGGGCAAAGGCCAAGAGATAGAACATCACCGTCAGCAGCGCGACGGCCCAATACATGGGATAAATGCGCAAAAAACGATTGATATAAAAATTGCGAAGGTTGCCGTAGGCAGCCGTATTTTGCAAAATGTAGGAAATCAAAAAACCCGAGATCAGGTAAAAGCACTGCAAGGCGGCTTCGCCCCCGACAAGCACATGGCTGCCGGTGTGCGAGAATATGACGGCGAACGCGAGTAAGACGCGGATCGTACCCATGAATGGTCAGCCTTGAAAGATTCGAAAACGTCCTATGGCTTTGCTGTTTTGTCGCATGATGAAACACCGCGCGGCCATTGAGTCCGGCGCGGACCCCGTTCGATCATGCCCTAACGGAAAGCGTATCCCCGATTTGGTTTCGCTTCGCGGGCGCGTTTTGCTTGAGAAGTACGGCCTTCGCGACAACCTACTGGGGTAGGTGCGAGTTAAGGAGAATGAGTGACCAATCGGGCGAAACTGAGGATAAAATTCATCAGAATTAAAGTCACGATTTTCACGATTATGCATAGTCCGGCAACATATTGATGAAGGAATTGCCGTTAGCTTGTTATTCGTCACGCCATTTGCTGGGAACAAACGACGTTCCATGTTTCGTTAGCAAGCCATATGCCAGTTAAGCCCGATCGCTGGGGCCGCCCCGGCCTTTAGAGCTTTCTCAGCTCAACTTCTTCGATGATATGGTTTGGCCCTTTGGTCAGGATGAGGCTGGCGCGGGGCATTGTCGGAAAAACATTTTCGCGCAGATTGCGTAGATTGATTTTTGTCCAAATATCCCTTGCGGTAGCCACTGCTTGAGCGTCGTCAAGGTCTGCATATTTCCTGAAATAGGACGAGGGATCGCGGAAGGCGGTGTCGCGCAACCGCATGAAGCGCTGAATGAACCATCGTTCGAGATCGGCTTCGGCGGCGTGCAAATAGACCGTGAAGTCAAAAAAATCGGAAACGAAGGCGATCGCCCGGCCGTCTTTGGTGCCGCGATTGACCGACAGCACGTTGAGCCCTTCCAGGATGAGGATATCTGGCCGGTCGATCACGATGCTTTCGCCCGGAACGATATCGTAAGTTACGTGAGAATAGACTGGCGCTCGCACATGACGCTCGCCCGCCTTCACATCCGACACAAAGGACAAAAGCTTGACACCGTCGTAGCTTTCCGGGAACCCCTTTTTCTCGAGCAGGCCCTCGCTTTGCAAGACGGCGTTTGGATAAAGAAACCCATCGGTTGTGACGAGTTCGACTTTCGGCGTATTCGGCCAGCGCGACAGAAGCGCCTGCATGACGCGCGACAGGGTGGATTTGCCGGCCGCGACCGAACCGCCGACGCCGATGATATAGGGCACCTTGCCACCCTCATCGCCAAGGAAACGCTGGGTCGCTTTATAGAGGCCCTGCGTCGCCGCGACATATAAGGCGAGCAGGCGCGACAGCGGCAGATAGATCGCAACGACCTCCTCGAGCGAAATCGGATCGTTGAGCGAGCGCAGCCGCGTCAAATCCTCCATCGAAAGAGTCAGCGGCGTGTCGGCGCGCAAGGCAGCCCATTCGCTTCTTGTGAAGCGATGGTAGGGTGAGAGTACTGCTGCCGGGTCTAAGCGTTCGTCCATTTAGTCCTCGGCCGGTGCGGGATCTGCCTGACGTGCGGCTTTTTCCGCGTGCCCGGAGCGGCCGGTGCGGTGTTCGAGCTCGGCGCAGACATCGGCGAGTGAGATGCCCCGTTGATGCAAAACGACGAGCAAATGATACAGCAGATCCGCGCTTTCGCGGGTTAAGGCCTCGGCGTCGCCTTGCACCGCCGCAATGACGGTTTCGACCGCCTCCTCGCCGAGCTTTTTGGCGGCACGGGCCGGACCTCCGTCAAGAAGCGATTTTGTGTAAGACGCCGTCGCGCTCGCATTGGCTCGCGCGGCGATGATCGCGGCAAGATCCTCAAGGGTAAAGCTGGTCATGACACGCGTCCCAAACTGGCCGTCGCGCGATCCGCTATCGGCTCCATGCCCCGCGCGCACGGGCTTGCGTCACGGCGTATTGGCAAGCCGGCGCGCGCCATATGCTCCTTGGCCTCGGCGATGGTGAATTCACCGAAGTGAAAAATCGAGGCGGCGAGCACCGCGCTCGCGCCGCCATCGCGAATGCCTTCGACGAGATGATCGAGCGTGCCGACGCCGCCCGAAGCAATAACCGGGACGCAGACCGCGCGGGTGACGGCGCGGGTGAGCTCCAGATCGAAACCGCTTTTGGTGCCGTCGCGATCCATCGAGGTCAAAAGGATTTCACCGGCGCCGAGCGCCACCACTTCTTGCGCATAGGCGAGTGCGTCGAGGCCGGTTGGCTTGCGTCCGCCATGCGTGAAAATTTCCCATTTCCCCGCAGCCGTTTGCTTGGCGTCGATCGCCACCACGATACATTGGCTGCCGAATTTCTGCGCAGCATCGCGGACGATGTCGCGCTTGGCGACGGCGGCGGTCATGATCGAGACTTTGTCGGCACCGGCAAGCAACAGCATTCTGATGTCGTCGAGCGTACGGACGCCGCCGCCGACGGTCAGCGGCATGAAGCAGGCTTCCGCCGTGCGCTGGACAACGTCGAGGATGATGGCACGGTCCTCGTGGCTCGCCGTAATATCGAGAAAACACAGCTCATCGGCTCCTGCAAGATCATAGGCGATCGCGCTTTCGACCGGATCGCCGGCATCGCGCAGGTCGACGAAATGCACGCCCTTGACGACACGCCCGTCCTTAACGTCGAGACAAGGAATGACGCGGCACTTAAGCATGGGAGCTTTTCCGGGCGGCGCAGGGTTTTCTCATGCCAGGGCCTTCGCGCGGCCAATGAGCGCGAGCGCTTGTGCCGGATCGAGGCGTCCATCGTAGAGCGCCCGGCCCGCGATGGCGCCTTCGAGTTTGGCGCAGTCTGGCAGCAGCAAACGTTCCACGTCCTTCAGCGACGCGAGGCCGCCGGAGGCGATCACGGGAATGCTCAACCCATCGGCAAGCGCCAGGGTCGCCTCGATATTGAGCCCCTTGAGGAGGCCGTCGCGGGCAATATCGGTATAGACGATCGCGGCGACGCCCGCATCCTCGAATCGTTTGCCAAGCTCGGCAGCCGCAAGTTCCGAGCTTGCGGCCCAGCCTTCGACCGCGACCTTGCCGTCCCGCGCGTCGATCCCGACCGCGACGCGGCCGGGATAAAGCCGTGCCGCTTGCCGGACGAGAGCCGGATCGCGGACCGCCGCCGTTCCGATGATGACCCGTGTGATGCCCCGGCCGAGCCAGGCCTCGATGGCGGCGATGTCCCTTATGCCGCCACCGAGCTGCACTGGAATGCTGATGGCGGCGAGAATGGCCTCGATCGCGGGCGCGTTCATCGCGCGGCCTGCAAAGGCGCCGTCGAGATCGACGACATGCAAATATTCAAATCCCTGGCGCTCAAAATCCCGCGCCTGGGCGGCGGGATCGGCGTTGAAAACCGTCGCCCGCGCCATGTCGCCTTGCTGGAGGCGCACGCATTGGCCGCCCTTGAGATCAATCGCCGGAAACAAAATCATGGCGCCCACCTGAGGAAATTGGCGATGAGTGACAGACCAAGCGCCTGGCTCTTTTCGGGGTGGAACTGGGTTCCCGCAATGTTGCCGCGCGCGATCAGCGCGCATATGGGACCGCCATAGTCGGTGACCGCCACGACGGAGCCCTTGGCCGCGGGCTTGAACGCATAAGAGTGCACGAAATAGGCGTGCAGGCCGTCTTCGCCCGTCGGGATGCCGGCGAGCAGCGGATGCTCTGCGGCGGCACGGAGCGTGTTCCATCCCATATGCGGAATGCGCAGGCTGCTGCCTTGCGCGTCGATCACATCGACATCGCCTTCGATCCAGCCGAGCCCCTTCGTCACCCCATGTTCAAGCCCGCGCGTTGCCAGCAATTGCATGCCGACGCAGATCCCGAGAAAGGGCCGGGCTTTGTCAACGACGGCGGACGTCATCGCGGCGACCATTCCTGGCACGGCGTCGAGGCCGGCGCGGCAATCGGCGAATGCGCCGACACCGGGCAAAACGATCCGATCCGCCCGGAAAACCACATCCGGATCGGAGGTGACGGCGATGTCCCCGGAAAGTCCCGCCTCGCGCGCGGCCCGCTCGAAAGCCTTGCGGGCCGAATGCAGATTGCCGGAGCCGTAATCGACAATGGCGACAGTCACCAGCAGATCCTCACGGTCTTGGAATGCCTAGGGTGCCTGATGTGTGGTCCAAACCCGCCTCCGTTGCACCGAAATGGCGATAGAACGTGATCTCAGCCTGATCGCTGGCCGGAACCGCGATGATCTCGGCAAGGTGATACCCGTCGGCGGCGAGTTTTGCCTCGCGCAGCCTTGCCGCTTCAAGACCCAGCAGAAGTTGCAAAGCCGAGCCAATCAGGGCGGCGGCATTGGCCGTCAAAAGCCACTGCGCGGCAAGGATCAGGACAATGAATAGGGCGGCCCAGACCAGGAGAGCGATCCAAAGCCGGTGCCAGGCCAGCCATAAGGGGCCAAAAAAGAAGGCTTTCCAGCTGAAAGACTGGCGCACAAACGCCGCTTTGGCGGCGGCTTCGGGTCCGCTGCCCGGCAGATGAACCGAATAAAAAGCCAAGGCTGGGTTCCTTTCGAGTGGGAAAAGCGGCGGCACAATTGTAGATTTTGAACAAAGGTCAACCCGAGACCCGGCTTTTCCCAAATTCCGATTAGAAATCGTAGGCGAATCGGAGCCCCAGTTGATGACGCTCGAAGTTGACGACATCAAGCTGCCGGGCCGCGGCGTCGGGTATCTGCACGGCCCACGCCATCGAGGCGGTCAAATCCTTGTTTAGCCTTAAAAACAGCTGTGGACCAACAAAAAGGGCGTGTGCGTTGAGGCCGCCGTTTTGGGCGAGATTCTCATGGATGATTTCGGCCCCGACGACAAGGTCTGGGGTGATGGCGTAAGCACCGCTGACAATGACCGAAAAGGCGTCATCGTGCTCCCATTTGCCGTCGAAGGGCAGGAATGATGCCGAGTGGATGAGGTTCAGCGCGGCGAAGAACGTTTCCGGGATCACTTCCTTGTCGATCAGCAGAGCTGTGGTAACCCCATAGTTGCCATCCTGCCGCGCCGATGCGGCATCCGCACGGTGCCATTCCGGATCGATGGAAAGGCTCATACCGAAGGGCGAGGTCCGTCGGTTGAGAATATTCCACCGCGCCTCGGCGGTGATGCCGCCGAATTCTGCCGCGCCGTGACCGGGGAGACCGGGCACACCGCGAAGATGGTCATAATCGGTGAGCGTGCCAACCGACAGCCGCAGCTCATCGGTGACCGTGGACCGGGCCGAAGTATCATTGCCAATATTGAAATTGCCGCTGGCAGCGCCGAAGCTTCCGACGGTGAAGCTCTCTATTTCCCAGCTGCCCCGTGGCCCGATGTCCGAACCTTCGGCAAAACCAAAGATATGCTCGGTGTCGAAACCATCGGTGGCCGGAGCGGTCCCGGTCTCTCCGTCTTGGGCATGGGCGGCCGCCGGGAGCAAAATACCGAGGAAGGCAACGAGAAGGGGGCGCCGGATGCGAAGCATGTTCGAGCCTAATGGTAGAATTGCCTGTATGCCACGCATGTCCAATCCAAATCCTTGGCGATTTTAAGGCTAAGCTAAACATTGTCGCCAATGGTTGAAAATGTAGCCTAGCCTACGAGCGATCCTTTCGTCGAGGGAATCGCGCCTTTCTGGCGCGGGTCGAGCGCGACCGCCGCACGCAGGGCGCGAGCCAAGCCCTTGAATGTCGATTCCGCAATGTGGTGCGCATTCTCGCCATAGAGCGTCTCGACGTGAATGTTCATCGCCGCATGGGTCGTGAAGGCCTGGAAAAATTCGCGCACAAGTTCGGAATCGAAAGTCCCGATTTTTGGTTGCGCGAATTTTGTCCGGAAAACAAGAAACGGCCTCCCGGAAATGTCCACGGCCACCCGCGTCAGCGTTTCGTCCATCGGCAGCAGCACATCGGCGAAACGGGTGATCCCGGCCATGTCGCCCAAAGCCTGGCGAACGGCTTGACCCAGAGCTATGCCCGTATCCTCGACGGTATGGTGATGGTCAATATGCAGATCGCCCTGCGCCCGGATATCGATATCGATCAGCGAGTGGCGGGCGAGCTGTTCCAGCATATGGTCGAAAAAGCCGATGCCAGTCGTAATTTTGGAGGCGCCGGTGCCATCGAGATTGACGCAAACGTCAATCCCGGTTTCCTTGGTCTTGCGTGAGACGGCGCTGTTGCGCATGGGGGACTCGGAGAGCGGAAGGGCGGTTTCTTGAACAATTGCAAGGGAACCGGCGAATTTCTAGTGCGAAATCCTCTAGCAACTTGCCGCGCCCTTGGCTACCCTTGCGGGCAAGTCCCCCCGCACCGTCCGGCTTGCATCATCCGCCGCAAATCCATAGATGGAGACCGGCCGCCGGACGTTCCCATGCCCGCACCGCGCGGCGCCGGGCGATTATTGAGAGTTTTCATGCAAGATCATCCGTCCGCACGGGAAGGCTGGCACGCGACCACGATCGTAATGGTCAAAAAGGGCGGCCGCACGGTGATCGGCGGCGATGGCCAGGTGTCGATCGGCCAGACCATCATCAAGGGCAACGCGAAAAAAGTGCGGCGGCTCGCCAAGGGCGACGTGATCGGCGGCTTCGCTGGTGCCACCGCCGACGCCTTCACGCTTTTCGAGCGGCTCGAGATGAAGCTCGAACAATATCCGGGCCAGCTCATGCGCGCCTGCGTGGAACTTGCCAAGGATTGGCGCACCGATCGCTATTTGCGCAGGCTCGAGGCGATGATGCTGGTCGCCGACGCCGAAGCGGCCCTTGTTTTGACCGGCACCGGCGATGTGCTGGAACCGGAATCCGCGGGCGATGGCAGCGTCATGGGGATTGGCTCAGGCGGCAATTACGCCCTTGCCGCGGGCCGGGCGCTGCTCTCAACGGACCTCGATGCCGAGGCGATCGCCCGCCGCGCGCTCGAAATCGCCGCCGGCATCTGCGTCTATACGAACAACAATTTCGTGCTCGAATCGCTCGCCTCGAAGTGACCGCGCGGCAAAGGGAAAGCCTACGTTATGCCTGATTTTTCTCCGCGTGAGATTGTGTCCGAACTCGACCGGTTCATCGTCGGGCAAAACGATGCCAAGCGCGCCGTGGCAATCGCCCTGCGCAATCGCTGGCGCCGCCTGCGCCTCGAGGGTGCGATGCGCGAAGAGGTGCTGCCGAAGAATATTTTGATGATCGGACCCACGGGGTGCGGCAAGACGGAGATTTCGCGCCGCCTCGCGAAACTCGCCAACGCGCCGTTTCTCAAGGTCGAGGCGACGAAATTCACCGAGGTCGGCTATGTCGGCCGCGATGTCGAACAGATCGTCCGCGATCTTGTCGAGATCGCCATCGCGATGGCGAAACAAGACAAGCGCAAGGCGGTGGAAGCACGCGCCGAACTCGCGGCGGAAGAGCGCGTGTTGGACGCTCTTGTCGGCACCACGGCGTCGGCGGCCACGCGCGATAGTTTTCGCAAGAAGCTGCGCGCGGGGGAACTCGACGACAAGGAAATCGAGATCGAGATTTCCCAGGCCGCGTCCTCGATGCCGATGTTCGAATTACCGAACATGCCGGGCTCGGCGATTGGCGCGATCTCGATCGGCGATATTTTCGGCAAGTCGCTCGGCAATCGCCCGAAACCGCGCCGCACCACAGTCAGGGACGCCTATGCTCCGTTGATCGTCGAGGAAAGCGACAAAATGATCGATCAGGATCAGACCATTCAAGAAGCGCTCCGCGAAGTCGAAAACAACGGGATCGTGTTTCTCGACGAGATCGACAAGATTTGCGTGCGCGAGGGGCGCTCCGGCGGCGGCGATGTCTCGCGCGAGGGCGTGCAACGCGACCTGCTGCCGCTGATCGAGGGGACCACGGTCGCAACCAAGCATGGCGCCGTCAAGACCGATCACATTCTCTTCATTGCGTCGGGTGCTTTCCATGCGTCGAAACCCTCGGATCTTTTGCCAGAATTACAGGGGCGGCTGCCAATCCGGGTCGAGCTTTCGCCTTTGAACGAGGATGATTTCCGCCGCATCCTCACCGAAACCGAGGCAAGCCTCATCAAGCAATATGAAGCGCTTCTGCGCACCGAAGGCGTCGAGCTGGTCTTTACTCCGGATGCGATCAAGGCGGTGGCGCGCATCGCGGTGCAGGTCAATTCCTCGGTTGAAAATATTGGCGCTAGGCGTCTGCAGACGGTGATGGAACGTATCCTTGACGAGGTGAGCTTCACCGCATCCGACCGGTCCGGCGAGCGGATCGAAATCGACGCGGCTTTCGTTGAAAAAAATATCGGCGATCTTGCCAGAAACGCCGATCTCAGCCGGTTCATTCTTTGACGGTCATGCTATGACGTGTCCGGCAATCCGTGGCATAGGAGCATGTGCCGCGCTTTCTGTTGCGCGCATCGAGTTACGTTGCGCAAAATTGCGTTTTTGAGCGTCGGGAGTTTTGACTGGCATGGCCAAATTCGTTGAACGGGTTTTCTCCGGCGTGCAGCCGACGGGCAATCTGCATCTTGGAAATTATCTTGGCGCGATCGTCAAATTCGTCGAGCTGCAGAAAACCCATGATTGCCTTTATTGCGTCGTTGATCTTCACGCGATCACGCTGCCGCAAAAGCCGGAGGAACTGAAGGCCAACATCAGGGAAGTCACCGCCGCCTTCATCGCCTGCGGCATCGACCCTGAAAAGCATATTGTGTTCAATCAGAGCCAGGTCACCGAACATGCCGAGCTTGCCTGGGTGTTTAATTGCGTGGCGCGGATCGGCTGGCTCAATCGCATGACCCAGTTTAAGGAAAAGGCTGGCAAGGATCGCGAGAATGCGTCTGTCGGGCTCTATGCCTATCCTTGTCTGATGGCCGCCGATATTCTTGCCTATCGCGCGACCCATGTTCCGGTTGGCGAGGATCAAAAGCAGCATCTCGAGCTTGCCCGCGACATCGCGCAAAAATTCAATCTCGATTTTGCCGCCTCGATCGCCGCGAATGGATATGGCGATGCGTTTTTCCCCTTGCCGGAACCGCTGATCCAAGGGCCGGCCACCCGCGTGATGAGTCTGCGCGACGGCTCGAAGAAAATGTCGAAGTCGGACCCGTCCGATTATTCGCGGATCAATCTCTCGGATGATGCGGACGCGATTGCGCAAAAGGTCCGCAAAGCGAAAACCGATCCAGAACCGCTCCCTTCCGAAGTCGAGGGTCTCAAGCAGCGGCCGGAGGCGGACAATCTCGTCGGCATTTTCGCCGCCCTCAACGGCGAGACGAAATTGGACGTGCTGAAGGTTTTCGGCGGCGGCAATTTCTCCGCCTTCAAATCGGCGCTGGTCGATCTTGCGGTGGCAAAACTCGGACCTATTGGCGCCGAGATGCAACGGCTTAAAAGCGATCCCGCCTCTATCGACCGGGTGCTCGTCGATGGCGCCGCCCGCGCGCGGGCGGTGGCCTCGAAAAACATGGCGATGGTGAAGGATATTTTGGGCTTCGTGCGGTAGCAGACTAACGCGTTATGCCTTCCCCTCCAGCCCTTCCAGATCAACAATCATATTCTCGATCATTTTCAGCCCGATCTGCCAGAAGGCGGGATCGCGCGCGTCGAGCCCGAACGGTGCCAGCAATTCGGAATGGTGTTTTGTGCCGCCCGCCGAAAGCATGGCGAGATAGCGTTCGGCAAAACCTTCCCGGGCGCCCTGATAGACGCCATAGAGCGAATTGACGAGGCAATCGCCAAACGCATAGGCGTACACATAAAAGGGCGAATGGACGAAATGCGGAATATAGGCCCAATAGGTCTCGTAATTGGCGCCAAGCTCGATCGACGGCCCAAGGCTTGCCACCTGCTCGCTCATCCATAATTCGCAGATCTTGTCCGCCGTCAGTTCGCCGTTACGCCGCTCGACATGCAGCTTGTGCTCGAACGAATAGAACGCGATCTGCCGCACCACCGTGTTCAGCATGTCCTCGACCTTGGCGGCGAGCATGACGCGGCGTTGCGCGATATTCGAGGTCTGCAGAAGCAGGGCGCGGAAGGTCAGCATTTCGCCGAACACGGACGCCGTCTCAGCGAGGGTCAAGGGCGTTGGCGCCATCAGCGCACCATTCGGACCCGCGAGCACCTGATGCACGCCATGCCCGAGTTCATGCGCGAGCGTCATCACGTCGCGCGGCTTTCCCTGATAGTTCAACAGCACGTAAGGATGTGCGGACGGTACGGTCGGATGCGCGAATGCTCCCGGCTGCTTGCCCGGCCGCACCGGCGCATCGATCCAGCGCTCATCGAAGAATCGCCTGGCGATCCCTGACATGCTGGGCGAGAACGCCTCATAAGCGTCCAGCACCGTGCTACGCGCCTCATCCCAAGCATAGATCTTCGGTGCCGCATGCGGCAGCGGCGCGTTGCGGTCCCAATGTTTCAGCGCGGGCTTGCCGAACCATTTGGCCTTGAGCGCGTAATAGCGATGCGAGAGGCGCGGATAGGCGGCGCGCACGGCGGCCACCAGCGCATCGACGACCTCGCGCTCGACGCGGTTGGCAAGATGCCGTGCGTCGGCGACGTCGCGAAAACCGCGCCAGCGATCGGAAATTTCCTTGTCCTTCGCCAGTGTGTTGGCGACCAGCGAAAACGTTCGCAGATTTTCCTTCAGGCCGATGCCGAAGGCGACCGCCGCCTTTTCGCGGGTTTTTTCGTGCTGATCCTGCATGAGATTGAGGACGGGCTCGATCGCCAAGGCCTCGCCATCGACGGTAAAACGCAGGCTAGAGATTGTCTCGTCGAACAGGCGGTTCCACGCGCCATACCCGGTGATCGATTTTTCATGAAACAATTGTTCGAGCTTGTCATCGAGCTGATAGGGCTTGCCCTTGCGGATATCCTCAAGCCAGGGCCGGTAATGTTTGAGCGCACCCGCCGCCAATTTGGCGGCGAGCGCGTCGTCGAGCCGGTTCAATTCGAGTTCGAAGAACAGAAGATCAGACGTCGCGTCGGTGATTTTTTCCTGCGTGTCGCCATAAAACTTCATCCGCGCCGGATCGGTTGTATCGCCGGCGTAAATCAGCCCGGCATAGGACATGATGCGCCCGAGCAGTTCTTCCAGCCCCTCGTACCGCTGGATGGCTTCCAGGAGACCGGCACCGGAAGCTTTCCTGGCGAGCGTATCGAGCCTGCCCCGATAGGCGGTGCTGAAACTCTTGCATTCCGTCTGAGCCTTGACGAGGTCGCCCGCGAAAGCTGCCGACTCCATGGATGGGTAAAGGTCTTCGAGATTCCACTCCGGCAAGCTGCCGAGATCGGGCTCGGGCTTGGGTTTCGCGGCAGCTTTCGGCTTGGCGCGGAACATATTGAGGGATCTGGCGGTGGTCTTGCGCGTCATGGAACCATCCTATGTGGGATCGCTGTCATAGCGAGCAAGCCCCGTGGGATCAATCGGGCGGGGCGCCTATTTTGTGAGCGGTGGCGTGAGCGCCCATTCGTCATGCCCGGCCTTGAGCCTGGCATCCAGACACCCATCCTCGGTGTTTGGATGGCCGGGTCAAGCCCGGCCATGACGGGTTACTGACGTTTATCTAAGCGGTCCAGCGCGGCCGGAATTTGCTTCTCCTTACAAATCCAAGACCAGCAGGTCGCCCTTGGCGCGGGACACACAGGCGAGAAAGAAGCCTTCGTCCTTTTGTTGCGAACTGAGGCGCTTGTCGCGGTGATCGACGTCCCCTTCGAGAACCTTGATCCGGCACGTCCCGCACATGCCCTGTTCACAAGATGTCGGAATTTTCACACCCTGTTCTTCCAGGAACGCCGTCACGGTTTTATCGCCGGGGACTTTATAAACGATCCCGCTACTGGCGATCTTCACGTCGAAGACTTTGTCGAGGATGGCCGCTGGCACCTTGGCCGTGAAGCGTTCCACATGGATGCGCTCTTCGGCCCAGCCCTTCTGCGCGGCGGTTTTGAGGATCGGATCCTGCCACCAATCGGCACCGCAGATGAAAAGCTGCGTGTCTTCCGGCCGATCCTTCAAAAGAGCCCCGGCGTCTAGCAATTGATTGAGTTCGGTTGATTCATAATAAAACTTCGTGTTTTCCGCGAACTTCGAGTCCTTGATCATGCCGTCAAATGAGCCGGGCGACATCATGGCGTAGACATAATGCAGTTGGAAGGGAATATTTTGGGATTTCAAATAGTCGGCGATGCTCAAAATCGGCGTCACGCCGATGCCACGCGCCAGCAAAATGGCCCGCTTCGTACTGCGGGGAACACGGAACCGGTTGCGGGGCAAGCCGACTTGCAGCGTGTCGCCTTCATTGACCTGTGCATGCAGCGCCTTGGAGCCGCCCCGGCTATTGCCGTCGTTCCATACGCCAATGACATAACGGTTGCGTTCCGAGGAACTGTTACACAGAGAGTATTGACGCACCAACCCGCCCGGAATCGTCACATCGATATGAGAGCCCGCCGAGAAGGCGGGAAGCTCCGCGCCGTCCGGATCGGCCAATTCAAACGAGACCATATTGTGGGCATCGTTGGTCTTCTTCGCCACGATGACCGGGCGTAGAGTGTCGTCTATCATACCATCCTCTCTCAAAATCCGAGTGAGTCGGCACCTCCGTGCAAAAGGCATACCTGACCGGCTGTGGCGGCTTTACGCGGGGGCGTCATCCGCCAGACGTCGTACCCGCCTGCACTTGCCGCTCGGCAATCAGGGCCAGGGCTCGGTTGAGGTTGTTTTGTGACCGTTGCCAGTAGTAGGGCGATCGCTCCTGGTCGAACACGGTGAGCGCTTCGCGATAGGCGTCGACGGCTTTGGTGAGCGTCTCCGTGCCGCTCTCACGCTCGCCGAGGCGCGAAAGCGCATTGCCGAGATTGTTCTGGGTCATCGCCCAATCGAGGGGCACGCGCTCGCGGGTCCTTTCCTTCAGCGCCTCGCGACATGCCTCGACGGCCTTGGTGAGCGTCTCCGTGCCGCTTTCACGCTCGCCCAGGCGCCAAAGCGCATTGCCGAGATTGTTCTGGGTCGTCGCCCAATCGAGCGGCACGCGCTCGCGAGTTCTTTCCTTCAGCGCCTCGCGATAGGCCTCGACGGCTTTGTTGAGCGTCTCCGTGCCGCTCTCGCGCTCACCGAGGGTAAACAGCGCAGTGCCGAGATTGTTCTGGGTCGTCGCCCAATCGAGCGGCACGCGCTCGCGGGTCCATTCCTTCAGCGCCTCGCGATAGGCCTCGACAGCTTTGTTGAGCGTTTCCGTGCCGCTCTCACGCTCGCCGAGGCGCGAAAGCGCATTACCGAGATTGTTCTGGATCATCGCCCAATCGAGGGGCACGCGCTCGCGGGTATATTCCTTCAGCGCCTCGCGATAGGCGTCGACAGCTTTGTTGAGCGTTTCCGTGCCGCTCTCACGCTCGCCGAGGCGCGTAAGCGCATTGCCGAGATTGTTCTGGATCATCGCCCAATCGAGGGGCACGCGCTCGCGGGTATATTCCTTCAGCGCCTCGCGATAGGCGTCGACGGCTTTGTTGAGCGTCTTCGTGCCACCCTCGCGCTCGCCGAGGCTAGACAGCGCAACGCCAAGTAAATTGAGGGCGGTTCCGCGCTGATCGCTCTCGCGCGCTGAGTCCAGCATGCGCCGCACCATCGCAATGGAGACCTCAAGCGAGAGATTGACTCCCTTGTCTTGTCCTTCCACAAAAAAAGCGTCCCACCGCTCCCTGTATTTTGGCGACCAGGCCGGATGGCCGTCCGTTGTATCCATGGCGGCGATGGCCTCGATCCGCCGCGCCACGCCAGCAGGATCACGGCGCAGCAAATCTTGCTCGACGCCCGCTTCGAGCAAGATTTCCCGCGATCTCCGGGATGCGGCGCGCTGCTCCTCCTCTCGCCGGTCGAGTTCGGCCAAGGCATCGTCCACGGCCTTGGCGCCGCTGTCGAAATCGCCACGCTTGGTTGTCTCGGCGAGCCGCTTCAACACGTCTTCGACAAAAGCCCCTTCATTCGTGCCTCGTTCGCCTTTGGCGATCACATCGAGGGCGATGCCGACCGCGCTCCTCAGCTCCACCACCGCCTGATCAAGGTCAATGACTTCACCGGGCCTCAGAGGACGCGCGAGTTCGAGAATTGTCGACCGTTCCAACCCAGCCTCGGCGGCCTTCGCGATCTCTCGCTTGTCCATAAGTGCGACGACTTGTTCGGCAATGCTTGCCGGTAGACGCTCGACATTCTCCCGGATCGCCTGCGTATCGTCCTTGACGTTGTCAATCTTTTTCTCTTCATGCGAGACTGGCCGCTCATCGTGGCGCAAGATGAAGTCGCGAACGAACTTATAGATATTGCTGTCGCGGTTCGCTGGTTTTGCAATCGCGATATGATCCGTTTCGACCGGAACAGGATCTGTTGCCAAACCAGGATCGCTGCTGTCCGGCTTGACGACCATTCCAAATATCGGCGTCGTTTTCGTTTCGGTCAAAATCAGATGGTCAATTTTGCGCGTCCTTGCCCAACGCCGGTACCATAAGTTTAAATCACGCAGGTGCTGGTCATTGCGAATGAGCGAACGGGTGGCAGACGATGGCCGGACCAAAAGGCGCAACCGGTCGCCCCAACCCGCCAAGTCCGCTCCAACATGAGGTGTCGCCAGAAAAGCCACTTTCCGCACGCGGTCCATAAAGCTGAAAGCCTCAGCGCTGTCCGTTGCCGCGTCCGCTGCCTTTCGCAAAAGTTGTTTGATGACAAGACCGCCGAGACTGTGCCCGGCCAAGACGATCTCGCCTGCCTCAAGATTAGCTTCCACCAGCAGCGATTTGAGGACATTGGCCGCGCGGTCGGCCAATTCCATCGCCGAGCCGTGCCAGTTCGATACTGGCGCCTCATAGCCTACGGAATAAACCGACAGGCCTTCGATGTCCTGCGCCAGCCAAGGCAGCCAGAATGTGGCCTTATCATCTTTATCAGCTTGCCACGTAGCGTGGGCGTCACCGCCAAGGCCATGGAAGAAGATGACATTGTCGCTCTTCGATCCTCGCGCTTCGGCGATCTGAAAAAGCTCTGCCATCTACGCCCCCGGCGTGGCTTGCGTGTTTGGTGTGCGCACACCGAATCGCGAAACATCACAGCGCGTCATTCATCTCATGGCGGCAAGTGTGGCGAGCGGGTCGGCCTTGTCAAGGATGCGGAGCACCGGCTACGCCGGCGCGAGCAAAGCTCGCGTCCTTGACAAGACCGAGCCCGCCTCGCCGATCATGCCAGCCGTCAGATGAATGACCGACTCTGGCCTCCCCGAATCGCAATCGCACATCCCGGCGCGCCGACCGTACAAGCGCAAAGCGAAACCGCTGTCCAAAACCTTGCATGATTTTCTGCCGTCAATCGTACCAAAGTGTTTCACGTGAAACGTTTTTGTCCGATTTGACCCGCGAACCGGTCAAAACTGATGGGTGAAACCTCACGCGGGGATGGCGCGAAAAACCCTCTCGTTAACATCCCATTTACCCTAATCGCGCACATTGCAGCGCGCGGGGCAGTGACGCCCCCAGGAGGCTGCATGTCCGCTCGAATCTTGATCGCCGATGATGATCCCATCCAGCGGCAGCTCCTTGAAACGCTTTGCCATCGCTTTGGCTACGAGGCGGAGACGGCCGAAAGCGGGGAAGCGGCGCTGGAACGCCTCCGCGCTTCCAGCGCAGACCCGATCTGCCTTTTGATTCTCGATCTCGTCATGCCGGATCTCGATGGGATGGCGGTGTTGGCGCGGCTGAAGGCGGCCGGTTCAAAAATCCCTATTGTCGTGCTGACCTCGCAAGGCTCGGTCGAATCGGCGCTCGCCGCGGTCCGGGCGGGTGCCCAGGATTTTGTCGTGAAACCCGCCGGAGCGGAACGCCTGCAAGTCGTGATCAAGAACACGCTGCACGCCGCCCGGCTCGCCGAGGAGGTGCGCGGCCTGAGCCGCCGGAATTTGGACAGCTTGACGTTCGACGATCTCGCGGGCGAGAGCGTGGAAATGACGCGTGCCCTCAGGCAAGGCGAAAAGAGCGCGAAATCGGACATTCCCGTGCTACTCGAAGGGGAGCCCGGCACCGGCAAGGAGACATTCGCCCGTGCCATTCATGGCGCCTCCGCGCGGCGCGGGCGCCCTTTCGTGGCGGTCAATTGCGCCGCGCTTCCGGACATTCTTGCGGAAACGGTTTTGTTTGGCGGCGATGCGGGCGAAAAAATCCCCGGCAAATTTGTCGAGGCGCATGGCGGCACGCTGTTCCTCGACCAGATTTGCGAATTGCCGGTGAGCGCGCAAGCCGGGCTCTTGCAGGCCCTACAACAAGGCATGGTTCATCCGGGTGGGACGAAACGTCCGGTCAAGGCCGACGTCCGGCTGATTTTCGCGGCCAACCGCAATCTCATCGAACGGGTGACAGGCGGCCGTTTCCGCGAGGATCTCTTTTACCGTATCAATGTGTTTCCGATCTCGCTTCCGCCGCTTCGCGTGAGGCCCGGCGACATTGCCGGGCTTGCCGCGCGGTTGTGCGCGCGGTTTGCCGCCGAGGAAGGGAAACGGCTGCGCGGGATCTGCGCCGAGGCGCTGGCCTTGCTTGCCAGCTATGATTGGCCAGGCAATGTCCGGCAGCTGGAAAACGCGGTGTTCCGGGCCGTGGCGCTCGCCGAGGGGGACGAACTCACGGTCGCCGATTTTCCGCAGATCGCGGCGAGCACCGGAGGATTCGATGTCCGGGTGCCAGCGGCGCCAGCACGCCGCATCCCGCGCGACAAGGAATTCGTCCGCGTTGAAGTGCGCGATCCCAATGTGCTCGCCCTGCTCGATGCGCGCGGCCACACGCGCCCGCTCGATCAATTGGAGGCGGAGACGATCAAATTCGCGCTCACACATTATCGCGGCCAGATGTCAGAGGTCGCGCGCAAGCTCGGAATTGGCCGTTCGACCCTCTACCGGAAACTCAAGGAATATCAGTTGGAGCCGCAAGGCCCGGAGGCGGATCAGAGTGACACCGCAAGCGATGCCGGGGGCTATCTCGCCGCGCGTGTCTGAGTCGTCCGCAGCTTGAAAAAAATTCGATGCGGGCACGCGCAGTCCGGGGCAAGAGTTCGCGCGTTATGTGATGTGGGCGGAAGATTTGAGGTGCCCGTCTTCTCGGAGGACGGGTTTCAAAAAGGTTAAACTCATGCGTAGCGTACGGCCAGGGACGGTTTTTTTGAGCACGCAGGCGCTGGCGCTTTGGCTCGGCCTCATGGCTTTTCCGGCCCGCGCGGAAAACCCGGCGCTCTCGCCCCTTGACCCCCGGCCCGTGGAAACCACGCCCGCAAGCGGCAACGCCGCCGGACGGGGACCTGGTTTTATGGCGATGTCGCCCGCGCACGGCGGTTCTTTCGTCGATACGCCAGAGGAGTCAACGAACGGCGCCGCCCCCGCCGAAGCTGTGCCGGTGGAGGAGGCCGCTCCGGCCCCAAGCCTTGATACCGCCGCGCAGCCAGAGCCGCCGAATGCCTTGCCTGCTGTCAATGTGGCGGTGAAGACCGCGCTTGAGGCGAGGTCCGGTGTTCATGACCAGGCGTTGCCGCGCCGGGAGCGTGAAGCGATTTCAGCTTTTTACGCCGCGCGCGGCTTCTCACCGCTCTGGTGGACCGATGGCAAGCCCAATCCCGAGGCCGCCCCGGTGATCAAGCGGCTGCAACACGCCGCCGATGACGGACTCGAGGTGAAAACAATTCCCCGAACTCTTGCGGCTGCCAGTGATGAGGACATCGCCGCCACCGACATTGCCCTGACCGATGCGGTTGTTGTCTACGGCCGCCAAGCGAGCGGCGGCCGGGTCGATCCGCATGCCATTTCCAAGCTGATCGGGGAGACGCCGGAGGTTGCCGATCCCGCCATCATTCTGGCGCTGGTCGCCACCGCTGGCGAGTCCGCCGGCGATGAATTGCAAAAATTCAATCCGCCGCAAAAGGCCTATGCGTCGCTCCGCGACAAGCTGCGTCAACTGCGGCATGGGCGGTCACCGGCCGCACATGATGCCGCAATTCCGGCGGGTCCGGTGCTGCGCACGGGGATGCGCGATCCGCGCGTGCCGCTCATTCGCGCGCGGCTAAGTGTTGAGGATGCGGCGGAACCCGCGATCCAAGACATCGTCTATGACACCAAGGTCGCGGCGGCGGTCGCCGATTTTCAGAAAGCCAATGGTCTGCCGCCTTCTGGAACCTTGACGGCGCGCACCGTCGCGGCCTTATCCGGCGCGCAATCCTCGTATCTCGAAGCCGAGATCATCGCCAATATGGAACGCTGGCGCTGGATGCCGCGCGACCTCGGCGAGACGCGCATCGAAGTGAACATTCCCGATTTTGAGGCGCGCGTCATCGACAATGGCGCGGTGATCCATCGCGCCCGCGTCATTGTCGGCAAGGAAACGACCCCGACGCCGGTCTTTTCCGACACGATGAAATTTCTTATCGTCAATCCCTATTGGAATGTGCCGCAATCGATCATCCGAAAGGAGATGCTGCCGAAAGCCGCAGGCGATCCCAATTATTTCAGCCGCCTCGGTTATCAAGTGTCTTCGAGCGCGGGCCATCTTACCGTGCGCCAGCCGCCCGGCGAGCGCAATGCGCTGGGGCGGATCAAATTCATGTTCCCAAATGATTTCTCGGTCTATATGCACGATACGCCGACGCGCAAACTATTTGCCTCCTCGAAGCGGGCCTTCAGCCACGGCTGTGTGCGGGTTGACAACCCGTTCCAATTCGCAGTGATCGTGCTTGGCAAGGGCTGGAGCGAGCAGCGGGTCCAGAAGCTTATTGGCGGCAAGGAGCGCTATGTTTATCTGCCGAAACCCCTGCCGGTGCATCTCGAATATTTCACCGCCTATGTGGACGATGCAGGCGAACTGCAATTGCGCGACGATCTTTATGGCTATTCGCACCGGGTGAAGGCGGCGCTCGGTCTGGAAGGGAACAGCTGACGCATCCGCCTTACAGCAAGCAAGGGGCGCTTCAAAATTTCACAACGGTCCGCAGACCGAACACCGCGGCGTCCGGAATCCGGCCCACGAATGGGTTCAACGGATCAATTGCGCCGCCGCCAGGATGAAAGACATATTGGAAATCGGGCTGAATGAATAAGCCTGGCACAATCTGCGCCTGGTACGTGGCCTCGAGCAGGAGCTCATCGTCGCGAATGGGTACCGGTATCTCTGAAAATGCTGCCGCCACACGGTCAAACGAGGCCACATTGGGCGAAACGCGGCTATAGTCGATTGCAACGCCAAACGAATCATGCGGCCGGGCATCCCAGAGGCCCATGAAATTTACACCGAACTGGAATTCAAAACTGATCAAGTTCTGCACGGGCGGAGCGGCCATCGCTAGAGCAAAGAAGCCGATTCCTCGCCACGGATCCTCACCGGGGTGCTTCCAAATCATTTGATCCATGAGCGCATATGCGGCCTGATTTCCCCTGTGAACGACCGGGATGCCGTTGCTGGCCGGATCTGCGAGCGGCAGCCCATCGGTGGCGACGAATTGATCATTGAATGTATCGAAGCTGTACCAGCCGCCGACGCGAAACTTTCCCGTAAGTCCCTGCTCTCCGATGGGCAAAACATAGGCGAAATCCGCTTGCCCCATCACCAAAGGCGGATCCTTGAGCCTAAAATTTATTCCACAACAGTTTTTGGTCTCGGTTTGAGCAACGTCCTGGCCAACACCGGCGGGATCTCCATTGAACAAAGCGATATAAAACGCGGTTTGTTTATTGGGTGTGATCTTAAGGCGAATGCCTGGCGTTGTCAGGGGATAATGGGGGCCAGTGCCTGACATATCGAACGATGTCAAAACGGGCCAGCCAAATGTGCCGTTCCAATAAAGCACGTCCAGTTCATTCGCGAGAAACTCGCTGTCTGCCGTCAATTGGCCAAAGCGGATCGACGCCAAGCCGTCCAAAAGCTCTTGTTCAACCCAAGCCTCGAAAAGGCGCATCGTCCGGCGTGCTTCGATGCCGCTGATCGTCGCAAAGTTGTATATATTGTTCGTTGTCAGGCCGTAGCCGTGAATCTGAAAGGCGTTGATATGAAACGAGGCGCCCTTCAGACCCGCGATCCGGTTGAGATCGCCATCGATCCCAAGTTCAAGGAGACCTTCATAAGCGGCACTCTGTTGTGCGCCTCCCACTGGATTGCCGAGACCCTCGCCCGTGTAATTCACTTGGAAATTATAGCCAAGATCGATGAGGGCTTGCTTGAACTCGTTGAGCTGAGGAATGAGCGGCGCGATCGAGGTTTCGGTTGAAAGCGGATGCGAGAGCGGATCATAGAGCGGTGAGCCTGCGTGCGGGTCCTCGGCATGAACGGGGCCGCCGGCGAACGCGATGAACAGAGCGAGAAGAATTAGGGCCAGCGTGCGGCTTGCGGGCTGTCTTCGTGCTGCCTCACGCTTCTCGTGACACATGGATGTGCTTTCCCGCCACCGCGCCCTCACGCGGTGATCGACGTCTCCGAGATAAGGCGAAAATGCATCGGCCAACAAGCGCCGAGGTCTAGTTTTGGCGCAATTGGCGGGCGGGTGTGGCAGAAGTGACTCCCTGCGGACGAGCAGGCTTGGCTGTTTGATCGCGGGACATGAAGTTTGCGTGAATTTTATGTGACAGAAAAACGGGGCGTCTCTTGATCCTGAAATAATTGCGCAACGCGAGGCCGATTAAAAAAGCCCCGCCTTCATCCTGAGGAGCGCGTGAAGCGCGCGTCTCGAAGGATGCGCCGCGTAAACACGCGCGCCGCCCTCGTGCTTCGAGACGGGTCCTTCGGACCCTCCTCAGCATGAGGGCTTAGGGCCTGTGCAAAGTCTTGCGACAGCCTCACTTGATCTTGAAATAATTGCGCAAGGCGAGGCCGATGAAAAATACGCAAGTGATCGAAAAGAGGTTTTGGAAGAGTACGGCCAGTTGATAGCCCTCCGGTGGAATGATCACTCCATCGCATTTGTTGAGCGGGCAGACGAGAAAATCTTTGATCTTGCCATCGATGGTAAGCGGGCCGACAAAAGGCACGGTATTGCCTAATGCCAGCATACGCACGGCTTGCTCATACTGGTCAGCGAGCGGGCAGGATTTTGGCATGAGCGGTGAGAGAATCCAGCGGTAAAGAAAATAAAATCCAAAACCGCTGGCGGTGAGCGCGAGAAGCGGGCGCGCAAAGCTGCGGCCATAATCAGCAAGCGTTCCGTACAAGAACATAATAAAAATCCAGAAGGCGTGACTGGCGAGGCGACCGAAATTCCGCGCTTCCCGATATTGATGCCAATAGACGCCGCGTTCGGCTTTGCGTTCCTCGATATAAAGGTCCCGTTCGAGGTCGTGGTTTTTTGTCTCTTCCGCGATTTTGCGGAATGCGCGTAAGCGAACAGGCACTTCGCTGTCCTTAGTGCAAGCCCATTTGCCCGCCGGAACAAAACCAATTTGGGTGCCGGTGAAATCGATCCGGGAGGCATTCGTGGTGGCATCGAAATCCGGTGGATAGTAAAAATGCGCACTCGAAAAATTGGCGGTACGCTCAAAAGAGCGGCCAGAGAAATCTGCTTTGCCATGGAAGCGCGTGTTCGCGAACGAAATAGCCAAGAAACGATCTGGTCCGGAGTCCCAGACTTCCCACGAAGCTTCGTGCAGCTGATTTAGCACCATGCGGTCGTTATCATTCATTTTAAGCACAGCGTATTCGAGCGCTTTGCTGCATTGCTTCTTGGACTGCCCTTTGAATTCGACGGTCCCTTTGAAAATGGCATCATTGAAATCGGCCCATTTGCCGAAAGCTGCACCATCAAAGGTTGCCAACTCCCCGAATGTTGCCCTTAATTGCGCACTTGTACCGAAGGCCGCGCCATTGAAGCGGGCAAACTCACCGAATATCGCGCCGTCGAAGCTGGAATTGTCACAGAAGACCGCGCCGGTGAAATCAGCCCAGTCACCGAAGATCGCGTTGGCGAAGGTGGCCCAGTCGCCGAAGTTCGTGCCGAGGAAGAAGGCTCGACCCGGTGCGAAATCTGTTATGGCTCCACGTAATTCGCCCCGCCATTTACAATACGAAAAATCTGCAAAATCGCCGAATTCAAAACCCGAGAAATCAATCTCGTCCCTAGGCGTTTCGCGAAAATCGATGCCTGCGAAGGTTACGCGCACCTCTTTATTGGCTGGATCGCGCCGCCACGCATTCCATTCTTCCTTGCCCTTTGCGGCGAGGTCTAGAAAGAAAGCCTTGACGTGTTCATTGGATTGCTTTTCGGCGGCTTCTTCATCCTCCAGTTCGGTCTCGTCCGCCATAAATTGTTCCTCGCCATCATCAAATTTCCAAAAAATCGCTTCTCTTAAAAATCGCCGCGAGCTTTATCCCCTGCGCCGCAAGATTCTCCGCCGCGCCTTCTTCGCGGTCAACCACGGCGAGTGCGCGGCGGACTTGGCAGCTGTGGCCCTCGATTCCTTCGATAGCTTTGAGAATCGAGCCGCCGGTGGTGGCGACGTCGTCGATCATCAGCACCTCGGCACCGTCGCGCAAAAACCCGTCGATGCGCTCGCGCGCGCCATGCTCCTTGGCCGCCTTGCGGACAAAAAACGCATCGACCGGATAATGTTTCAGATGGCTCACGGCGGCGGTGGCAGCGACGATCGGCACCGCGCCCATTTCGAGGCCGCCGATGCAGACGATCCCCTGGCTTTTCATATAATCGACGATGATGTCGCCAAGCAGCGCCCCGCCTTCCGGCAGCATGGTAGTTTGCCGCAACTGAAACAAATAGGTGCTGGTCCGGCCCGACGATAGGGTGAACGTCCCCGTTTTGAGCGATTGCACGCGGATAATCTCCTGCAGCCGCAGCCATCTCGGGTCGTGGCGGCCGAGAACGTCGGCGGACTTGGCCTCAGGGGGGTGCGCGGCTGGAGCAGTCATCGTCCGGTTCCTCGGTTCCTGTGAAACCGGAACCTACCATGCCGGAGCGGGGGTCCAAAAACGGTTCCACTGCATTTTGCTGTGGATCAAGCCTGAGCCAAGCTGCGGATTGCATAATAATGACGCACATCAACACCTCTCGACGTTTTTACTGGCAGCATTACGTTAAGGTTGAGAAGCCGCGGGGCTTTTCTCGCGACGGCGGCTTTACGGAAGGACTACAAACATGAGTTTATTTGGCGATCCCCCGGATTTCGATTTGAGCCTCAGCTCAACCCTTAAGCGCAACTGGAAGGTTGTCGCGGCACGCGGCGTTTTCGGGCTGATCATCGGGTTCATCGCGTTTTTCTTCCCCGGCCCGACCTTGTTGTCGCTGGTGACCTTGTTCGCCCTCTATCTGATTATCGACGGCATCTTCGAGATTATGTCCGCCGTCCGGGCGGTGCAGCACAAACAAGAATGGGGACTTCTGACCTTCGAGGGCATTGTCGGCATTGTCGCCGGGATTGTCGCCTTGGCCTTGCCCGGTCTCACGGTTCTGGTTTTTGTCGGTCTTCTCGCGGCTTGGGCCTTTATCACGGGGACGCTGGAACTCCGCGCCGCCTATCATCTCGAAAAAGACCATGGCCGCTGGTGGATGGCGTTCGGCGGGGTCGTTTCGATCCTTTTCGGGATTGTGCTGATCGCGGCGCCGAGGTTCGGAGCCGTGGTGGTGAGCTGGTGGGTCGGCGCCTATGCGACGTTTTTCGGCGCGAGCCTGCTGGCTCTGGCGTTTCAATTGCGGGCGCGGGAGAAGGGCAGCGGGCCGTCCCCAATATCCAAACGGTAGCTAGAGAAAACTTTGCGGGTCGACATCGACGGCGACCCGCACGCCGCCCTTTTCCGGCGGCCCGGCGGCGAGCCAGGCGCGCAAGAATCCTTGCAGGTCCGAAGCGCGCGGCGCCCGCACGAGCAGCCGGAACCGGTGTCGGCCGCGAATGACCGCAACCGGCGCCTCGGCGGGACCAAGAAGGGTCAGCTCGTTTGGCTGCGGCAAGCCGCCAGCCGGGGTCAGCACAAAACCCTCCGTTGGCGGCAGCGTGTGGGCAGCTTGGGCGAGCGCCCGCGCATGGGTCTCGGCGGAGGCGCGGTCCTTGCCCGTCACAATCAGCGCGGCCAGCCGCCCGAAGGGGGGCAGACCCGCCCGGCGCCGCTGGCGTGTTTCCTCCTCGTAAAAGCGCTCGCTATCGCCAGACAACAGCGCGCGCATGACCGGATGTTCCGGCTGCCAGGTTTGGACGAGCGCGCGGCCGGCTGTCTCGAACCGCCCGGCGCGGCCGGTCACCTGCTGGAGCAGCTGAAAGGTCCGCTCGGCGGCGCGTGGGTCGCCCGACGTCAAACCGATGTCGGCGTCGATCACACCGACCAGCGACAGCAGCGGGAAATTGTGGCCCTTGGCGACCAGCTGGGTGCCGATCACAATATCGCATTCACCGCGCGCGATCGCCTCGATTTCACTCCGCAGACGCGCGATGCCGCCGGGGAAATCCGAGGACAGCGTGAGGATTTTCGCGCGCGGAAAAAGCAGGGCGGCTTCCTCGGCCAATCTCTCGATGCCGGGACCGCACGCGGCAAGGCAATCCTCTGCCCCGCAGGCCGGGCACAATGGGGGCCGCCGTTCGATATGGCCGCAATGATGGCACATCAGCGCCCGGCGGAAGCGGTGTTCGACCAGCCAGGCGGTGCAGTTCGGGCAGGAAAACCGGTGGCCGCAGGACCGGCAGAGGGTCAAGGGCGCGTAGCCGCGCCGGTTGAGAAACAGCAGCGCCTGCTCGCCGCGCGCGAGCACCTGTGAGATGGCGTCCTTGAGCCGGGGCGCGATCCATTTGCCGCGTGGCGCCGCTTCCACCCGCAGATCGATCGCGGTGATCTCAGGCAGCGGCCGGGCGTTGAAACGGCCTGTCAGCCTGACATGGCCATAGCGGCCTTGCGCGGCATTGACACGGCTTTCGATCGACGGCGTCGCGGAGGACAGGATGACGGCCGCTTTCTCGATTTGGCCGCGCACCACCGCCATGTCGCGGGCGTGATAGGGCACGCCATCCTCCTGCTTATAGGCCGCCTCGTGCTCCTCATCGACGACGATCACGGCGAGATCCTTGAAGGGCAGAAAAAGCGCCGACCTTGCGCCAGCGACGGCCTTGACCTCGCCAAGCGCGACGCCGCTCCATAGCCGCGCCCGCTTGCGCGCGCTGACGCCCGAATGCCATTCCGCCGGCCGCGCCCCAAAGCGTGCGGCGAAACGGTCGAGAAACTGCGCCGTGAGCGCGATTTCTGGCATGAGGACGAGGCTTTGACGCCCGGCCGCAAGCGCCGCCGCGACGGCCTCGAAATACACCTCCGTTTTGCCGGAGCCGGTGACGCCTTCAAGCAGCGTCACCGAGAACGCGGCGTCTTTGACGCGCGCGATCAAGGTGGAAGCGGCGTCTTGCTGCGCGGCTTCAAGGGCGGGTCTTTCGAAAAAAGGATCGCAGACCGGTGCCACGGGCTCGCGCGGCAGCGCGATCGCCTCAAGCGCGCCTTCATCGATGAGCGAATCGATGACGCCGGCCGAACAGGCGGCGGCCTCGGCGAGCGCCGATTTGGGGAAGGCCAAGCCGCCTTCCGCAGCCTCCAGAACACGGGCTCTGGTTTTGGTCATCCGGCCCGGCGGGCAGCCGGTCAGCCGCACCCCGACACGCACGGGTTCCGGCCCGATATGCAAGGCCCCGCCAATCGCCATCCGCAGCACCATGCCGCGCGGGCTCAAGGTCCAGCGGGCCACCCAGTCGATGAGTTTGCGCGTGTTGGTGGACAGCGGTGGCAGCTCGAGGCGAGCCGCGACGGGTTTCAGATTCGCGCGGCCGGCCTGACCCCGCCGCGTCTCCCAGACGACGCCTTGGGCGATTCTGGTGCCGAGCGGCACTTCGACGAAATCACCGGGTGCGACGTCGATGCTGCCCGGCACCGCATAGGAATAGGACTGTTCGATCGCGACCGGCAGGAGGACATCGGCGATCGCCGGGCCATCATCAGCAAGGACGGCCTTGGCTTCCGCGGTCATAAGCGGCATCGCTCATCGCCGCGGGCGGTGGCGCGGTTTGCGAGGTGTTTGCGGCGGCTTGGGTTTCTTTCCGGCACTCTCTCGCGGCTTTGCGGTCGGTTCACTCGTCGGCGGTTGCGGCTGCTTCCCGCGTTTTCTCGCGAGCCCATTGAGAGCCTCGACGGCGCCGGAAAACGCCATGGCGGTATAAATGTAGCCTTTTGGAAAATGAAAGCCAAATCCCTCGGCGATCAAGGTCGTGCCAATCAACAAAAGAAAACCAAGCGCCAGCATCACGATGGTTGGGTTGCGCTTGATGAAATTGGCAAGCGGACCGGCGGCAATCAGCATGAGCACGACCGCCGTGATCACCGCGATGATCATGATCGCGACGTGGTCGGTCATCCCCACCGCCGTGATAATGCTGTCGATCGAGAAGACAAGATCGAGGACGACGATCTGTCCGACTGTCGTGGCGAAGGCCCGCGGTTTGTGGGGCAGACCTTCGTCGTCTTCATCCGGATCGACATTATGATGGATTTCGCTCGTCGCCTTGAACACGAGAAAGAGTCCGCCGCCGATCAGAATGAGGTCGCGCCAGGAAAATGCCTGGCCGAAAGCTTCGAACACCGGCTCGGTGAGATGAACGACATAAGCGGCGCCAGCAACCAGCAGCACACGAAAAATCAGCGACAGGCCGATACCTATACGCCGCGCCTTCCCTGCGAGCGGCGCGGGCAATCTCGAAGAAAGAATTGCGACGAAGACAAGATTGTCGACGCCAAGCACGATCTCCATCGCGATGAGCGTGACAAGGGCAAGCCAGGCCGAGGGGTCGGCGGCGAGCAGCAAAAGGGAATCCATGGGAGGGTCTCTCGGCAATCGCGGCGAGGGCGATCAACAAGGGACGGCGGTTGTCCGCGCCGGCCCCGGCATGAGATCAGAATGCCGGGGAACGGCGCCTCTGTCCAGGGCGTGAGGCAGGCCCGCGCCCGCGCGCCCCTCAGTCCACGACGAAATTGAGGCCGACGGCGGTTTCCAAGGTGGCGCTCGCCGCATGCAGCGAAACCGCCCAGGTCTGATCGCCGACGATGCCGTCCTTTGTCACCCCGCCCCAAGTCTGGAACGCCTCGACGGAGGCTTTCGTGCGCGGACCGAATTTGCCATCGGCCGGCCCTGGCGTGGTGAGCCATTGGCCGGGTGCCCCATTTGTGAGCAGATTTTGCAAGCTTGTCACAATGGCGCCGGACGCGCCGCTCCGCAGCACGGGCATCGGACCGCCATCCGGCAAGGCCGCCCAGGTGGTTGGCCCGACAACACCGTCAGCGGGCAGGCCGGCGCCTTTCTGGAAATCCTTCACCGCGGTTTCGAGTTTGGCGCCGAAGACACCATCTATGGCAATTCCAAGATTGGGTGTCCGGCGGAGGGCGCGCTCCAACCGCTTGACCGCCTGGCCAGCATCCCCCAAACGAATCGTCGGCTGTCCCGGATTGGGCATGGTGTTCTCCCTAAAAAGTCCGGCGCTTCGGATGCGGCCGGTATGCCTGCATTTTAGCGGAGCTTGCCGCTCCCGCAAGCGCGGCGCATGATGAATGCGAAAGGCCATGACTATTTCGTGAAGAAATGGTCATGGCCCTTAGTCTTATTCTCAGATCAAATTTAATCGTGGTTCGTAAGTTTTATTGCGCTTGCAATGATGCGCTAAATTGAACTTCCTGCTGCCAAGGGCTGCATCAAAATACGTTGGCTCTACCGCCAGCCGCCGGAAGTTTTCGGCAAAAACTGCCGAAACCCACTTCTCGTTTGGCCGGCCTGCGTCAGCCGCAGACACGGACGCGGTGGTAGCCGACAAAGTTGCCATAGGCGTTGTAAGTCGGCTGGCGGGTGAAGTAGCAGCCGCCGGGATATCCATAGTAGTAGGGAGTGGAAGCGGCGGCGGCCGCGGCGCCCAGTGCCAAACCGGCGGCCACGCCGCCAATTCCCCAGCCCCAGGGATGATAGCCCCACGCGGCCGCAGGGGTTGATGTGGCGGCGACGCCCATGCCGAGGGTGGTCACGGCAAGTCCAACAGCAATGGTTTTGCGAAAATTGATCATGATTGTTTTCCTCTCCCATGCCAACCGATCCGGTCAGGCATTGAGGGAAGATTAACCAAGAGCTGCACGTCCCGATGTGCGTTTGCGCACGTTCGTCACATCACGCCCATCGGGCCGATCTTCAGGCCGTCGGCGAGCTTTTTCTGTTCATCGCTGAACGACGCATAAAGCGGATCGAGCGCTGCCTTGATCGCCTGCAGAGCGGCAAGGTGTTTGGCTGCCATCATCGCGTGATGGTCGAGTTTTTCGGGAAGGGACGCGGCCATACCGAATTGCATCCGTTTGTCCATCGCATCCATCGACGCCTCCATGTCCTTCGCCGACGCGAGAAGTGCGTCGGAGAATTTGGTCCACGCCGGCATTTGCGCGTCGGTGATTTTCAGCTCGGTCTTGAGAGATGCGATGCGATCTCCGGCATGCGACAGCTTCTCATGCATCATCGACATCATGTGTTCCATGCCGCCGCCCATCATGTGTCCCCCCTTCATCTCATCACCCATCATGGGGGCGTCTTGGGCGGATGCCGCGAATGGCGCGAACGCCAATACGGCCGCGACAGAAAGAGCGGACAACCGATGTGTGACTTGAACTTTCATGACCAGGCTCCTCATTTTCAATTCCCCACGCGGAATTGAAATTCGAACATCCCCTTGGGGGTTCCAGCTTGGTCGTTCTAGGCGGGTCGAGGCCAGTCTTTCTTGATGCAAGTCAATTGGCGGCCCGGTTCGTCAGGCACCGGCGCGAGTTCCTCACGCGGCGCCGTGGCAATGCTTGTATTTCTTGCCCGAGCCGCAAGGGCAGGGCTGGTTGCGCCCGACCTTCCCGACGGCCCCCCGTTGCTCGGCGGGTTCACGAACAAGCGTTTCGGTGGCCCCCGCGCCGGAAGCGCCGAAAATCGGATTGACTGTCTGTGCGCCGGGACCGTTCGCGGCGGGAAAGGCGGCATGGACCGGGGAGCCCGGAAAAGCCGGTCCCCCGGCATCGGCAACCTCGATCGCTTCCATCGGCGGCGGCCGCTCGAAGGCGACCTCGACGCGATTGAGTTGCGTGGTCGTCGCCTCCCGTAGATGTTTGATCAATTCGCTGAATAGCTCGAAGGCCTCGGCCTTGTATTCATTCAACGGATCGCGCTGTGCCATGCCGCGCCAGCCGACAACTTGGCGCAGATGATCGAGTGTCACGAGATGCTCGCGCCACAGATGATCGAGCGCTTGCAGAACGATCTGCTTTTCGACATAGCGGGTAATTTCCGGACCGTTCTTTTCCACCCGGGCCGCGTAGGCTTCGCCGGCCGCCTTACGCAGACGCTCGTGCATCTCGTCCTCGGTGATCCCTTCTTCCTTGGCCCAATCGGCCAGCGGAAGCGTGATGTTGAAGGCAGCTTGCACGGCTTGCGTGAAATCCCCGATGTCCCAGGCTTCCGGGTAGGAGTCGCGCGGAATATGCTTGGCGATGAGATCGTCGACAACGCCTTCGCGCATGTCGGTAATCATTTCCTCAAGTGAGTCTTGCGCCATCATCTCGCGGCGTTGTTCGAAGACGACCTTGCGTTGATCGTTCATGACGTTGTCGTATTTCAGAATGTTCTTGCGCATGTCGAAGTTTCGAGCCTCGACTTTTTGCTGCGCCTTTTCGAGCGCCTTGTTGATCCAGGGATGAACAATCGCTTCGTCTTCCTGGAGGCCGAGCTTGACGAGCATGGACTCCATCCGGTCGGAGCCGAAGATCCGCATCAGATCATCCTTGAGCGACAAGAAGAATTTCGAACGGCCCGGATCGCCTTGCCGCCCGGCACGGCCGCGCAACTGATTGTCGATCCGCCGGCTTTCGTGACGCTCGGTGCCGATGATATAGAGGCCCCCGGCGGCAATCGCCTTGGCCCGGAAGCGCTCGACCTCGGCCCTGATTTCGGCTTCCTTCGCCTCGTGTTCGGAGCCTTGTTCAAGATTGGCGCATTCCTGCGCGACCCGCATCTCGACATTGCCGCCGAGCTGAATGTCGGTGCCGCGGCCGGCCATGTTGGTAGCCACGGTGATGGCGCCGGGCACGCCCGCCTCGGCGACGATAGGGGCTTCCTGCTCATGAAAGCGGGCGTTCAAAACCGCGAACAGCTTTGAGGGCTTGTCCGAGCGCGCGGCCGCGTAGAGTTTTTGCAAGGCTTCCGGATGGGTGAAATCGATCTGCTTATAGCCCTGCTTTTTCATCGCCTCGGCGAGCTGCTCGGACTTTTCGATCGATGTGGTGCCAACAAGCATCGGCTGGAATTTCGCGTTGGCGGCCTCGATCTCGCGGACGATGGCGCGAAGTTTTTCTTCGGCCGTGCGGTAAACTTCGTCGTCCTCGTCGTGGCGCTTGACCGGCTGGTTGGTCGGAATCTCGACGACATCGAGCTTATAGATTTCGGCGAATTCGTCCGCCTCGGTCGCGGCCGTCCCGGTCATCCCGGCGAGTTTGCCGTAGAGGCGGAAATAATTCTGGAAGGTGATCGAGGCGAGCGTCACATTCTCCGGCTGGATCGCGACGTGCTCCTTGGCTTCCAGCGCCTGATGCAGCCCTTCCGAGTAACGGCGGCCCGGCATCATCCGGCCGGTGAATTCGTCGATGATGACGACTTCGCCATTGCGCACAATGTAATCCTTGTCGCGCTTGAACAATTTATGCGCGCGCAAAGCTTGGTTCACGTGATGCACGAGGGTGACATTGATGGCGTCATAGAGCGAGCCCTCGGAAAGCACCCCGAGTTCGCCCAGCAATTCCTCCATATGCTCATTGCCGGCATCGGTCAGATTCGTCGTACGCTGCTTCTCGTCGAGTTCGAAGTCCTCTTCCGTGAGGCTCGGAATGGCTTTGTCAGCCGCGACATAGAGGTCGGACCGATCGTCGGACGCCCCCGAAATAATCAACGGCGTGCGCGCTTCGTCGACGAGAATCGAATCAACCTCGTCGACGATCGCATAATGATGACCGCGCTGAACCATCTGGGCGAGTTCGTATTTCATATTGTCGCGGAGATAGTCGAAGCCGAACTCGTTGTTGGTCCCGTAGGTGATATCGGCGGCGTAGGCGCGGCGGCGTTCGTCGTCTTCGAGGCCATGCACGATGGTCCCGGTCGAAAGTCCGAGGAAGTTATAGATGCGGCCCATCCATTCGGCGTCGCGGCGGGCGAGATAATCGTTGACGGTGATCACATGCACGCCCTTGCCGGCGAGCGCATTGAGGTAGCACGCGAGCGTCGCGACAAGCGTCTTGCCCTCACCGGTCCGCATTTCGGCGATTGCGCCTTCGTGCAATACCATGCCGCCGACCAGCTGAACATCGAAGTGCCGCTGCCCGAGGACGCGGCGGGCCGCTTCCCGCACCGTCGCGAAAGCCGGAACCAGCAAATCCTCCAGGCTTTTGCCGGCGGCGACCGCTTCGCGAAACGCCACGGTCCGCGCGGCGAGTTCGGCATCGGTGAGTTTCTGCACCTCGGGCTCGAGCGCGTTGATCGCCGCGACTTTCGGCCGATAGCCCTTGAGACGGCGATCGTTCGAGGAACCGAAAATCTTTTTCGCGAAGGAGCCAAACATTACAAAACGACCTTTCTGGAGCAGGACCGGAGCACTCTATTCAATGTCACAAGCGCTTGCCTCACGATCCCACATCGAACTGGATCACGGTTCAACTCGATCGTATTCGCGTGATCTTTGATCCGCCCACGGATTTCCGTACGGACAGCGCCTTAAGCGGTGCCTCGAAACTTGGGCGTCTGCCTGAAAACCCGCATGTCTACCGCACCGCAACACTGGCCATGGAGGGTCGACACACGGATTGCCGCTTTTACGGGGGCCGAAAAACTCTGGAAATCCGATCTGGCGGTTGCCCATTCGACAGATAAGATTGGGGCCGGGGCTTGTCAAATCCGGCTGTCCGTGCATGGTCGCGCGGCAAACAACCCCAATGCAGCGCTGCTTTGAACGCGGCGGCCTATCCTTGCGGAGCTCAACTTCATGATTCTGACGAATAGCCTGCGTACCAAAGCCGCCGGTATGGTGTTCCTGCTAAGCTTGGCGGCGCCCGCGGTCCTTACGGCCTTTCCGGCGGCGGCCAAGGTTCTCGCGACGGTCAACGGAAAGCAAATTACCGATGAGGATTTGGCCCTTGCCGCCGACGATCTGCGGTCCAGTCTGCCGCCGCAGGCCGACCAAAAAGCGCGTGACAGCTATGTGCTCGATTATTTGATCAACAGTGAACTGGTGGCGCAAAAGGCGCTCGCCGACAAGGCCGACCAGACGCCGGAATTCGCCAAGAAGCTGGCTTATTACCGCGAAAAGCTGCTGATGGAAGGCGTCCTCGAGAAAGTCGCCAAGGGTGCCGCCACGGATGCGGCCATCAAGGCGACCTATGACGAGGAAATCAAGAAGCAGAAGCCGGAAACCGAAATCCACGCCCGCCACATCCTGGTCGGAACCGAGGATGAAGCGAAAACAGCGCTGAAACGGCTGATGGGCGGCGACGAATTCGAGAAACTGGCCAAGGAACTCTCGAAGGACCCGGGCTCAGAAGGCGGCGATCTTGGCTGGTTCACCAAGGATCGCATGGTGCCGGAATTTTCCGACGCCGCGTTCAAGCTCGATGTCGGTCAGGTGTCCGACCCGGTGAAAAGCCCGTTTGGCTGGCATATCATCGAGATCCTCGACAAACGTGAAAAAACGCCGCCGCCGTTCGATCAGGTCAAGGATCAGGTGAGCCGTTATGTCGTTCAAAAGGCGCAGCTGGCTTACGTTCAAGATCTGCGCAAAGGTGCCAAGATCGAGCTGACCACGCCGCCGGAGCCGCCGAAAACCGACAAGCCCGGCACCCCCGCCCCGGCGCCAGCCCCGGGCAAGAAATAAGCGGCTGAGGGTCAAAAGCCCGGTTGGGTGCAGGAAGGGAGGCGGTGGGCGCCTCCCTCGAGGCTTGCACCTTCCCCTTAAAAATCGCCAAAGATCTCAATCCCATGGCTACCGTCTCGCCGCTTGCCCCCAAATCCTTTCCCGAACTGCCCGAAATCGAAGGCGTACGCTTCGCCACGGGCGCGGCGGGCATCCGTTATAAAGAGCGCACCGACGTCATGCTGGCCCTGTTCGACAAGGGCACGCAGGTGGCGGGGGTTTTTACCAAATCGAAATGCCCCTCGGCGCCGGTCGATTGGTGCCGGACGAAACTCAAGGGCGGCAAGGCTCGCGCCCTTCTCGTCAACTCGGGCAACGCCAATGCCTTTACCGGTAAGACGGGAGTCCAGGCAGTCAAATTCGCCGCCGCGCTTGCCGCCAAGGCGACTGGGGCGCCGCTTCCGGAAATCTTTCTGGCCTCGACCGGCGTCATCGGCGAGCCGCTCGATGCCACGAAATTCGATGGCGTGCTCGACAAGCTTGCGGCCCGCGCCTCTCAGGGGGGTCTGTTTGAGGCGGCCAAAGCCATCATGACGACCGATACCTTTCCGAAAGTTGCCACCGCGAGGACGATGCTCGGCGGCGTCGAGGTCAGGATTTCCGGCATGGCAAAAGGCGCCGGGATGATTGCGCCCGACATGGCGACCATGCTGGCGTTCGTGTTCACCGATGCGCCGATCGCCGCGCCGGTCTTGCAATCCCTGCTGTCGAAGGGTGTGCAAACATCCTTCAACGCGATCACCGTTGACAGCGACACCTCCACCTCCGACACGCTGCTGCTGTTCGCGACGGGCGCCGCCGCCAAGCGCGGGGCGCCGCACATCGCCGCCGCCAACGACCGCCGCCTGGCGCCCTTCAAAGCCGCGCTCGACCATCTTCTCCTCGATCTCGCACATCAGGTCGTGCGGGACGGCGAGGGCGCCCGCAAATTCGTCGAGGTGCAAGTGACTGGCGCGGCATCGCCCGGCGCCGCCAAGAGGATCGCGCTCTCGATTGCCAATTCGCCGCTCGTCAAAACCGCGCTTGCGGGCGAGGACGCCAATTGGGGCCGCGTCGTCATGGCGGTCGGTAAGGCGGGCGAGCGCGCCGAGCGCGACAAGCTCGCCATCTGGTTCAACGGCGTCCGCGTTGCTCACAAGGGCCAGCGTGACCCGGCCTATGACGAGGCGGAAGTCTCCAAACTCATGCGCGCGGATGAAATTGCCATTCGCGTCGATCTCGGCCTGGCGAAGAGCGCCGCCAAGGTGTGGACCTGCGATCTCACGAAGGAATATGTCGCGATCAATGGCGACTATAGGTCGTGAAAAATTCCTGACTGGCAAAAGTCAGAGTCTGCCATTCATCGCACGGCTGGCATGATCGGCGAGGCGGAGTCGATCCTGTCAAGGACGCGAGCTTTGCTCGCGCCGGCGCGGCCGGTGCTATAGCCCGTTGCTTGCGACGGGCGTTCTTCGGAACGCCCTATGGCATCCTTGACAGGTTCGATCCGCTCGCCACACTGGCCGCCGTTGAATAAATGGCGAGTTGCGATTTCGCCGGGTAGCGATTCCACAAAGGGCGAGCCGCGCGCGTGAAACTTTTGCTCGTCACTGCCGCTGCGCTCATTGACCCGGATTGCCGGGTGCTGATCGCGCAACGCCCGCTGGATAAGCAGCTTGGCGGCCTGTGGGAGTTTCCCGGCGGAAAAGTCGAAGCGAGCGAGCGGCCGGAAGAAGCGCTGATCCGCGAATTGCGCGAGGAACTCGGGATCATCGTCGAAGAGGCTTGCCTCGCGCCGCTGACGTTCGCGAGTTTTGCCTATGAAGATTTCCACCTTTTGATGCCGCTTTATATCTGCCGCCGCTGGAAGGGGCTTGTCGTCGCGCGGGAACATCAGGAGCTGAAATGGGTAGCCCCCAAGGAGCTACGCGCCTATCCAATGCCGCCCGCTGACGCGCCGCTGATACCGGCGCTGATCGATCTTTTGGGGTGAGCCATCTGCGCTAGGATGGCGGCTTGGGATGTAACCCCAGGCAATGTGAACTTGATCAGATCATTTCATTACGTTGGCGAGACGATGGTGTTTGGGGGAGGCCGCGCAACTTAATATATATGATAATGTCTTTGTATCACACGCTTATAGGTGTCCATCTATGACTTCTCGTCGCCCCGTCCTCCCGAAGCCGGAAATCCCGATCCTCACCGTCGACCAGAAACGCCGCCGCATTGAGCGGTTGCAAAACTGTATCCGCGATCTCGGAGCCTTCGATCCTCAAAAGGTGCAGAAGCGATATGGTGTGCCTGAAGTCATGGCGCTCGAGGTGGCTATCGCTGACGCGCTGTCAGCGGCATTTGGGGACCGCACGCCTGCCTATGAGCGTTACAGCCGCGCTGCCACGCTCGACCACGGCCCCCACATAGCCCGCATGCCCCCAGTCTGGGGTGGTGGATCAATAAATTACGATGCCCGGGATGCGGATGAAGCGCGCCACTATTTCGCAGATGGCAAGCAGCAATCGGTTGTCCTCCTGCACCAAGCGATCCGGACACTTGAGGACGAAATTGCTGAACAAGAATATGAGACCAGCTCTTCACCGCCAACGCATGTGGTTGCGCAGGCACCTCTGTCTCGCAAGGTGTTCGTCGTTCACGGTCACGAAGAGGGACCACGCGAAGCCTTGGCGCGTTTCCTTGAAAAGATCGATTTCACACCTATTATCTTGCACGAACAAGCAAACCAAGGCCGTACCATTATCGAGAAATTCGAGGACCATGCCGATGTCGGTTTTGCGGTCGTGTTATTGACCCCCGATGATATGGGCAGCCCCCGCGATGGTACGCAGCAACCGCGAGCACGCCAGAATGTTGTTCTGGAGTTGGGCTACTTTATCGGGAAGCTTGGTCGTAGGCATGTGTGTGCCATCAAATCCGGCGAACTAGAAATGCCTTCAGACATCATCGGCGTAGCTTGGACACCGTTCGATAATAGCGGCGCATGGAGGACTGCGTTAGCCAAGGAATTGGAAGCGGCTGGCAACGAAATTGATTGGAACAAAGCAATGCGATCATGACCTAGACGAGTCCAGGCTTACTTGGTCTTCTTTGCTGACGGTGGTGCCTGCCGTCACCTCACGTAAACCATCGCACCACCCATTCAATCATTTTCTTCACCCGCTTGGTGTAGGGCGGAAACAGCATCGGCACGACGCTGAACTTGTCTTCCAGCACGGCACGCTCATGCGAGAAGGCGCGGAAGCCATAAAATCCATGCCCATTGCCGAGCCCCGACGTGCCGATGCCGCCGAACGGCAGATTCTCATGCGAGAAGTGAATCATCGAGGCATTGATGCAGGAGCCGCCCGCCGAAGTTTCCCGCAAGATGCGATCGATGCGCGCGCGGTCCCTAGCATAGATATAAAGCGCGAGGGGTTTTGGCCTCGTGTTGATCGCGGTGAGTGGCTCCGCCAAATCCCGATAGGCGACGATGGGCAAAACCGGCCCGAAAATCTCTTCCTGTAGGATCGCTGAATTGGAGGCCGCTCCGGTCAGCAGCACCGGGGCGATGAATTTTTGTCCCGCATCGCGTTTACCACCTGCGACGATCACAGCACCACCCGCCGTCGCATCGTCGATGAGGCGCGACACGCGGTCGAAATTCCGGGGGTTGATGATCCGGGCGTAATCAGGGCTTTGCATGGCATCGCCATACATTGATGCGATGGCATCTTTCATCGCCTCGATAAATTGCGGCAAGCGGCTTTCATGCACAAACGCATAGTCTGGTGCGATGCAGGTTTGCCCGCTATTGGAAAATTTGCCCCAGGCGATGCTCTTCGCCGCCTTCACGATGTCGGCGCTTTCATCGACGATGACCGGCGACTTGCCGCCGAGTTCCAGTGTGACCGAGGCGAGATGCTTGGCCGCTGCCGCCATGACGACTTTGCCGACGCCTGGGCTGCCAGTGAAAAAGATATGATCGAAGGGCAGATCGAGGAGTGCCGCCGAAACCGAAATGTCGCCCTCGAACGCGGCGATGTCTTGCGGGTCAAATGTTTCGCGGATCAGTTCCGTCATGACCGACGCGCAAGCCTCGCTGATTTCTGAAGGCTTGACGATGACCGGACATCCGGCGGCGATGGCGGAGATCAAAGGCCCGAGCAAAAGGCTGACCGGATAATTCCAAGGTGCGATGATCAGCGAGACGCCTCTCGGCTCGTAAACGATCCGCGCCCTGGTCCCGAGCATCATGAGGGTCGGCGGGACGCGTTTCGGTTTCATCCAGGATGCCAGATGCCGGCGCGCGTGGCGGATACCGGCGATCACTGGAAGAAGCTCCAAAAATTCCGTCTCGGCCTCGGACCGGTGCAAATCGGCGGCGAGTGCTTTAAAGATCGCGGCGCGATGGCTAAGAATTGCCGCTTCGAGCCGCTTCAGCTTTTCGATCCGCATCTGCGCCGTGGACGTGCGCAGCGCGATCGCTGTTTTGCGCTGCGCGGCGAAGACGGTCTCGATCGAAGGGTATGACTGCGTTGTGGCGCTCATGGTTTTCGAGCTTCCCTGCGTTACGCTATGCGGCGTTGGCAAAATAGTTCCCATGGAAGCCGAAGGGAATGACATGCGGCGCATAGGCGCGCGCGCACTCCTTCATGGTCGCCGCATCGACGGCCAGCAGGAATGACCGCGCGCCTTCGCCATCGAGCACCACTGACAACAGAACGCCTTCGTCCTCAGCCCCGGCATTTGGCGCGGGGACAAACACCGGCTCGCCGGGAAACGTGTCTTTCTCGGTCCAGTTCGCGAGCTTTCGCGTGTCCAGATCCTGTTTGACGAGACTGTCGAAAAAACCGCTGCCCGTTGGGCTCGCGCCCCAGACATAGCGATGGCGGCGCCCGGCAAGCCGGGGATAGGCGATGCGCGGGAGTTCCAGCGGCGCGCCCGACAGAACGGTTTGTGTGACCGGCCCCTCGCCGAGGGGAATTGTGAACCGCGTCAAAAGGCTTTGCGGAATGGCTTTGCCAGCGCGAAGTTCGGCGAGATAGAAGGCATCGATGACGCGCGCGTCAGGATAGGCGAGGAGATCGAGCACGACCGCACCATCTTCATCGAACGCATTAACATGGTGAAACGAAAAACAGGCCTCGGCTTCGGCGCGGCGGAGGATCACGCCGGTGTCCTTGTCGATCACGGTGAAGCGGACACCCCGCGACGGCACCCAACGATAGGATTCGATGAAGGGACGCCCGCCGAACAACAGCCGCAACGGCGTCGTCACCAGCGGAAACTCGGCGAGGACCAAAGTGCGCTCGCTCATCGCGAAACTGTGGGTATAGGCGGGCTCGCGGGTTTCGATCTCGGCGACCACGCTCCGGTGATGCGAGCCGGGAGCCATGCGCGTAAAGCGGTAATAACTCTTGCGGCCGAAGCGGGTCTCGAAATTGTAGATCAGTTGGCGGCCCGCGTCATAGTGAGGATGCGCCGTCGTAAGCTCGTTTTTAAGCCCGTCCGTCCATTCGAAGGGGCCCAGCGTCTCGAGGGTTTCGGGATCGAACCGCAGCGGGCAGGGCGTTTCCGTCAGGGCCACCGTGTCGTGGCCGCCATAGGCCAGCACGTTCACATTGCCATTGTCGGTGAGTTTTCCGGTCAGCGGGCCGAGAATCCTCGACCAGAGGCGGGAGCCGTTCGTCGCGAATTCATCGCTCACAATGGTATTTTTCACAATTGCATTGCGATAAGATTCGCTTTGGAGAAAGCGATTGGCGTAGTGGATTCGTCCGCCATCGAAGCCGAAACGGTGCAGCATCGCAAGCCCGTCGAACCAATGGCGATAGGCAGCGGCCCCCACTTCGAATTTGGCGGGGCCGGTCCGCAGCAAGACACCATTCAACCACGGAGGCGGGCTGCCCTGCCAGGCGAGTTCGTCGCCCTGTGTCTCGGCGCCGAGGGTTTTGAAACCCGCTGAAAATCCCATGCTTGTCAACGGGTCATCCTGATTGCAAAACCGCGCTTTCGCATTTGATCGCGGACACGCAGCTTCCGCAAGATTTGCCGGCCCCAGACAATCCCTGGCGCTAAACGGTCACCGGGATGAGCCACTCACTCTGACTTTGGGATATCGTCTGGCGCAAGCAGTTCCCGCACGGCGCCGAGTTCGCCGATGAACTGACTAAGCCTTTCGCTCAAGGACTGCCGCAAACGCTCGGCGCTTTCGGGGAACTCCTGCAGCACGCGATGGAAGAGCGGGCGAGGAATGCGAAGAACCGTCGAGGGCTCGCGGGCGATCGCCGTCGCCGGCCGCCGTGTTTGCGTCAGAAGCGCGAGATCGCCAATGAGGCCGGGCGGGCGCACGATCCGCGCCGCGGTGCCGGTGTCCGCCGCATCCATCGCGATCGAGCCGCTGAGCACCACATAGCCGCCATTGGACATTTCATCCCGCCGGAACAAGACATCGCCAGCCCTCAGAATGAGCGAATCGCCGGAAAAAGCGATCAGCCGCAGCGCTTCCGGTTCAATCACCGAAAACGTCGGGTTCCGCGCAAGTTTGCCGATATCGTCTTCCAGACCCATTCGGGCGCCCCCCTGGCCGCGAACAGGCTCGCCGGGCCATCACGGGATCAGCTTATAGCCGCCCGCCGCCGTTACGAGAAGCTGTGCCTTGGCTGGATCGCGCTCGATCTTTTGGCGCAGCCGGTAAATATGGGTTTCAAGGGTGTGCGTCGTGACGTTGGAATTGTACCCCCAGACCTCGCGCAGCAGAACCTCCCGTGAGGTGACCGATTGGCCGGCGCGGTAGAGGAACCGCAGGATCGCGGTTTCCTTTTCGGTCAGGCGGAGCTTGTTGCCTTTTTCGCCGATCAGATGTTTGGCCCCCGGCTGGAATGTATAAGGCCCGATCCGGAAGAGCGCCTCTTCGTTCGACTCATGCTGGCGCAAATGCGCTCTGATCCGGGCGAGCAGTTCGGCGAAGCGGAACGGCTTTGCCACATAATCATTGGCGCCCGCATCAAAGCCCTCGACCGTGTCGGTTTCGGAATTGCGCCCCGTCAACATGATGATCGGGTTCTTGAAACCTTCCTGGCGCAATTGCTTGACGACCGCGCGGCCGTCCATATCCGGCAAACCAACGTCCATGATGACAAGATCGGGTGTCTGTCCGTGCACCGCCTCGATTGCGCCCTTGGCCGTGTCCGTTTGGACCGCCGTGAATTCTTCATGCAAGGCGAGCTGCTCGGTCAAGGCGGCGCGCAAATCCGCGTCGTCGTCCGCGATCAGGATTTTTAAAGCCGTGGTCATGAACTGGTCCTTGATGAAGAGGGCATTCCGCTCAATAACCGGCCGGGAACTGTACTGGTTCCTCCGGCCGCGTCCCGCTGTCTCTGCCTTTCTTAATGGGGAACACACAAAGTGGATCGTCCGCCACGAGGCGGGAAATTGCGCTATAAAATCATTTCGCCCCGCCGGCGAATCGCTTTCACAGGGCGAGAGCATAAGCTTGCATGAGACGTGTTGCAAAAAAACTGGAAAACTCTTTTGCGCGCGGACACATCAAGGTCAAGCATGGCCTGAGCCGTCTCGTCGTGACATCCTCCATCCGGCAGGCTCAAGCGCAACAGCACCTGACTGGCCGGATGCAGGCCGGTCCTCTCGTGCTTCGCTGCGCCCTGGGACAGACGGGACTGACGCACGCCAAGCGCGAAGGCGATCACTCGACACCGGTTGGAGAGTTCCGCCTGCTCGGTGGCTTTTTTCGGGCGGACCAGACCTTACGCCATGCGTGGCCCTTTCCGATGCGCCCGATCCGTCCGAACGATGGCTGGTGCGACGATCCGGCGAGCGCAGCCTACAACCGGCCTGTAACTTTGCCCTCGCGCGGAGGCCACGAAAAACTTTGGCGCGCGGACCGGCTCTATGATCTCGTGATCGTGCTCGACTACAATATCCGACCGTGCCGCAAGCATCGCGGCAGCGCGATTTTTCTGCATTGCGCGCGGCCGGATTTGGCGCCGACCGAAGGCTGCGTCGCGCTCCGTCCCAACGATCTGCGAAAATTGTTGCCGCGCCTCGCTAAGAAAGCCGTGCTGGTGATCAGGTGAGGGGCTGCTTCATTCATTGAGATCGGCGAAAAACGCTGAACTGGAACTTCTGCGTGGCCCCAGCGGGTGTGACATGGTCATGGCGGCGAGATTCAACAAGGGTGAACTTGTCTCCCAGAACGGCGCCGATGGAAGCTGCATCATGCCGCAGGACGGGAAGACCGCTGCACTTTTGCGGTCCATCCGGCGCGAATGTGCCAATGATGACATGGCCACCCGGCCGCACGGCCCTCGCCACGCGTTCCGAATAAGCCCGGCGGTCGGCGGCTTCGGTGAGAAAATGAAATGCCGCGCGGTCGTGCCATAGGTCATAAGGTTTCGTTGGCTCCCAGGCGGTGACGTCAGTGGCGATCCATTCCACTTTCGCGGACCGTGCCCCGAGCCGGGCTTTAGCGGCCGCCAGCGCTTTTTGCGAAATATCAAGAACGGTAAGCGCGTCAAAGCCTTCGTCCAAAAGGGCATCCACCAGCCGAGACTCGCCGCCGCCAATATCGATAATCGCGGCGCTTGGTTTCACTCCCGTTGCCCGGATGAGTTCGAGCGAGATGGAGGGGCGTACTTGAAACCAGCTCAGATCGTTCCCGGACTTGGTCTCGTAAATATGCTCCCAATGGGCTTGCCCGCCGGCGGTCAAGGGTCACCTCCCATCCGCCATATGAACCTGTGTCGCCGCCTCAGCGGCTCCCAAAAATCGCACCGCCAACCCTTACATGGGTCGCGCCGAGCTGGATTGCCAGTTCGAAATCGCTGCTCATCCCCATCGAGAGCACGGCGATCCCGTTGCGCTTGGCAATCTTGTTCAACAGCGCGAAATGCGGCGAGGCCTGCTCGTCCACCGGCGGGATGCACATCAAGCCCGAAATGTCGAGGCCATAATCCGTACGGCAGCTGGCGATAAAGCGGTCCGCCTCTTGCGGAAGCACCCCCGCCTTTTGCGGCTCGGCACCCGTATTCACCTGGACATAAAGGCGGGGATGACGGCCGGTTTTTTGGATTTCGGAGGCGATCGTCTTGGCGATTTTTTCGCGGTCCACCGTCTCGATCACGTCGAAAAAAAGCACCGCTTCCTGCGCCTTATTGGATTGCAAAGGCCCGATCAGATGCAGTTCGAGGCCGAGATGGTTTTTCTTCAGCGCTGGCCATTTCTCCAGCGCCTCCTGGACCCGGTTCTCGCCGAACACACGCTCGCCAGCCTCGATGATGGGCGTGATATCCGGCGCGGCAAAAGTTTTGGAAACACAGACGAGCGTCACCTCTTGCGGATCGCGACCGGCGTCGCGCGCCGCGCGGGTGATGCGGGCGCGCGATTCCGCGAGCCGGTCGAGGCTGGTTTCGGCTGTTTTCAATCCAGCGGCTTCCACTGGTCGGTGATGAAGCCGCGCGGATCGACGGTTGCAAATGTCTTGGTGATGGTTGCTTTGCTTCCCACGCATTTCCACTCGTAGATTGTGTCGTGCCCCGTGGCGGCCATGGGGACGACGTCCGAGCCTGGGTTTTGTTTGCAAAAATCGGTGGCGCCCGGTGAATTGCGGCTGGTGTTGGCCTTGCCGCAAACGAGATTGGCGCCCGTGTTGCACAGCCAAGCCTTGCCTCCCATGCAGCGGAAGGATGTCGTCTTTCGAATAAAGTCGTCGGGCGTATTCGAAATACTGAAAAGCTGGCGCGCTTTTGGAACGAGGCTGGCCGGGATGGTTTTGACCTTGTCATTGTTGCCGAGCTTCGTGCAGAGCGCCTGAACATCCTCCGCGCTGGCCTGTCCCATGGCCAGGATCGTTACGGCTCCGGAAAAAGCGGCGTGAACCAAGCAATGCATTGTCGCCTCCCCTGATTTGGTCCGGTCGAGGCCTCAAATCGTACCAAAATGTTTCACGTGAAACGTTTTGGTACGATTGGCGCCGGAAATCTTACAAGCCTGTATACTTGAGCCTCTCTTCGAGCGATAGGATCGCGCGGAAAATTGGTCTTATTGCTAAGCGGGTAAAATTTCTCGGAGGTTCCATGAGCGCGGTTCGTGACATTGCGGTTTTTGTCGGCAGCCTCCGCAAGGAGTCGATCAACCGGAAACTGGCACTAGCACTCGCCGGGCTTGCGCCATCGTCCCTGAAACTGACGATCGTCGAGATCGGCCAGCTGCCGCTGTACAATCAAGATCTCGATCAAGACCCGCCGCAGGTCTATACGGACTTCCGGGCGCGGGTGAAGGCGGCCGATGCTGTTCTTTTTGTCACTCCCGAGTACAACCGCTCGGTACCGGCGGCGTTGAAAAACGCCTTGGATGTTGGCTCGCGGCCATATGGCCAGAGTGCCTGGAACGGCAAACCCGGCGCCGTCATCAGCGCCTCGCCCAGCCCCATCGGCGGTTTTGGGGCGAACCAGCATCTTAGACAATCGCTGGTGTTTTTAAACGTGCCGGCGATGCAGCAGCCAGAAGCCTATATCGGCGGCGCCGATAAGCTTTTTGATGCGAGCGGCAAGCTCATCAATGATGGGTCGCGCGCGTTTTTGCAGCAATTTGTTGAGGCGTTCGCGAAGTGGATCGCTGTCCAAAATTCTTGACTGATTGCCGCGGCCAAATTTTGCGGCTCCGGGGATAACTCTGAAAAGCCCAATCATCTCGAATGTCCAGGGCGCCCTTGGCTGCGGCAAGGCTACTGCGAGAGTCGCGGTCGAGGGCCGCAAAAATTTTTGTGCGGTGCAGAACCAAACCCCAGCCCTTACGGTTAAGCTGACTATTAATCTTTATCGCTATCGGCCACCTCGCACAGGAGGACGGACCAAGTCCGTGTCCTGACGAAGCGCAAACTTGGGGATGTCCATGTTCGCAAACCTTTTTGCCGCAAGCGCTGGTTTGGGCCCCCGCCGCCGGGTCGCTTTGTGGGTCACGCTCGCGATGGGGCTGTGCGCCATGGTGTGGCCGGCGGAGGTCAAGGCCTGGACCGGCCAACCCCTGGCCTATGTCACCAGCGCCAATGGCATTTCCGTGATCGACACGGGGAACAACTCGGTTGTCGGCACCATTGCCTGCTGCAGCGTGGCCGCCGTGGCTCCAGACGGCAAATATGTCTATGCGCTTGTGCCCGGTTTTTCGTTTTTCCGCCTCGACATTTCTGTCATCGACGCCTCCAATGATGTGGTGATAGGGACCATCCCCTTAAACATCAGCAGCGTCCCGGGTGCGCTGAGTCTGAACACCCAATTTACAGCAAAAATCGCCGCTTCACCCGATGGGAGCCAGCTCTTTGTGGCGACCGGAGCTTGTTTCCAAAATATGGGAGACTGCCCTAGTCCTGGATCTCAGCATGTCGCCGTCTGGTTGATCGATATAGCCTCGCGTTCGGTGCATGCCGCCGGTTCGTTTTATGGATATTACGCCAGTGACATCGCCTTTGCTCCCAACGGACACTTTGTTTACCTGAGAGATACCTTCGACTATCTTTCTCAAGACTGCTCGCTTTCGTTATATCCTGCGGGGAGTACCAAATCGTCGAAGGACGTTACACTTTCTTCCTACTATGGGTCTTTACAGGGATTGGCCATCTCTCCAGACAGCAAAACGGCCTATGTGCGGTGTTCGCCCGACGGTTCTGGGGCAAGTGACATATTTAAAATCGACACGGCTACCACGACCATGGAAAAGGCTATCCCGCTAGAACCTCATTCGTTTTTTAATTCGGCAGTAAACGTCACGCCGGACGGAAAGCGCGTGTATGTTCGGGGAACCAAGGTCATTGTGCTTGATACGGCGAGCGATGCAATCGTGACCACGGTTGACACCGGCGATCCCACCGGCGGTGGACTCGCCGTTACGCCCGATGGGACGCGCGTCTATACCGCAAATCCCAGCAAAAATACCGTCTCGATCATAGAGACCGCAAGCAATACCGTTGTCGCCACAATTGCGGTTCCCTCTCCCAGTGACATCGTGATGATGCCGCCGCCGCAGGGGACTCCGTTTCTGGCCTTGCGTGCAGGACTTGACGTCAATCTAGGTAAGGATCCAGGCAAAGCTAAGCTCCAGTTCAATTCGTCATTTGTCCTGAGCAGCACCGCGAGCAATGGAATTCACCCTGATACCGAACCCGTCAAACTGCAGGCCGGTCCCTTCATCGCGACGATTCCAGCCGGATCGTTCAAAGCTCACGGCGACAGATTTGGCCGTTCTTACAGCTATGAAGGCGACATCGATGGCGTGTCACTGAAGGTGAAAATCGCGCAGACAGGGAGCTTGCGCTATTCTGTCCAGGTCGAGGCCCAGGGCGCCCCTCTCAGCGGAATCGCAAACCCGGTGCAGGTGTCGCTGGGCATTGGCGATGACGCCGGCTTGACCTCGTTAACAGCTCATTTTGGGGGCAGCCGGACGGCTGGCCTGACCAAATAGAACATGACCCCCCAGAGGAGATTGACCGAGTCTGTTAATTAATGCTGTGTAGGATTGATAAATAGCCCGTTAAACCCCTGCGCTTACAAAGCCCTCATGCTGAGGAGGCGCCGAAGGCGCCGTCTCGTCCTTCGATAATCTCAGGATGAGGGCACGAGGCGTCCCATCCTTCGAGACGCAGGCTTCGCCTGCTCCTCAGGATGAGGGGGATGGTGAAACGGAATTGAGTGGTCGACGAACACAGCATGGACTCTGAGCGCTACAACGCCCGCGAGGCGGAACCCAAATGGCAGGCGATTTGGGACGAGAAGGACATCTTCCGGACCGGGAACGCGGATGCGCGCCCGAAATATTACGTTCTGGAGATGTTTCCCTATCCGTCCGGCCGCATCCACATGGGCCATGTCCGCAACTATACGATGGGCGATGTGATCGCCCGCTATAAGCGCGCGCGCGGGTTCAATGTGCTGCATCCGATGGGCTGGGATGCATTCGGCATGCCGGCCGAGAACGCCGCCTGGCACAACAAGAGCCATCCGGCCGATTGGACCTATGCCAATATTGCGTCGATGCGCACGCAATTGAAGTCGATGGGGCTGTCGATCGATTGGTCGCGCGAGATCGCCACCTGCGATCCCTCCTATTACAAGCACCAGCAAAAAATGTTTTTGGATTTTTTGGACGCAGGCCTGGTGGTGCGCAAGAAATCCAAAGTCAATTGGGACCCACTCGATCATACCGTGCTCGCCAATGAGCAAGTCATAGACGGGCGCGGCTGGCGCTCCGGCGCGCTGGTCGAGCAGCGCGAGCTAACCCAATGGTTTTTCAAGATCACCGATTTCGCCGAAGAGCTTTTGGGCTCGCTCGACACGCTGACGCGCTGGCCGGAAAAAGTCCGGCTGATGCAGGCCAATTGGATTGGCCGCTCGGAAGGGCTCGGCGTTCGCTTCGAACTTGACCCCGCGCCCGCCGTGAAGGCGCGCGAGATCGAAGTCTATACGACGCGCCCCGACACGCTGTTCGGCGCCAAATTCTTGGCCATTGCCGCCGATCATCCGCTGGCGGCGGAGGCGGCACGGAACGACCCCGCTTTGGCGGCGTTCATCGACGATTGCCATCATGGCGGCACGTCGCTGGCGGCGATCGAGACGGCGGAAAAGAAGGGCTATGACACGGGGCTCAAGGCGCGGCATCCGTTTGATCCGGAGTGGAAGCTTCCAGTGTATGCCGCCAATTTCGTGCTGATGGACTACGGCACCGGCGCGATTTTCGGCTGTCCAGCGCATGACCAGCGCGACCTCGAATTTGCCAATGCCTATGGGCTCGGCAATACGCCGGTGGTCTGTCCGCCTGGTCAGGACCCGGAGACGTTCGAAATTACTGATACCGCCTATGATGGCGATGGGGTGCTGATCCATTCGCGGTTTCTCGACGGGATGAGCATCGCGGCGGCGAAGGAAGACGTCGCCAGACGGCTCGAAGGGAGACCGCTTGGCAACCGGCCGCAAGGCAAACGCGAGGTCCAGTACCGGCTGCGCGATTGGGGCATTTCGCGCCAGCGCTATTGGGGCTGCCCGATCCCCATCATCCATTGCGAGGCCTGCGGCGTGGTGCCGGTTCCCGCCGCCGATCTGCCGGTCGAACTGCCAAAGGATATGAGTTTTGACGAGCCGGGCAATCCGCTTGCTCGGCATCCGGCATGGAAACATGTCACATGCCCGAAATGCGGCGGCGCGGCGCAGCGCGAAACCGACACGATGGACACGTTTGTTGACTCGTCTTGGTATTTCGCGCGGTTCACCGATCCGTGGAACGAGGCCGCACCCACGACTCCGGAAATGGTCGAGAAATTTCTGCCCGTCGATCAATATATCGGCGGCATCGAGCATGCGATTTTGCATCTGCTTTATGCGCGGTTTTTTACGAGAGCGATGCAGGCGACGGGGCATGTCGGCGCGCTGAAGGAGCCGTTTGCGGGACTGTTTACGCAAGGCATGGTCGTGCACGAAACCTATCGCGACCAGGATGGGACGTGGCTGTATCCGGCCGAAATCCGGCTCTCTGTTGGATCTCCTCCGCAGGCCGGCAATGCCCTCACTTCTGTCAAAAGTGATGGGAGCCAGGCTGTGGGAAGACGGGCTTTTAGCATCAGCACCGGCGGGGAAGTCACGATCGGCGCCATCGAGAAAATGTCGAAATCGAAGAAGAACACCGTCGACCCCGACGACATTATTTTGGCTTTCGGCGCCGATACGGCGCGCTGGTATGTGCTGTCGGATTCGCCGCCCGAGCGCGATGTCATCTGGACCGAGGAAGGCGTCCAGGGCGCGGCGAAATTCGTTCAGCGGCTGTGGCGGCTGGTTGGCGAATTGAAGGGCCTCGCGGCGCCTATTGTAACTCCTGTTCCGGCGGATGTGTCGGCGGAGGCGGCGGCGATCCGCCGGGCCGTGCATGGGGGCCTGATCAAGGTCGAGGAAGATATCGAGCGGCTGCGCTTCAATCGCGCCGTCGCGCAAATCCATGATCTCGCCAACAAGCTGTCGGCGGCGGTCGGCGACATCGAAACCGCAAAGGTGGCGCCGGATCTCCGTGCCGCGTTCCGCGAGGCGGCCGATATGCTGACGTTGATGTTGGCGCCGATGATGCCGCATCTTGCCGAGGAATGCTGGGCGGCGCTTGGCCACAGGGATTTGGCGGCGCAGGCGGCATGGCCGTCCGCCGACCGGGCGCTTGTCGTCGAGGATACGATCGCCTATCCGGTGCAGGTCAACGGCCGCAAGCGGGCGGATCTCGTGGTTGCGCGCGATGCCGGAAACGCGGCGATCGAGGCGGCGGCGCTGGCGCTCGAACCGGTGCGCCGGGCGCTCGAAGGCAGGCCGGTGAAAAAAGTCATCATCGTTCCGCAAAGGATCGTCAATGTCGTGGGTTGAATGGCAGGATCGACCGGCGCTTGCCCGCGCCTTCGCCACGCTTCTCGGGGCGTTTGCCTTGTCCGGTTGTATCCAGCCGCTATACGGGCCGTTGAGCGCGGGCGGCGATGTCGCGGGCGAATTGCAGGCGATCGAGGTCACCCCGATTCCCAACCGGCTCGGTCATTATCTTGGCAATGAGCTGATCTTCGCGTTGAACGGCACCGGATCGCATGTGCCGCCCAAATACAAGCTGACGGTGACGGTCAGGGAGACTGTGCAAACGCCCTTGATCGATACAGTGACGGGCTATCCGACGGCCGCGACCGTGGTGGTGAACGCCGATTACGTGCTTGAGCCGGTGCAAGGCGGCGAGCCCATCACCAAGGGCCACGCCATCGCGGCCGTGAGTTATGACCGGACAAGCCAAAGATACGCCGATATTCGCGCCGCGCGGTATGGCGAAATCAGCAATGCGAAAACGCTCGCCGATCAGATCCGCACCGGTATTGCGGCCGTGTTCGCCGGGCGAGGATAGACCCCGGTGGTCGCGGTCAAAAACCACGAAGCGGACCGTTTCCTCGCACGCCCCGCGCCACATATTTATCTGTACCTCGTGTTTGGCACGGATGCAGGACTTGCCGCCGAGCGGGCGCAAAAAATTATCAAAGCCGCCATCGATGATCCGAAAGACCCCTTTCAGCTCGTGCGCATCGCTGGCGACGAACTGGCTGCCGATCCTTTGCGGCTCGCCGATGAGGCCAACACAATTCCGCTGTTCGGTGGCAGGCGCGCGATCCTGATCGAGGCGCAAGGCAAGGCGTTTGCCACCGCGCTCGAACCAGTGCTTCGCGGGCCCCCGCCGCAAGATTGCACGATCGTCGTCGAAGCCGGCGCTTTGAAAAAAGACGCGCCATTGCGGGTGCTGTGCGAGCGCGGCAAAAACGCCGCTGCGATCCAGTGTTATCCGGATTCCGCCAAGGACATCGCTCAATTGATCGAAGCCGAGGTTGCCGGGAGCGGCCTGACGATTGCTCCGGACGCCAAAGCGTTTCTTGTCTCCCAGCTTGGCCAGGACCGCCTCTCGACGCGCTTGGAGATCGAAAAGCTGATGCTATTCGCGCATGGCGGCGGAGAAATCCGCCTCGATCATGTCGAGGCCATTGTCAGCAATGCCTCAAGTCTCATGGCCGCCAAGGCTGTCAATGCGGCATTTGATGGGGATCTTGCAGCCCTCGACGCGGGTCTGCGCGATATGGCGGGCGCGGGCGATCATCACATGGTGCTCGCCGGTGCTTTGCGGCACGCACTGGACCTGCATCGCGCTCGTCCCGGCGCTTCTTACGAATTTACGGGAGCGGGCTTTGGACAAAAGGATGCCTTCGAGCGGCATTCGCGGCTTTGGACGCAAACGGGCCTTGTCCGGGCGATCGGTATCCTCAGTGAGGCGATCGCGAGGACGCGCCGCGAACCAAAACTTGGATCTTCCGCCGCCGAGCGGGCACTCTGGTCAATTGCCCAATCCGTCCGCAACAAAGCCACCGCGCGGTGATGGCGCGGGTGGCACGAAGTGCGCTATTTTGCCGCGTAAATCCATCGGCTTTGAGAACATCGTCTGCTTGGAGAAATCCCGTTCGCGCCATCGCGGTCCGCCTCACGCTGTCATGGATGCAACAATCCACGCGGAAACGCAGGGAAGGCATTCTTTGCGGCCAGGGTTGCGCCGCAAAAATCTCTATGTTAGTTCACCCCTCGCCTCTGGGGCGAGGCGGTATTCTTCGTTTCAGCTTCAGTCCGAGCCAATTTTCCCGTCTCACGCCGTGAAATCATGGCTTCATCCTTGCACGGCTTTTTCTGAAATGGGTGAACCGGGCAGCGGGCTTGTGTTATTTTTAGGGGTCGGTGTTGGCGGATAAAGAGACTCTCGTGCCGGGAATGGCAGGGCGCTACGCTCAAGCGCTTTTTGCGCTCAGCCAGGAAACCGGAACGACGGAAAAGACGGCCGCCGATCTTGCCTCTTTCATGGGATTGATAGGCGAAAGCCCGGATTTCGCCCGTTTCGTCAAAAGCCCCGTCTTTTCCGCCGAGGACCAGGTGAAGGCGCTTGGCGCCGTTCTTGCCCAGGCAGAGATCAATGGAATCGCCGCCAATTTCATCAAACTCGTCGCGGCCAAGCACAGGCTCTTCGCCATCGCCGACATGATCCGCGATTTCAATTTGCTGAACGATGCGCAAAAAGGCATCACCCGTGCACAGGTGACGGTCGCCGAGACACTCAAGCCCGAACATATCGAGGCCTTACGGACCGCGCTGGCCAGTATCTCGGGCGGCGGCGACGTCGATCTTGCGATCAAGCTCGATCCCGCGATCATCGGTGGCCTTGTCGTCAAACTGGGTTCCCGCATGGTTGACAGCTCGCTCAAAACCAAACTCAACTCAATTCGCACACGTATGAAAGAGGCCGGCTAATGGAGATCCGCGCTGCGGAAATTTCCGCGATCCTCAAGAAAGAGATCGCGAACTTCGGCAATGAAGCAGAGGTGACCGAGGTCGGCCAAGTCCTCTCGGTCGGCGACGGTATCGCCCGCGTCTATGGGCTCGACAACGTCCAGGCGGGCGAGATGGTCGAGTTCGAGAACGGCGTGCGGGGCATGGCGTTGAACCTCGAAAGCGACAATGTCGGTGTCGTCATTTTCGGCAGCGATCGCGAGATCGGCGAAGGCCAGACGGTCAAGCGGACCAGCGCAATCGTTGACGTGCCGATCGGCAAGGGGTTGCTTGGCCGGGTTGTCGATGCGCTTGGCAATCCCATTGACGGCAAAGGCCCGATCCAAGCCGAGAAACGCGCCCGCGTCGATGTCAAGGCGCCGGGCATCATCCCGCGCAAATCCGTGCATGAGCCGATGGCGACCGGCCTTAAGGCCATCGATGCCTTGATCCCGATTGGACGCGGCCAGCGCGAATTGATCATCGGCGACCGGCAGACCGGCAAGACGGCGGTGGCGCTTGATACGATTCTCAACCAAAAGTCCTTGAACGAAGGCACCGACGAAAGCGCCAAGCTTTATTGCGTGTATGTCGCCATCGGACAGAAGCGTTCGACCGTCGCGCAATTCGTGAAAGTCTTGGAAGAGCAGGGCGCGCTGCCCTACACGATTGTCGTCGCGGCGACCGCGTCCGATCCGGCGCCGATGCAGTTCCTGGCGCCCTTCGCTGGCTGCGCGATGGGCGAATATTTCCGCGATAATGGCATGCACGCGTTGATCATCTATGATGATCTTTCCAAGCAAGCCGTCGCTTACCGCCAGATGTCGCTGTTGTTGCGCCGTCCGCCAGGGCGCGAGGCCTATCCGGGCGATGTGTTCTATTTGCATTCGCGCCTGCTTGAGCGCGCGGCGAAGCTCAATGACGCCAATGGCTCCGGCTCGCTCACCGCGCTGCCGGTGATCGAAACGCAAGCCAATGACGTGTCGGCCTATATTCCGACGAATGTGATTTCGATCACCGACGGCCAGATCTTTCTTGAAACGGACCTCTTCTTTCAAGGCATCCGGCCCGCCGTCAACGTCGGCCTCTCGGTCTCGCGCGTCGGCTCCTCGGCGCAAACCAAGGCGATGAAAAAGGTCGCCGGCAAGATCAAGGGCGAACTCGCGCAATATCGCGAAATGGCGGCGTTCGCGCAGTTCGGTTCCGATCTCGACGCGACGACCCAGCGCCTGCTCGCGCGCGGCTCGCGTCTGACCGAGCTTTTGAAACAGGCGCAGTTCTCGCCCCTCAAGGCCGAAGAACAGGTTTGCGTGATCTACGCCGGGGTCAATGGGTATCTCGATGCGTTTCCGGTCGACCGGGTCAAGGCTTTCGAGGAAGGGCTGCTGGCGCTTTTGCGTGCCAGCCACAAAGATTTGCTCGACGCCATCCGGACCACGAAGGATCTCTCCGACGAGTCGGGCAAGAAACTCAAATCGATCGTCGATGCCTACGCCAAGAATTTTACGTGATCGAAACGTGCTCTTCGATGGGAACTGCACGTGAGTCATCGGCGCCCGGACAGAGGTGAAGCGGATAAACCATGCCCTCGTTGAAGGATCTGCGAAACCGGATTGCCTCCGTCAAAGCAACCCAAAAAATCACCAAGGCCATGCAGATGGTCGCGGCCGCGAAACTGCGCCGCGCTCAGCTGGCGGCGGAAGCGGCGCGGCCCTATGCCGAGCGCATGGACAAGGTTTTGGCCAATCTTGCCGCCTCGATCGGGACAGGCGGGGAAGCGCCACCGTTGCTCTCCGGCGGTGGCGGGGATCATCACCTCCTTGTGGTGTGCACCGCGGAGCGCGGGCTTTGCGGCGCCTTCAATTCCTCGATCGCGCGGCTCGCGCGCGACACGGCCATCTCCCTCATGGGGCAAGGCAAAACGGTCAAGATACTGTGTGTAGGCAAAAAAGGGCATGACGTCCTGCGCCGGCAGTTCGGGCGGCAGATCATCGAAACGATCGATCTGCGCGCGGTGCGGTCGCTTAGCTTCGCCGATGCCGACGCGATTGGCCGCAAGATTGTTGCGTTGCATGAGGCGAACGAGTTCGACGTCTGCACGATATTCTACTCGCGCTTTCAGTCGGTGATCGCGCAAATCCCGACGGCGCAGCAAATCATCCCGCTTGCTTTGCCGGTGGCCGCGAAGGACGCGCCATCCGCTGCGTCTTACGAGTACGAGCCGGACGAGGAAGAAATCCTGGCGTCCCTTTTGCCGCGCAACATTTCCATCCAAGTCTTGCGGGCGTTGCTTGAAAATGCGGCGTCGGAACAAGGCGCGCGGATGAGCGCGATGGACAATGCCTCGCGCAATGCTGGCGAAATGATCAAGAAACAGACCATGAAATACAATCGCTCACGCCAAGCGATGATCACCAAAGAATTGATCGAGATCATCTCCGGCGCCGAGGCGCTCTAAACATTCAAGTCATCAAGGGGACGAAGCATGGCTGATGCCGCATCCAATTTGCCCACGGGCCACGTCACGCAGGTCATCGGCGCGGTCGTCGACGTAAAATTCGACGGGCACCTGCCGCAAATCCTCAACGCGCTCGAAACCGACAACCACGGCAACCGCCTGGTCCTCGAAGTCGCGCAGCATCTGGGTGAAAATTCGGTGCGCTGCATCGCGATGGATGTTTCGGAGGGGCTTACCCGTGGCCAGAAGGTCACCGATACCGGCGCCCCCATCATGGTGCCGGTCGGCGACGAATGCCTCGGCCGCATCATCAACGTCATTGGTGAGCCGGTGGATGAATTGGGTCCGGTCGGAGCGTCGAGCAAGCGGGCAATTCATCAGCTCGCGCCCTCCTATGCCGAACAATCGACCGAGGCGCAGATCCTAGTGACCGGCATCAAGGTCGTCGATCTTCTGGCGCCTTACTCACGCGGCGGCAAGGTTGGCCTCTTCGGCGGCGCCGGCGTCGGCAAGACCGTGTTGATCATGGAACTCATCAACAATATCGCCAAGGCGCATGGCGGCTATTCGGTTTTCGCCGGGGTGGGCGAGCGAACCCGCGAGGGCAACGACCTTTATCACGAGATGATCGAGTCCAAGGTGAATGTCGATCCGCATGAGCATGGCGGCTCCGCCAAGGGCTCGAAATGCGCGCTTGTGTATGGCCAGATGAACGAGCCGCCAGGCGCCCGTGCCCGCGTCGCGCTGACCGGCCTGACCGTCGCCGAGGATTTCCGCGACAAGGGCCAGGATGTGTTGTTCTTCATCGACAATATTTTCCGTTTCACCCAGGCGGGCTCGGAAGTGTCGGCGCTGCTCGGCCGCATCCCTTCGGCGGTCGGCTATCAGCCGACCCTCGCCACCGACATGGGCGATTTGCAGGAGCGGATCACCACCACCACCAAGGGGTCGATCACTTCGGTGCAAGCCATCTATGTGCCCGCCGACGATTTGACCGATCCGGCGCCGGCGACCTCCTTCGCGCATCTCGACGCGACGACCGTTTTGTCGCGCGCCATCGCCGAGAAGGGCATTTATCCGGCTGTCGATCCGCTCGACTCGACATCGCGCATGTTGTCGCCGCTGGTTGTTGGCGAGGAGCATTATACCGTCGCCCGCCAGGTTCAGCAGCTTTTGCAGCGCTATAAGGCATTGCAGGATATTATCGCCATTCTGGGCATGGACGAGCTTTCCGAGGAAGACAAACTCACGGTGTTCCGGGCGCGGAAAATCGAGCGCTTCCTGTCGCAGCCCTTCCATGTCGCCGAAGTTTTCACCGGCTCGCCTGGCAAGCTCGTTTCGCTCGCCGACACGATCAAGGGATTTAAGGGGCTCGTTGCCGGCGATTATGATCATCTGCCCGAGGCGGCGTTCTACATGGTGGGATCCATCGAGGAAGCCATTGAGAAGGCGCAAAAGCTCGCCGCCGAGGCAGCCTAAAATACGCGGCACGCGGAAAATATTGAAAACTCATCCAGGGGCGGCAAATGGCGGCTTTTCACTTTGAAATCGTGTCTCCTGAAAAGCTCGTCTTTTCGGGAGAGGTGGAAGCCGTGGTGGTGCCCGGAACGGAGGGCGAGTTCACGGTCCTCAAGGACCACGCTCCCGTGATCTCCAGCATGAAACCGGGGATTGTCGTCATCGACGAAACGGCCGCCAAAAAAACCCGGCTTTTCGTGCCGGGCGGTTTCGCCGAGGCTGGCCCGGCGGGCCTTATCATCCTTGCCGACCAAGCGATCGACCTTGCCGACCTCGATCCGGCCAAACTCGATGCTGGAATTGGCGGTGTCGAGGAAGAAATCACCCGCGCGACGACGGACGAGGGGCGGCGGGTTGCGGTCGAAAAGCGTGACCAGCTGCTGGAGCTGAAAGCCCAACTCGGACTCTGAGCGGGCCGTCAGTCGTTCAATTGCGCTCCGTCAAACGGGACGAAGACAGCCGGTGTTTCCGGCATTGCGCCGAGTCTGGCCTCGGGCAAAGGATTCCGCGCGGACAATGCGGTTGCTTCCATCCCAAAGGCAGTCAGGGCGGCTAAAATCACCGGTATGATGAAAATCTTCTGACCTGTTTTCATTTTCGTAGTCCTATCAGGGAATCTCACGAGATCCGGCACGCGGGCGCGTGGCCCGGATCCCGCAGATCTTCCGTCGTTACGCATCGCCCGTATGACCATTGCCTTCGGGGGCCGCGTAGGAGGCAGTGCTGAAATTGCCGTTGCCTTCGGGGGCCGCATAGGAAGCGCTGCTGAAATTGCCGTTGCCTTCCGGGGCGGCGTAGGAAGCGCTGCTGAAGTTGCCATTACCTTCCGGCGGGGCATAGGACGCAACGGCGGCGCCGGAGAAAACGAGGGCGGAACCGAGAAATGCAATCTTGAGGATGTTCATGGCTGATCTCCTTCAGCTGTCCGCGGCGCGATTGCTAGCGGGTATCGCCCTGATGTAGGGCAATACGGTCCGTGCCACTGTGTTGTTACACACGGGGCGTGGTGGCTTGACCGAAGGCCGGTCACGTCGTGGGGATCCGCTCATGGGAGTGCAGCCAGCGTCATCACAGACGCCGCCGGGCTGCGAGCCGATGCTTTATCGCTGCTTCAAGAAGATTTTCGGCGCTGGATCACGGCACCATACAGGGGCGGATATCTTTTTCAGCCCGGACGATTGGCTTTCTTACCCAACGCTGATGTTGCCATTGTGATCTGCGCCATAGGCGGCAATTTTGCTCGCCTGCCCGTCACTTTCCGGACCATTGGCTGCAAACCCGGTATTGGGAAGAAAAAAAGTGTAAGTAAAAAGCGCGAACTTCAGCATACCAAGAAGTGCAATCCTGAAAGACCCAAGAAGTGCGTGCTTGAGAATGGTCATCGTCCGTCTCCGTTGGTCTCCCTTCCCCTATATTCGTTGGTCGTTTCTTAAACCCCGCATGAATAGATGTAGGCAGGGGTACGGCGTTCTTACAGGCCGCAAGAAAAATATGTAGCACCGAATGATTACCAAATTAGACCACGGCACCACGGTTCCGGATTTCACGGGGAATTGATGGTCCCGTGACGGTCAAGGCGTCACGACAATTTTGCCTTTCATTTGCGGATGCAACCCGCAAAAATAATCGTAAGTGCCGGGCTTCGTGAAGGTGTACGAAAAGCTCTCGTCCGTATCGAGCGCCTTGGAATGGAAGGCACCGTTTGTTTCGACGACCGAATGAGGAATGTCGTCGCGATTCAGGAACACGATCGCGGTTCCGGCCTTCACAGTAAGATCTTTTGGTTTGAACGTGAAATTATCGATGTTGACCTGGGTGTCCGCCGCGTAAACTGGCAACGCTGGAAGAGCGGCGAGAGCCGCCGCGACGGCCAACGTGCAGGAAAGGCGGCAAGCGCCGCTGGCCAGCCCTGTGCTCAGACTCAGCATGTTTGGTTTCCTAAACATTTGCGGATTCATGCGCTGGCCAAGGGCGTATCGGTGATCGCGAGGGCGGCTTTTCCGTGCTTGACCTCGACGCTTGTGATGCCCAGCACGGTGCGCAGCTTGTCGGCTGGCACGAGCATCGGCCCGGGCGAGGGCGCGCTTCCTGGCGCGGGCTGGGGAAAGGCCGTGGATCTTGCCGTGTGGAAAGTGACGTTGCCCTCCACTTTCTGCATCACTTGATGAATATGGCCGTTGAGCACGGTCAGCGAACCGAATCGCTTGAGAAGCTCCAGCGCACGGGCCGAATCCTCCGTGCCCCAGCCCCAATCGGCCGCGATCGTCCACAGTGGAATATGGGCAAAGACGACGATCGGCGTCGAAGCTGGCTTGCCCTTGATATCGTCTGCGAGCCAGGCGATTTGTTCATCGCCGAGCGAGCCCATACCGCCCGCTTTCAAATTTCCGACATTGACGAGCCCGATGAAGTGCACGCCGCCATCGTCAAAGGAATACCAGCCACTGCCTTGCGTGTTCTTGCCGAAGCGTTCGAGATAGGCCTTGCCATTGTTCTCGTCGACGAGATCATGCTCGCCCGGCACGTAGTGAACATCGAGCTTGGCTTCACTGATGGTTTTTTCCGCATCGTCGAATTGGCCCAGTTTCGACAAATGGGTGATGTCGCCGGTGTGGATCATGAAAGCGGGTTTGGCGGGGAGTTCGCTCACTTTGCCGATGGCTTCCTTCAAGGTTCCGAGCGGGTCGGGATTGGCCGGTTTGTTGAAACCGATATGACTGTCCGAAATCTGCAGGAAGCTGAAGCCGGCAGCCTTCTTTTGGGCTGCTTGCGCCGCGCCTATGCCCAGCAGTTGCGATGATTTTGGCACGCCGCCGTTCAGCGTCCAGACGATGCCGGTGCCAGCCCAGATCATACATTCGAGGGCGCCGCGCCGGTCGATTTTGTTGTTTGTATTGCCGTCTGACATTTTCGGTTCTCCAAAAGTCACATATATCGGGCCGCGCAAATCAGCACTGCCCTTTGTCATCATGGGAGGCGTTGAAGCCGAGCGAAGGTGCCGGCTGAACGCCAATCGCGGCAATCGGCGAGGGATGCTTTCCGGCGAGAACGGTTGCCCACATCCCAAAGGCGGTCAGGCCGAAAATCGTGAGGGGTATCAAGAGGATTCTGAAAGCCGTTTTCATGTTCGGGTCTCCGGGCTCCAAGGCCGTTTTCGACACCCCAGGCGATTGCCGGGGCCTCGGACTATTGGCCGCGTGTCACGCTGTATCGGTATGCCCATTGCCTTCTGGGGCCGCATAGGAGGCGGTGTCGCCGACATGTCCATTGCCTTCCGGAGAAGCGTAGGAGGCAACGAAGACGCCGGAAAAGATGAGAAAAGCGCCGAGCAACGTGGATTTGAGAAGTTTCATTGACAGTCTCCTTTGTTGGCTGCGGGTGAGATTTCTTTCACGCCGCGGCTTTGTGCGATTGCTACAGAGGAGACTTGGCGGGGCGGCTGTTTATTCCCCATGCTTTTGCGAATTTTTTGCAACCATCGCCGCCGCCTTGATTTTTGCGGGACGCCAAACAAGTAACAAGAATGCTACTGCGCACGGACGGCCTCGATGTGATCGCCATTCCACAGCCGAGCCATGCTTGGCTCTCCGGGCAGTTGGCGCGCGCGTGGGGCAATGACCGATTTGCCGCGCCGGTGCCGAACGAGGACGTTTGCCTCGCCGCCGAGTTGCATGACATTGGCTGGCTCGCCTGGGAGGAAGCCCCCGTGCTCGAAGCCGGTTCAGGGTTGCCAATGCCGTTTTCCAAGGTCCCGCCGCAAACCCATATCGGTCTGTGGCGGGAGGGAGTACGGCGGGCGAGAACTTTCGGCCGCTATCCGGCGCTTTTGGTCACGCTTCACGCCGATACGATCTACGCACGGTATTTCGATGTCGCAAAGGCTAGCCCTGAGGATGCGGAAGCGGTTCGCGCTTTTCTTGACGACCAACACGATGTGCAGGCGCGGCTTGCGGCCTCGCTGCGTGCCGATCCTGAATATGGAGAGCAGGCGTCGCCGGAAAACATCACGCGCAATCAGCGCCTGATCGCGGCGCTAGACTGGATGTCTCTCGCGATCTGCTGGGGCGTTGAATCGGACCAAAAGATCCCGGACGTGCCAACGGAAGGGGAAGGTAAGACCGAGCTGAGCCTTCGCTTTCGGGATCGTCAAAATTTGATTTTGGAACCTTGGCCATTCCACCAGACGAGCATCGCGGTCCGCGCCGAGGGCAAGCGCTTACGCGGCCGATTTTCGACCCAAAAAGAGCTTCAGCAGGCGCTGAACGAGGCAGAACCGGTGCGGGTGACCGCCGTGCTGCACCGGGCATGATTTTAAAAAAACTCCATACGAATCTTCGAGCATGCTCTAAACACGGGCGAGTAAATTCCCAAACCCCTGGAACGCATGGCACCGCCCCTTCTTTCGCTGCAAGATATTTCGCTGAACCTTGGCGGTAAGCCCCTGCTTCAAGGCGCCTCGCTTTCTGTGTCGGCGGGGGAACGTTTGTGCCTCGTCGGACGCAATGGTTCCGGCAAATCGACGCTCCTCAATATTGCGGCGGGGCTCATCGAGCCCGATAGCGGGAGGCGTTTTCTGCAGCCCGGCGCCGATGTGCGGTATTTGCCGCAGGAGCCCGATCTTTCCGGCCATGCCACCACATTCGCCTATGTCGAGGCGGGACTTGGCCCTTTGGATGATCGCCACAGCGCCCGGACGCTGTTGAACGAGTTGGGACTGACGGGAGAGGAAGATCCGGCGCGGCTCTCGGGTGGCGAAGCGCGGCGCGCCGCCCTGGCCCGCGTGCTCGCTCCGGAGCCGGATATTCTGCTCCTTGATGAGCCGACCAATCATCTCGATCTGCCGGCGATCGAATGGCTCGAAACGGCGTTGAAAGTGGTGCGCTCGGCGCTTGTCATCATCAGCCACGACCGCAGATTTTTGCAAAATCTTTCGCGCGGCACCGTGTGGCTCGATCGCGGCCGCACCCGGGTGCTCGGACGCGGGTTTGCTGAGTTCGAGGCTTGGCGCGATGCCGAGCTTGAAGCCGAGCAGAAGGCGGAACATAAGTTCGACCGCAAGATCGCGGCGGAGGAAGACTGGCTGCGCTATGGCGTCACCGCGCGGCGCAAGCGCAACCAAAAACGGCTCGCAAGCCTCGGGTCGATGCGGGCCGAGCAGCGGCAGCGCCGCGCCCCCCAGGGGGTCAAGTTCGAGGCCTCGGAAGCGGACCTGTCCAGCAAGCTCGTCATCGAAGCCAAGCGCCTTTCGAAGTCCTTTGGCGACCGGGTCATCGTCAAGGATTTCGCAATCCGCATTCTGCGGGGCGACCGTCTCGGTCTGATCGGCGCCAATGGGGCGGGCAAAACGACGCTGATCAATCTCTTGACCGGAGTCATGCCGCCAGACCAGGGTCATGTGCGGCTGGGCGCCAATCTCCTGCTTGCAGGGATGGACCAGGGACGGGCGAGCCTCGATCCGGGGACGGTGCTGAAGGACGCCCTGACCGGCGGCGGCAGCGATTTCGTCGAAGTCAATGGCGAGCGCAAGCATGTCATTGGATATATGAAGGATTTTCTGTTCGGGCCGGAGCAGGCGCGCACCCCGATCGGACGTCTTTCGGGCGGCGAACGTGGCAGGCTCATGCTGGCGAAGGTCTTGGCGCAGCCCTCCAATGTTCTCGTTCTCGACGAGCCAACCAACGACCTCGATCTTGAAACGCTCGACCTTTTGCAGGAAATGCTCGCCGATTACAAAGGCACCCTCCTGCTCGTCAGCCATGACCGGGATTTTATCGACCGCCTGACGACCTCGGTTCTGGTTGCCGAAGGAGGCGGAAGTTGGATCGAATATGCCGGGGGCTATTCCGACATGGTTGCCCAACGCGGCGCCGGAGTCAGCGGGGTGCCCGTTTCCCCGGCGCCCCCAGTGGCCAAGGAAAAGCCCAAAACAACACTGGCGCGGCCGCTGAAGCAAAAGCCTGGCCTCAGCTTCAAGGATCGGCACATGTTGGACTCCTTGCCGGCGCGCATTGAGGAATTGCGGGTTCGAAAGGCAAAGCTCCAGTCCCTGCTCGAGGATCCCGGACTTTACGCGCGCGATCCCGCCAAATTCACGCAGGCCTCGGAAGCCTTTGCAAATCTTGAGTCCGCTCTTGCCGAAGCAGAGGAAAATTGGCTTACCCTCGAGCTGCTCAGGGAGGGGAGTGACGGATGACAAGCTTCATCATAGCTGTGGTAATTTTGCGACGCACGCTCATTAACACGACCTCAGCCATTCTCAAATCGGCGCCAATTTTCCTAAATAAATATTTAGAATCAAGGTATTGCTTATTTTTTTCGCACTTCATGGTTCATTAATCTGTCATTCACATGACGCCGAACCGTCATATACTACCGATAAATAACCTGTGACACGGACAGAGTGGCTGTAAGCGAGGCCGCCGCGCCCGGTGAGATAAGGGAACGGACGCTATCGCGACCGAAATGTGATAACTGTTGCGCAAATAGCACAGTTTCCTTATTGACTATATAAACTCGATAAAGTTAGAGTTTCTTACCGCTGGCGTGAACTTGGCAGGAAATGCCTGCAACCGCCGCTTGTATCAACCGGATCCGGAGGGGTCCCGACTAGGGGATTTGACATGAGACTTCTCAAGGGGCTTCTTTTGGGTTCGGCCGCGAGCTTGGCTGTGACCATTCTGGCGCCGGGCGCCCGCGCCGCCGATCTGCCGGCCGCCCAGGCCGCGCCCATCGAATATGTCCGCGTCTGCGACGCCTATGGCGCCGGCTTCTTCTACATCCCCGGCACCGAGACCTGTTTGCGGATCGGCGGCTTGGTGCTCGGCGAGTTCCGCGGCTTTAGCCCCAACTACAGCATCGGCGGCACCGGCTTCTATGGCAATGGCGCCGCGCCCTTCCATGGCGCCTTCGCCGGGGTCGGGGTTGCCCCCGGTTTTGGCTTCGTTCCCAGTGTCACCCAATATTCGAATGCCCGCTCGCGCGATGCGACGAGCTTCAATGCCCTCGGCCGCGCCGAACTCGACGCCAGGACGCAGTCGCCCTGGGGCACCTTGCGCGCCTTCATCCGGATCGATTCCTATTATGGCTCGGGCGGCAATTCCGCCACCGGCAGCCTGGGCTCGCTCGGCAATACCTTCAACACCACGGCGGGCTCCAGCTCGCAGCGCGAATCGACGATCGTCAACAAGGCGTTCATCCAATTCGCCGGCCTCACCGCCGGCCGCGCCCAATCGATGTTCGATTTCTATGCCGACGCCTACAACTATGTCGGTTTGCGCGGCTCCAACGCGACCGTCGCCCTGTTGTCCTATACGACGACCTTCGGCAGCGGCTTCTCGGCGACCCTGTCGGCCGAGGATCAGGCGTCGCGGCGCGCCGCCATCGGCAGCACGATCACCGGCCCGGCCAATGCCGCCGGCACCGCCGTCGTGCCGGTCACCATCAACGGCATCACCGCCACCTCCTTCCTGGGCCAGCCGGCGGGGTCGCGGATCCCGGACATCGTCGGCAACTTCCGCTACGATCAGCCCTGGGGCTCGGTGCAAATCTCGGCCGCCGCGCATCAGAACAACGCCAGCCTGTTCGGGGCGAGCGCGCTGGGCACGCCGGCGGCCTCGCCCGCCCTGCCACAGACGCCCGCCTATGCCTTCCCGGCCGTCACCAGCAACAATTACGGCTTCGCGGTCCAGGCCGGCATTCAGCTGAACGCCGACTTTATCTCCCCCGGCGACAAGTTCTGGCTGCAGGCGGCTTATGAGCAAGGCGCGTTCGGCTATATCGCGGGCACCAATCTTGGCTTCAACTATGGCGCGGTCAACCAGAACCGCTACGCCGGTTCGGGCTTCACGCCGTCGGATTACAGCGCCGGCTGGAACGCGCAGCCGAATTCGGATTGCGTCTTCGCCAGCAGCACGCTCGGCACTTTCCCCGGCAGCGTCTCCTGCCAGCAGCAGACGGGCTGGGACATCACCGGCGCCTACAAGCATTATTGGATTCCGACCTTGGCTTCGGCGGTCTATGGCTCTTACATGGCGGTGAATTATTCCGGCGACGCGCTGGCCGGGTTTGGCGGCGGGGTCGGCATTTCCAACATCAAGGAAGGCCGGGTCGGCACCAATCTCGTGTGGACGCCGCTCAAGGGCTTCGATATCGGCGCCGAGTTCATGTATGTGCATGTGAATCAGTCGCGGCCGGTTGGTCTCGCCCCGGACGTGGTGCTCGCCACGGTCGGCCTGCCAACGTTCCAGCCGAACACCAACCAATATGAAGGGCGCATCCGGGTTCAGAGGGCCTTCTAAATCTCTGGTCCGAATATAGAATATAACGAAGACTTCTTAAGCCCGGCGCCGCAAGCGCCGGGCTGTCTCGTAAGAGGCCGCGATGCAATGGAACGGACCAAGGCTCGCACCCTTTTCTGGCGGCAAGCCGAACTCTATAGTCGTTCTCCTGCACGGGGTCGCCGCCAATGGCCGCGACCTCCTCTTCCTGGCGCATGCTTGGCGGGAACTGCTTCCGGATACGGAATTCATCGCCCCTGACGCGCCGTTTGCGTGTGATTACGCTCCGGCCGGCCGCCAATGGTTCAGCTTGCACGACCGGACACCAGAAAAGCTGCTCGCGGGACTGCGCGATGCGGCCGCCATCCTCGATGGCTTTTTCGATGAACTGCTGGTCAGCCGAAGGCTCGACGATTCCAGTCTCGCCCTCGCCGGGTTTTCGCAAGGCGCGGCAACCGCCCTTTATGCTGGCTTGCATCGCAAAGAGATCGCCGGGGTTGCCGCCTTTTCCGGAGCGTTGCCAGGCGCGGCCTTGCTGCGAAGGGAGAGTCTTGGCAGACCCCCCGTCCTCCTCCTGCACGGCGAAGCGGATACGGTCGTGCCCTTCCCATCGATGACCCTTACGAGGGCCGCACTCGAAGCTTTGAGCGTTCCGGTTCAGGCGGTGGCAAGGCCAGGCCTTGGCCATGCCATCGACGATGTCGGGATTGCCTTGGCCGCGGAGTTTTTCCGCTATGTCCTCCGCCCCGGCCCAAATAAGGCCAGTTAGCGCTATATATTTTTATGTTATATCGGTGCCGGTGACAGTCTGCCGGTGCCTTTCATGTTTCTCCGCCATCTGAGCTATTTCGTCACGCTTGCGCGCGAAAAGCATTTCGCCAAAGCGGCGGAGGCTTGCCACATTTCTCAGCCAGCACTTTCCGCTGCGATCCGCAAGCTCGAAGACGATTTGGAAGTCCGGCTGGTCATTCGCGGCCACCGATTTCTCGGCCTCACCGCCGAAGGCGCCCGGGTCCTCGCCTGGGCGCAAAAAATTCTCAGCGACTACGATGGCTTGCGGATCGATCTCACGGGTCTTGGGAGCGAGCTCTCCGGGTCGTTGCGGCTTGGCGTCATTCCAGCCGCGATGCCGCCGGTCTCCTGCCTGACGGCACGATTTCTCTCAGCGCATCCGGCAGCACATGTCGAAGTGATTTCGATGACGTCGCGCGCGATCCAGAAGGCGCTCGATTCCTTCGAGATCGACGCGGGGGTCACCTATCTCGACAACGAGCCCTTGGAGCATGTGCGCCGGATTCCCCTTTACAAAGAGCACTACATCTTCGTGACCAGCGGCGGCGGGCGCTACGAGGGACGGCGGGCCATCTCGTGGCGGGAGGCGGCGGGGGAGCGCCTATGCCTCCTCAGCGAGGACATGCAGAATCGCCGGATCATCAATGCTGTTTTTGAGTCGCTCGAGATCAAGCCAAAGCCGCCTGTCATCAGCAATTCGTTTCTCGGCGTCTGTTCTTATCTGCGCCACGGGGGCTTTGCCAGTATCGTGCCGCACACGTTTTTCTACGTGTTCGCCGGTTTGCGCGATCTTGTGGCGATCGATCTTGTCGAGCCAGCCTATGGTCAACTCATTGGGCTTGTCCTGACCGACCGGGATCCTTTGCCGCCGATGGCCAACGCTCTCACTGCATCGCTCCGCGCCGATGAATTCGAGGATGAGCTGATGACAGCGATCCGCGGCCATAACTGATCAGAGTTTTCTATCAATCGTTCCAAAGAATTCATTGGATAAAAATCCGCTTTGGGAAGAGCTTGCGCTCGCTTGAGCGGAGCAAATTTATATCTGAAATACTTCTGCCAAGTAAATTGAGAGAATACTTGAAAAACAAGTTCGCCTGACGAGATATATAGTTCCATCCTGTCCTGAACTCTCCGGCGTAAACTTGAGCATAAACAAAGTCTTCCAATTTCAACAATGACGCAAAGGGAGAACATTATGGCTAAGGTCGTATGCGTGCTTTACGATGACCCGGTGGATGGGTATCCGAAATCCTACCCAAGGGATGATCTTCCGAAAATCGACCGCTATCCGGACGGTCAAACGCTTCCAACGCCCAAAGCGATTGATTTCAAGCCTGGCGCGCTTCTCGGGAGCGTCTCAGGCGAATTGGGCCTGCGCAAATATCTGGAATCCAACGGCCACACTTTGGTTGTAACCTCGGATAAGGACGGCGCCAATTCGGTCCTCGATCGTGAGTTGCCGGACGCCGAAATCATCATTTCGCAGCCGTTCTGGCCCGCTTATATGACCGCCGAGCGGATCGCCAAGTCGCCCAAACTCAAGATGATTGTCACCGCCGGTATCGGTTCGGACCACACTGACCTTCAGGCGGCGATCGACCGCAAACTCACCGTCGCCGAGGTCACCTTCTGCAATTCGATCAGCGTTTCCGAGCATGTGGTGATGATGATCCTGTCGCTCGTCCGTAACTATATTCCCTCGTATCAATGGGTGGTGAAGGGTGGCTGGAACATCGCCGATTGCGTGACGCGTTCTTATGACGTCGAAGGCATGCATGTCGGCACCGTCGCGGCGGGCCGCATCGGGCTTGCCGTGCTGCGTCGTCTCAAACCCTTCGACATGCATTTGCATTATTTCGACCGCCACCGCTTGCCGGAGGCAGTAGAGAAAGAGCTGAACCTGACCTGGCATCCGACCGTCGAGGACATGGTCAAGGTTTGCGATGTCGTCACCATCAATTGCCCGCTGCATCCCGAAACCGAGCATCTCTTTGACGACAAGATGATCTCCAAGATGAAACGTGGCGCCTTTATCGTGAACACTGCGCGCGGAAAAATCTGCGACCGCGATGCCATTGTGCGGGCGCTCGAAAGCGGTCAACTCGCGGGCTATGCGGGCGATGTCTGGTTCCCGCAACCAGCGCCCAAGGATCACCCGTGGCGCAGCATGCCGCATCACGGCATGACACCGCATATTTCGGGCACGTCGCTCTCGGCGCAGGCGCGCTACGCGGCAGGCGTGCGCGAAATCCTGGAGTGCTATTTCGAGGGACGGCCCATCCGCGACGAATATTTGATCGTTGAGGGCGGCAAGTTGGCGGGCGTCGGCGCCCATTCCTACAGTGCCGGCAATGCCACCAGCGGCTCCGAGGAAGCCGCGAAGTTCAAGAAAAGCGCGTAAATTTCGGAAGAGCGGTTCCGTATAGGGAGCCATTCCTTGCGATCTTATTATTCCGCGATATCGAAAAAAATCCGGCCGAGGCGGTCCTCCGTCTCGACCGCCCAAAGATCAGGGTCAAAGCCGATCTCGCGCGAAAGTTTTGCTTCCGTTTCTGCGGGGCTAATCCAAGCTTCGCGATGGAGCCGCGCGAAAAGCCTGTCATAACCTTCCCTCACCTCGCTCTGCGGTGCAGGGCCAAAGAGCGCGGCAGACCCGTCGAGCCGGTCGATCTTGATGAAAATCGCTCCGGCTTCCGGCGACCCGCGCCGCCGCAACACGGCATTCGCGCCCTCATGGGCGCAGCGGCGCAAATAAGCTGAAACCCAAATATCGGCGCGTAGCCGCATGTGTGAACGCCCCGCGTGAAAGGCTACCGGAAGGCTCCTCCCCCGATGCAAGGAATTGTTAGGGTGCGCCGGTGCTATGATCAAGCATGACGAAGGCTCATGCCGCTGAGACAGAAAGCGACCCATTGGAGTTTATGCCGGCCAGCGCTGAGATCGCTGCGCATGCGCGGGATTGGCTGGCGCATCTTTCCGGCGAGCGCCGCGTTTCGGCGCACACGGCGGCCTCCTATGCACGCGATTTGCGGCAATTCTTGCAATTCGCGGCGGAGCATTTCGGCGAAGCTCCTTCGCTGTTGACCTTCCATCGCCTTGCGCCGCAAGACCTGCGTGCTTTTTTGGCGGCGCGGCGCGGCAAGGGGGCGGGCAGCCGCTCCCTTGCGCGACAGCTCGCGGGGCTGCGGTCGTTTGCCCGTTTTCTCGAACGCAATGGATTTGGCCAGGCCTTGGCTTTCACGGCGTTGCGCCCGCCGAAAATTCAGCGCGGCCTGCCAAAACCCTTGCGCGCCGATATCGCATGCGAGCTGGTGGGGGTGGACGCCCGCGCCGGGGAAAACCGGGCGCAATGGATCATCGCGCGCGATGCTGCCGTTTTGGCCTTGCTCTATGGTGCGGGCCTGCGCATCTCCGAGGCCTTGGCGATCAAGCGTTGCGAAGCGCCGATTGGCGGACGCGACGTTTTGACGGTCGTCGGCAAAGGGCAAAAGACTCGAAGCGTTCCGGTGATCGCGCCGGTCCAGCACGCCATTGAAGCCTATCTCGCGCTTTGCCCGTTTGCCCATGCGCCCGATAAGCCTTTGTTCATTGGCGCCAAGGGCGGCCCGCTGGGTCCAAGAATCATACAGCTCACGATCGAACGGTTGCGCGGCGCGCTGGGGCTTCCCGAGAGCGCGACGCCGCATGCGCTGCGTCATTCCTTCGCGACACATTTGTTGGAGCGGGGCGGCGATCTGCGCTCGATCCAGGAGCTGCTCGGGCACGCCTCCCTGTCAACGACGCAGATCTACACCGCCGTCGATAGTGCGCGGCTCCTTGAAGCCTATCGGGCGGCGCATCCTCGCGGCCGCTAAAGGGTTTGCGGGACGGCCCATTTTCTTTTATGCCGCCGCAAGGGCCGTGCTATCCAAGGCGCGAGTGACAGGGAGCGGACGATGCGGTGTCTTTTTGTCGCCGACCTGCACTACGCGCTTCCGCAATTCGACTGGCTGCTGAAAACGGCCCCCGGCTATGACCTCACCGTCTTGGCCGGTGACGCGCTGGACCTCGCATCGATCGTCGATTACCGGGCACAGACGCTGGTTGTCCGCAAATATCTCCAGCGTATGGCGAGCGTGACTCGGCTCCTCGTGTGCTCGGGCAATCATGACCTCGATTCGCGCGGCGAGGGCGGTGAGAAGGTGGCGCGCTGGCTGGCTGAGACCGGCGCCCCAAACATTGTCCGTGATGGCGATAGCCTCGTCGTCGAGGATATGCTGTTCACGGTCTGCGCATGGTGGGATGGGCCGGTGGCCCGCGCGGCACTCGCGGCCCAGCTCGAAGCGGACTCCCAGCGGCGGCAAGGATTGCGCTGGGTCTGGATTCATCATGCGCCGCCGGTCAATTCACCGACGAGCTGGTCGGGCAGCCGGTCAATGGGGGATGAGGACCTTGAGCGGTGGATTGCCGAGTATCATCCAGATATTGTCGTCGCCGGTCACGTCCATCAATCGCCATTCGTGAAAGGCGGCTCATGGGCCGACCGGATCGGCGCCACATGGGTCTTTAACGCCGGTCGCCAGTTCGGGGTGCCACCCGCCTATATCGTGCTCGACACCAGTGCCGGCGAGGCGGTTTGGATCTCCGCCATGGGCATCCAGACGGTGCGGCTGGACGCCCCGCTGCGGCGGCCGATCCCGCCCGCGAAGGCCCTGCCGGAGTGGTTTGACGCGCGGGCGCCAGTCCCCAGTCTGGCACCCTAGTGGCGGACACTGCCCTTCAAGGCCGTCGCGGATCGCGGTCGGACCCTGGCACAAAATCCCGTTCCTGTTGATGAATCAGCGTTTCGAGCACGTCGCCTACCATCTCAAGATGATCGCTGGAACCGGCGAATTGGCGTTTTAGATCGACGAGATAGGTCGTTGCTGCGTTAAGCCGGTTCGCCAAGAGGCGCGCCACGAGCCAGGACAGGCCGGGATTGGCGCTGAAAAAACCCGCCGCGTCCTCGATGACATGCACCCTAATATCCCCGAGCGCCCGGGCCGTTGCGGTGTGTGGAACGCCAAGCAGGACCGACATTTCTCCGACGAGCGAGCCTGGTTCGTCGAGTATCGTGACCTGGGTGCCCCCGCGTAGCACTTCGATGCGGCCTTCCGCGAGCACATAGACGCGGCCGGTCTCCTGGCCCTCCTCCAGAATGACGGAGCCACTTGCCCGATATTCCAGAGGAACGGCACCGCAGTGGTCGAGGATGGCGCGCATGAGTGTGACTTTGAACCGGTTTTCGGCTGATTTCGCTGCCAAGCCGGTCTGGCGGCAGAGTATAGCGTATCACGCCCCGCGGGATAGTTGGTTAGTTTCGCCGCAAGAGCATAGGCCATTTATCGCCGCAATGCGATAATACGGTCAATGGCCTTGCAAGATCTCACCGGATCGCCCCACGAGCGGCGTGGCGGGGAAACAAGGACATAGCGTGCCGGATCACGGTCTTTTTTCACAAGTGCTCGACCCCATCAACCGCGCGGATCCCTATCCGGTCTATACGCGGCTGCGCGAAACGCCCATCCTCCGGGAGGAGGACGGGACCTATATCGTCAACACCTACACCGAAATCCGCAGTCTTCTTCAAGACCCCAGGGTGAGTTCCGAGGATCTTCCCAAGACCAAATATGCAAGGACGGGCAATCTCCTTCGCGACCTTATCTTCAATCCGGTCAAGGCCTGGATCGTCGATACCCATCGTCCCGTACTCTTTCGTGATCCTCCCGATCATGGCGTTCTGCGCCGCCTCATCATGGCGGAGTTCACTCCGGAGCGGATGAGGGCGATGGATGGCCGCGTCAAGGCGATCGTCGGCGATCTCATCGGCGAGATGAGCGGCCGCGATGAAATCGATCTCGTGGGCGGCTTCGCTTACCCCCTGCCGGTCACGGTCATTTGCGAGCTCCTCGGGATCCCCCCCGGCGACGCGCAGAAATTTCAAAGCTGGTCAGGGACGCTCACCGGCGCGCTCGATCCCGATCGACGAATCCGCGAAGAGGATCTGAGCAAAACTGCCGCGGATTATGATGCGATCACCGCTTATTTACGCGCGATCATCAAGGAGAAGCGTAAACGTCCTGCCAACGACGTCTTGTCGGGCCTTGCCGCTTACAAAGACAAAAAACTTGGGCGGATGGGCAAATATGATCTCATCGCCACCGCCGTCCTTTTGCTGATCGCAGGGCATGAGACCACCGTCAATCTCATTGCCAACAGCATGCTCACCCTGCTGCGCCATCCGGAATGGCTTGAAAAGCTGCGCCGCGACCCAGCCCTTGCGCCCCGCATCGTCGAGGAAGTGCTCCGTTACGAGCCGCCGGTCCATTTCCGGACTCGCAAGACTTTGGCCGAAATCCATATCGCCGGAACGGTGATCCCGAAGGATGCGCCGCTTGTCCTCTTGTTCGCATCCGGCAACCGCGACCCGAACCGCTTTCGAGATCCAGACACATTCGATCCGAATCGCCCAGACAATTTGCATTTCGGCTTCGGCGGAGGCCCGCATTATTGTGTCGGCGCGCCTTTGGCAAGGATCGAAGCCGAAACGGCGCTCGCCGCGCTGGCCAGACGGCTGGTTAACCCAAAATTGCTGGTTGATCCGCCACCTTATCGCCCCGGAGCATCGCTGCGCGGACCCGCACAGCTCCGGTTGAGGGTCTCTGGTGTCATTCCTTAAAAGTTGCACAGTGTGAATTATGATGGGCTCAGAAATGAAACGCTGCATCTTGAAGCGCCATATGCGTCCTAACCGAGGAGAAGAGAAATGCGGCGCCTTATTTTGACTTTGGGCGGTCTCGTCCTTTGCTGCCTCGCCGCGGGATGCGACAAATGCGGCGATCCGGTCAAATTCAACGTGCCGGGCACGCCCAATGCCTGCTACGAAAGCCAGCTGCGGAAATGAAAGCGGTCGCGGCGGGACGATGCGAGCAAAGCGGGAGCTACGCGGCATGAGGCATTTCATGCCCAAAAACTTGGTGCCCAAACATTTCAGGCGGAAGCGTAAGCCACGCGGGCCGCATAGCTCGACAATAAGGGCCGGCACGGTCGAAGTCGTTAAGCGCGGCGCCTCGCGCTATGATTTTCACGATCCCTATCATATCGCGCTCTCCATGAGTTGGAGGGGCTTCGTGTTCGCCTTCGTGGGATTGGAACTTTGCATCAATCTTGTTTTTGCGCTGCTTTATTTTGTAAATCCGGGCTGCCTCGTCGGCGCGAGGCCGGGATCGTTTACTGACGCTTTCTTTTTCAGCCTCGAAACATTGGCGACCGTGGGTTACGGAACCATGGCCCCGGCGACCTTCTATGGCCACGCCGTATCGGCGATTGAAATCGTCTCCGGCATGGCCTTCACCGCGATCATGACGGGGCTTTTGTTCGTCCGCTTTTCGAAACCGAGATCACGCATATTGTTCGCCGATCAGGCTGTTGTGACGGGTCACAATTGCTCGCCGACCTTGATGGTGCGCATTGCCAATGGGCGTTTAAGTTTGCTCACCCATGCTACGGTGCGGCTCGGTGTGCTGTTGCCCGAGATCAGCGCGGAAGGCCGTTCGTTCCGTTATGTGCATGACCTCATCTTGTCGAATGCGACTCTTCCCTTGTTCGCGTTGACGTGGACCGTAATGCACAGAATCGACGAGCACAGCCCGCTCGCGGGCTATGATGCCGAGCGGTTCATGGAAAGCGATGCGCGGATCTTCTTGACCATCGAGGCTCGCGACCACGCCCTCGGCGCCGCTGTTCATGACATGCGCATTTATACGGCGGAAGACGTCTTGTTCGGCATGCATTACGCCGAGGCGCTCACCTTCGACGATCAAAAGAGGCCGGTCGCCGATCTCACTCGTTTGAGTCTCGTTGAACGCGATGAAAACGGCGCCTGCTGATCAGTTAACATTTACTCCGGCGCATCCTCGATCGGATCGAAGCGTTTTACATCGAAGCCGAAGAGATCGAAGGTGTGCTGCATGTGAGGAGGCAAGGGCGCCGTGACGTCGAGTGTGCCGCCGCGCGGGTGCGGCAGGATCAGCCGCCGGGCCAAAAGATGCAGCTTTGGTTCGACGGCGTCCGGTATCATTCGCAAGGGATCGTTGCGGCGCGGGTCCTTTGCGGGCGCCGCGCCATATTTTGGATCGCCGACAATGGGATGCCCAATCGCCTCGGCATGAGCGCGCAATTGATGCGTGCGGCCGGTCACTGGCTTCATTGAAAGCCATGCAAGCCGTGGCGCCACTTTATCGACAACTGTGTAATAGGTCACCGAATGGCGCGCATCCTCGTCGCCATGTTTGGCGATCCGCATTTTTTCGAGTTTTTCGCGCGGGATGGCGCCGTTCCGGGCGGGGCGCGCCGCGTCCATACCGGGGCCTTTCGCCAAATACAGGGAAACGCGGCCTTGTGCTGGCTTTGGCACCCCTTCAACAATCGCCCAGTAGATTTTCCGTGCCTGGCGCGAACGGAAAATTTCGCCAAGATCAGCCGCGATGCTGCGGGTCTTCGCGACCAGCAGAACCCCCGACGTATCACGATCGAGCCGGTGCACCAGCACCGGGCGCCCGCCATGCTCGTTTTGCATGGAGGCCAGCATCCCATCGATATGATGCGTCGTCCCGGAACCGCCCTGTACGGCCAATCCGAATGGCTTGTTGAGGACGATGAGATCGCGATCCTCAAACAGAATCATGTCTTGGAGCGCGCGCAAATCGGTGGGGGATATTTCGTGGGCGGGCGCGGTGGGCGCGGCGAGCTTCAACGGTGGCACGCGGACGCTTTGCCCCTTCGCGAGCCGGGTTGCCGTCTTCACCCGCGCGCCATCAACCCGCACTTCGCCGGTCCGCACGATCTTGTTCAAATGCGAAAGCGAAAGCATTGGCATGCGCCGCTTGAACCAGCGGTCGAGGCGCATCCCTTCTTCGTCTTCACCGACCTCGAAGGTCTGAACGCTCACCCGTCAATTCCTTATAGCAACTGCAAACCGACCGCCTTGGGTCCCTTGCCCTTTTTGTCCGCCTCGATTTCGAAGGCCACGCGCTGGCCTTCGTTCAAAGCTGGCAAGCCCGCCTGCTCCAGGGCGGAGATGTGGACGAAAATATCACGCCCGCCGGTGTCCGGGGTTATAAACCCATAACCCCTCTCCGCATTAAAAAATTTGACTGTTCCCTGTTGCGACATGGAGCGCGTCCCTTCCCATCGAGAGTGCCTCGCTTGGCGTAAGCGCGGCCAGGTGCGCCGCTCGCCCATCCGCCAGAAAAAACATGGGACGAAAGCGGGGTTTGGCAAGCCGGGTCATTCGCCCGAGAGCCACTCGATCAAAAATCCCGGCTGGTGGCGCCCGAGAACGCCTGCGAGCCAGGGCAATAGGAGTTTCGCCTCCGCGTCGAGCCCGAATGGCGGATTAATGATCATGAGGCCGCAGCGTGCCAGGGGGGCTCGGGGGGCTGGCGAATCGATCTGAAGTTCGAGGCGTAAAACGCGTTTGATCCCCTCATCCGCGAGCTTTGCCGCGAAGGAGGCTGCCGTCCCCGCATCCTTGACCGGATACCAAAGCATATAGATGCCGGTCGTCCATTTGCGCCACGCTTTCACAAGCGCATCTGCCGCCGTTGCGAGTTCCTGCGCCGCTTCGAAGGGTGGATCGATCAAAACCAGCCCGCGCCGCTCCACGGGCGGTAGGAAGGCATTTAGCCCCGCATAACCGTCGCTCTGAAAGAGCTTGGTGCGCCTATCATTGCCAAAATTGGCCCGCAACGCCTTGGAGGCGGCGGGGTGCAGCTCACACAACAATATCCTGTCCTGGCGCCGGAGCAGGCTCTTGGCGATCCAGGGCGACCCGCCATACCGCGGCCCCTCCGCACGGATCAATGGTGCTTCGATTTGAAGATATGCCTCGATGAGATCGCGCACATCCGGCGGGGCTGCCGCCGCTATGAGGGCGCCGATTCCGGACTGCCATTCGGTAGATTTTCCTGGTGGCGGCGGCAAGAGGTCGTAGATGCCACTTCCGGCATGGGTCTCAATATAACGGAAGGGCGCTGGTTTCACGCAAAGGCGCAGCAATGCGCGGGTCAGAACGATGTGCTTGAACACATCCGCGAAATTGCCGGCATGAAATTCATGACGGTAATTCATGCCGGCTCACAAAACAGGCGGCACAGAAACTTCCCGTGCGCGGCAGCCTTGCCGGGCGACCTCCGGACAAGCCTGAAAATTCCGCAGATCCTTGGAAAAACAAATCCTCACCCCTTGCAGCGCGCCGCGCGCGCAGGCAACGCCCAGCATTCCAGGCCGCAGCCGAGGGTTTGCCGCGATGAACGCGCGGACAATATCGATGGGCGTCCAGGTCTGGATGTCCTTGGGGGCGACAAACGCCGAGGGGATGACGATGACATCGCGGGCCCGCCGCACATCGGCGTAATAGTCGGTCGGACTTTTGCCCGAGCAGGTACCGTGCTTGCGCCATTCATACCGGGCCAACCCCTCGCTTGGATAAAGCCCTTGCGTGGACTCGACTGCGACGCGCGAGGGAAACCGTGCGGCCGGTCCGCAATCCGACGGAAACCCATGCTCATATTGCGGCCACAGCCCATGCACGACGAAGCCGAGATTGGCGCCCGGATCACATTGGCCGCGCGCCCGCGCCGCGGCGGCCGTCTCGCAAAAGGCGGAAGACCAGGAGAGCGAGAGAACGTAAAAATCGAAATCTCCAGGGGTGCCACCGCCTGATGCTTGGACCTTGAGGGGTGAAAGAGCCACCTCGTCCGCGCCGCGATCCAGCAGGCAAAAGAGCGCCATGGGCGCCGCGCGTGCCGGACCAAACCAAGCGAGTGCCACGACGGCGATCAGAAAATATGGAAAATTAGCCTGCGTTCTGGTGGCGTGCTGGCAGGCCGCGCCCCTTTTGCTCACGGCCGCGCCATTTTGCAATTGGGGGCATAGGCGTCGTTGCGGTCAAGGCCGCCCACGCACCATTCGACGCCGAAACCGAAGCCTATGATGCCCAGATCCTCGTTGATCGAATAGGACAGCTGGCGGGGTTTTTTTTCATCGTTCAAATAAGCCTGCGCGGTGCAGTAGCGGCGCGGAATGAAATCCTCGCCATTCGTTTTGTAGCCGATTTCCTTGACCTCCATGAGGCCAAGAATTTCGAGGCCGGTGTTCCAGAACTCGGCTTCGCGATCGCGGAAGCGCCCCTGTATTCTTTCGAAAACCGCCGGATCGTCACAAGCCGGCAGCACGCCGGTATAAGGAAGATACCGGCGTTCCGCCGGAACCAGCGGACGGGCGTGAGCGACACCAAAAATCGTGGCGCCGGTGACGGCAAGCACTGCCGTGAACAGAATGGTGGTCGCAAACGGCGCAGGCACGCTCAAAAATTTATCCGTCAATTTGGATCCGTCCATCCACATCTCATTCCCAACCGGGCGCTGGCGCTTCCCAGACCGGTGCCGTCAATAGCGGTACCGCGCTTGTTCGACAAGGCTCTGTCTTCCATCAGCCGGTTGTGGGATCGGCTCCCGGGAAGCAGGTGACGGCTCGAGAGCATCCCCACGCCGCGCTGCGGCGCGCCGAGAATGCCATCTCAGACACGGCCGCTCAATCCAGTAATAACTTCCCGCCGCCATCGCCAGCGCGAAAAGGAGCCCCAACGGGCGTTGACCATGAATCCCCAGGTAAGGCGGGAGACTGAATGCCAGCATGTGCCACAGATACAGGCTGTAGGACAATCGGCCAATCAAGCGAAAAGGGGCGCGGGAAAGCCAAAAGCCAACGATTGTGCCTGGTTGTTGGAGGGCGGCGATGATCAATCCCGCCGATATCGCGGCAAGGGAGAAACCGATTTCATGGACGATTGGGCTGTCCCAATGGGTCACGACAGCTGCGATCAGCAAACCTGCTACGGGAACCAGGTAAATCCGGGCGGCGAACCGGGAAAGTCTCTCACTTGGCCATAAAGCGATAAAGCATCCGACAAGCAACGTGTCGGCGCGCGTGTCAAATCCATTATAGGTTCGCATCGGATGGCCATAGCCGGAGAGATGGAATCGCCACAGGGCAACGATAAGGATTGCCGCCGCGATGATCCATAGGCGGGCACCTGCTTTTGCCTTCAAAACGGCGACAAGGGCAAACGGCCAGAGGAGATAGAATTGTTCTTCAATCGATAAAGACCAAATGGGGCTAAAAAGTCCGCCCCATGTAGGGCTGTCTTGAACCGCGAGCCGCCAGTTTATCGTGAACGAAAGCGCCCAAGGCAAATGATCCCACTCTGGTTTGTTGATGACTTGGCCGCATATCAAAGCGGCAACCGCAAAGACAAGAAAAGCAGGGAGTATCCTGACAGCTCTTCTCGCATAAAAAGAACGAAATTCTATTCTGTCGAAGCTATTCCATTCGTGAAGTAATATTGACGTTATAAGAAATCCGCTTAATACAAAAAATACATCAACTCCGAGAAATCCTCCTGGTAACAGGCCCATATGAAAAAATAACACACCGGAAATAGCTACGGCACGCAATCCGTCGAGTGCAGGGATATATTGCACAGCTATTTCCTAAGGAGTATTAGCCAAGTATCTGAAGAATATATTATCCCATTCGCAAATCGGTTAGCCACGGTTGTAGACATCCTGCAGGCGAACAATGTCGTCTTCGCCGAGATAAGATCCCGTCTGCACTTCGATCAGTTCGAGATCGATCCGGCCGGGGTTCGCCATCCGGTGCACGCAGCCGATCGGCAAATAGATCGACTCGTTTTCATGCACGAAATGCACTTCATCGTCGCGGGTGACTTCGGCGGTCCCCTTGACGACGATCCAGTGCTCAGAGCGATGGAAATGTTTTTGCAAGGACAAGCGCTCACCCGGTTTCACGACAATACGTTTGACTTGGTAGCGGCCTCCCGAATCGACCGATTGATAATAGCCCCACGGCCGGTAGGAGCGCTTATGCTCGAGGGCTTCCGGGCGATTCTCGCTTTTCAGGCGATCGACCAGCTGCTTAACGTGATCGCCATGCGCCGCGTTGAGCACGAGCACGGCGTCTTGCGTCGTGACGACGATGACGTCATCGACGCCGACAACCGTCGTCAAATGCTCGTCAGAACGCACATGCACGTTGGACGCGTTCATGACAACGCCGCGGCCGCGGATCGAATTGCCCTTGTCGTCGCGCTCCGACAATTGCCAAACCGCTTGCCAATTGCCGACATCCGACCAGCCGATGTCGGCGGGAACGACCGCCGCCTTGCTGGTGCGCTCCATGACAGCGTAGTCGATTGACTTCTTCGGCGCCCTGGCGAAGGCCTCGGCATCGAGCACCAGGAACTTCAAATCCTTTTTTGCCCGGGCCACCGCGTCCGCCGCCGCCGCCGCCATCTCCGGCTCGAAATTCCGCAACTCTTCCTGCATGACATCGGCGCGGAAGAAAAAATTGCCGGAGTTCCAAAGATAATTTCCAGCGACATAGGTTTCAGCCGTGGCGGCATCCGGCTTTTCGACAAACGCTTCAACCTTGAAAACGCTGCCGTCAGGCGTGACCGTCTTACCGGTTTTGATATAGCCGAAGCCGGTGGCGGGAGAATCCGGCTTGATTCCGAGCGTCACGATATAGCCAAGCGCGGCCGCTTCGGCCGCCTTCTTGCACAAATCCACGAAACCTTGACGATCGCGCACCACATGGTCCGCGGCGAGAACCGCGACGATCGTGTCCGGCCCCGATTGCGCCGCAAGCTCGGCGGCGGCGGCGACGGCGGGACCAGAATCACGCCGGATCGGCTCGAGAACAATCCGTGCCTCGCGATTGATCTTTTGCAATTGCTCGGCGACAAGAAACCGGTAATCGGTGTTGGAGATGACGATGGGCGTTTCGAACACGCTGTCGGTGAGCATCTCCGCGGCGGTCTGAAAGGTGGAGCGCTCGCCGATGAGAGAAATAAATTGTTTGGGCAGGCTTTCACGCGATTCCGGCCACACTCGGGTTCCGGAACCGCCGCACATGATCACTGGAAGAATTTTCACGCTTTCTTGCTCCCTCGCAAAAAAATATCGATATTTCTCTCCCCTGGCGGCTTCTTGAAACGGCCCCTCTCCTTACCTTGACGGAGCGCCAATTCCTAGACGGCCGCGCCGGAAATATTGCCGGTTTCTGATGTTTGATTAATTTTGTAACTCGCATCTTATGAAAGATTGCATTGTCTTGCCAACCCAAAGTGATGCCAAGACCCATCTGGAGATCGCCCCCAAGATCGCCGCCGCACCGTCCGCTATCTCCAACTCTTTGTTTTCTTGTATGATCCTTTTACGACTTGGGCAAAATGGCCCTTAAAGGGAGGCCAGTCATGGACGAGAGCCCAAAAACGCTGTCCTGTCGGTGCTGCATCGTTGGCGGCGGGCCGGCCGGTATGGTTCTTGGCCTGCTCCTTGCCCGCGCTGGCGTCGATACGGTGGTCATTGAAAAGCACGGCGATTTCTTACGTGATTTTCGAGGCGATACAATTCATCCCTCGACGCTGGAAGCGCTGCATGATCTTGGCCTTCTGGAAGATTTCCTGAAACTGCCGCATCAAAAGGCAACCCTTCTCAAGGGCAAGGTCGGTGACGTGGAGATTCCACTCGCGGATTTTTCGCATTTGCCGACACATGCCAAATTCATTGTCTTGATGCCGCAATGGGATTTTTTGAATTTCATCGCAAGCCGCGCGAAGGGCTATTCGGGCTTCCGGCTTCTCATGAACACGCAAGCCGACGGCCTTGTGGTTGAGGGGGACCGTGTCGAGGGCGTCACCGCCAAGACCGAAGGTGGACAATTGACGATCCGCGCCGATTTGACCATCGGCGCCGACGGCCGCCATTCCCTCGTGAGGGAAGAAGCAGGATTTGACCCGCAAGAAATCGGCGCGCCGATGGATGTCTTGTGGTTCCGTCTCTCCCGGCAGAACGGCGACCCGGAGGAGACCTTCGGCCGGATCGATGCCGGGCAAATGCTCGTTCTCATTTTTCGCGGTGAGCATTGGCAATGCGGCTATGTGATCGCCAAGGGGTCGGCCAACCGGCTCCGGGCGCAAGGCATCGAGACGCTCCGCGAAAATATCGCTGAACTGGCGCCATTTCTGGCTGGCCGCACCAGCGAACTTGCAAGTTTCGAGGACGTCAAGCTGCTCACCGTTGCGGTCGATCGCTTGCCAGTATGGCACAGGCCAGGCCTCTTGTGCATCGGCGACTCCGCCCATGCGATGTCGCCGGTCGGCGGCGTCGGCATCAATCTCGCCATCCAGGACGCGATTGCCACGGCCAATATTTTGAGCGCTCCCTTGCGCGGCAGCGGTCCAGTCACGGACGCCGATCTCGCGCGGGTCCAAGGCCGCCGCGAATTTCCAACCAAGGTGACCCAGGCCATGCAGGTTTTCATCCAGAATCGCGTGATCTCGCGTGTCCTTGGCAGCAGCGGCAAAATGAAGCCGCCGTGGCTGGTGCGGCTGTTCATTTATTTTCCGCTTTTGCGGCGGCTGCCCGCCGGACTCATGGGCATGGGTGTGCGGCCCGAGCGGGTCACATCGCCGGATAGCGCGTCACAGTCTTAGTCTCGGCAGCACCGCCATATGGCAGATGCCGGATTGGTTTGGTTCGGATAGGGGTTTATCGAGGATGGCTGGAGTTGCGGGGAGAGGCATTTAGCAATGAATAAGCTGAGCTGCATCTGGACGATGGCCGCAGGTCTCTTCGTTTGGATTGGCGGCGAGAACGGCGCGCTCGCGCAAACCCTGCCGCCGGCGCCCTTGCCGCCTATTTCCCGCCATAGCCTCAAGCCGCCGTCCTCGGATACCAAGCAGCTTTCGGCGGCGGCGCAGCGGTTTTCGCAGCCGCTTGCCGCAGCCTCCGGGCCATCGCCGTGGCGTCCCTTGACACGTCAGCCGCCGTTCAATTCGGGTGCCATGCTGCTGCTCACGGACGGGACCTTGATGGTGCATGACCAGGGCGCGAAAAACAACGGCAGCAGCAACTGGTGGCGGCTGACTCCCGATATCAACGGCAGCTATTTGAACGGCACATGGTCCAAATTGGCGCCGCTGCCCGCAGGTTACGCGCCGCTGTATTTTGCCTGTGCCGTCCTTGCCGACGGGCGAGTCATCATCGAAGGCGGCGAATACAACAACGGCCTAGAGTCGTTCACCAATCTCGGTGCGATTTATGATCCGGTTACCAATAAATGGACCCCGGTGCCGCCCCCCAAAGGCGAGGAATGGTCGATGATCGGCGCGGCCGCCAGCACGGTGTTGGCCATCGACGGCGCCTTCATGATCGGCGGAGTCTTTACAAATGAGCAGGCGCTGTTCCATCCGGCTGATCTCAGCTGGTTCGTCCCCCTCAAAGACAAGGGCAATGGCAAGGCGGACATCAACAGTGAAGAGACTTGGACCTTGCTGCCCAACACAGACGTGCTGACCGTCGACGCCAACAATACCGATCCTTTGATGAATTCGGAGCTGTATCTGCCCCCGGATGGCAGTTGGATCAGCGGCGGAAGCACCAAGGTCAATCTCCCCGACATTGACGAAAAAGGCGGCGGAACCCACGAAATGGGGCCGCAACTGTTGCGTCCCGACGGCACCGTTTTTGCCGCCGGCGCCACCGGACACACCGCCATTTTCACTCCCGGGGGGGTAGGGGAGGCAGGGAGCTGGACGCCGGGCCCAGATTTCCCCAAGTCCGGCGGCGTTCAATATGGCATCTCCGATGGCTCGGCCGCCTTGCTCCCCAGTGGCAAGGTGCTGCTTACGGCGAGCCCCGGCGTCAATCACCTTCCTCCCACGCATTTTTTTGTGTTTGACGGCAAGGCGTTGCAGCCGGTTATCGACACGCCAAACGCGGCCAAGCTTTCATCATATTATGGCTATATGATTGTGCTGCCGACCGGACAGGTCATGTTCAACAGCCGGCTCGGCGATATTGAACTCTATACGGACACTGGCCCTATTGCACCCAATGCCGCTCCGGTGATCGCCGCGCCAGAGGCAGCTTCGCGGAGCTTAATCAGTCATACCAGGGCTTTCCCGCCAGACTGCCTGTCGGTTCCAACGACGCTTGTGGCTGGGACAACCTATTGTCTCCCAGGAAGACAGTTGAACGGCCTATCGCAAGCCGCGAGCTATGCCGAAGGCTATCAGTCCGCGACGAACTACCCGCTGGTGCGGATTGAGCGGATGGTCAATGCCAAGACAAAACATGTGTTCTATGCAAGGACATCCGGTCACAGCGGGATGGCTGTGACGCCCAACGAGAATTCCTTTACCTATTTCACGGTGCCCGCCGGGATCGAAACCGGTGCCGCGACGTTATATGCCGTTGCGAATGGGATCGCCTCGAACCCCGTTTCGGTGAATGTTGCGATATCTGCGAGGAAAAAATAACTGGCCGCGGAAACCCCAACTTCCGCCCTACCTTCGCCGCGATGCTTGTCTAGCTTTGCCTTGGTCTGCTCCGACAGCGCTTGCGCGGAGCGGGACGGAATGACAGGGTTGCCGCAGGTGCGCCTCGATTCGGCCGGGATCGGAACATGAACACACCACATCTCAACCCGCCCCGTCTCCATGCAATCCCGAGAGCCGTTCGCCCGGGAAACACAGGGCGAACGCCTATACACCGTCTCTTGGGCCTTATGGCGTTGCTGCTCGCCCTCTGCGTGAGCCGAGCCGGCCCGGCGCTGGCAAATCCCCTGCTGGTGATTGAGATGCCGTCCGGCGCGGTCCTGTATGAAGACCATGCAACGGAGCCTTGGTATCCGGCTTCCCTGACCAAACTGATGACCGTCTATGTGGCTCTGAGCGCGGTACGCGACCATCGCATCACCTTTGATACGCCGCTCGTTGTCTCCGCCCGCGCGGCGGCGATGCCGCCATCCAAAATGGGCTTCCGGCCGGGCAGCCTGGTGACGCTCGACAACGCTCTGAAAATGCTGATGGTGAAGTCGGCGAACGACATGGCGGTCGTGATCGCGGAGGGCGTTTCGGGCTCCATCGAGGCGTTCGCCGAGGACATGAACAGCGCAGCGAGCGAGCTTGGCCTCGCCCAATCCCACTTCGTCAATCCCAACGGATTGCCGAACCCGCAGCATTTCTCATCGGCCCGCGACTTCGCGATTCTCGCGCGAGCGCTCTACATCACTTTTCCGGAGCAGGCGAAGCTTTTCAACATCGGTGCCATGCGGCTCGGTGGCGATATCATTCACAATCACAACGATCTTCTTGGCCGGTACCCTGGTGTCGATGGAATGAAAACCGGATTCACTTGCGCGGCGGGGTTCAACATCGTTGCCAGCGCAAGCCAGGGCGGCCGCCAGCTCATCGCGGTAATTATGGGGGCCCCTAATCCGCGCAGCCGGATGATCATGGCGGCGACCTTGTTCGATCGCGGTTTCACTGGAATAGACAAACCCTCGCGATCGCTTGCCGATCTTGCCCCGCAAACATCGATGGCGGTGCCGCCCGACATGCATGCGTCGGTGTGCGGCCGGAAGGGCAAGGCAATTGCTGAATTCAACACCGACGTCTCTCGTCTGATGGCTCCATTGCTCGCCCGCCCGGCGAAGACGCCCGCCACGCATGATCATTTGGCTTTGATCACCACAGAGGCCTTCGCCAAACCGCTGCCGATGGCGCCCCGTATTGCGTCGGTGCCGCGTCCAGCGTTCGAACCGGTCCCTGTTTATCTTGGGGCGCCCGCAGGGTTTGCCGGACTCGTCGCACAAGCGCGGCCGCCCCATTCGGCGATCGGCACACCGGCACCCCCCGAGACCGTGAGCGCCTACGCCGCGACTGAGGCGCAGGCGACAGGAGATATCAGTTCGCCGCTCGCTCCGGCTGCAGATGCGCTCCCGATGAAAGGGCAAGGCATGAAGGCGGAAAGGGCCGCGCGGTCTCGTCACGCGACGCGCGCCGAGTTGCGCCACGGCAGGCATGGGAAAATCGCCACGGTCCGCGAGGGCAGGCATGGGCACAAAGCCGTAAAGGCAGCCCGTCACACTGCGTCCGCCAAAATTGCCGCCCACGAAAAATCGGATAAGCACAAAAAACTTGCGGGGAAACAGCATCCCACGGCAAAGGCCGCCATCCATGCGGAAAGGGCAAAAAGCAAAAAATCGGAAAAGCATGCAGGGCAATGAGCTTTTAAACACGAATTTGTGCTGCCGATGAGGGAGGACAAGAAACCGCCGCCACCCTTTCCGCTGACCCTTATCACGGGTTTCCTGGGCGCCGGGAAAACCAGCCTTTTGAACCGCTTGTTGCGTGATCCGTTGGCTGCGGGCACTCTCGTCCTCGTCAATGAGTTTGGCGAAATCGGCCTCGATCATCTGCTCGTCGAACGGGTCGACGGCGACATGCTTGTGATGACATCTGGCTGTTTGTGCTGCTCGATCCGTGGCGAACTCATCGCGGCCTTGGAAGATATTTTGCGGCGGCGGGACAATGGCCGCATCGCGCCATTCGACCGGGTTATTATCGAGACCACCGGCCTTGCCGATCCAGCGCCGGTGCTGCACACGATCATGACGCATCCCTATCTCGCCTTGCGGTTCCGGCTTGACGGCGTCATTACCCTTATTGACGCGGTGAATGGAAGCGACACGCTTGAAGCGCACGAGGAAGCCGTAAAGCAGGCGGCGATGGCCGACCGGCTGGTCCTGAGCAAGACGGACCTCCTAACCAATGGGGAGGGCTTGCCGGAACTACGGGCGCGTCTCGCAAGGCTTAATCCAGGCGCGATATTGCTCGATGCGGCACAAGGCCAAGCCACGCCCGAGGCCCTTCTCAATCTTGGGATTTACGACCCTGACCAGAAACTCCCCGATGTGCGGCGCTGGCTGAACGCGGAGGCTTACCCGGCGCGGGCTGATCATGATCATCCGCCTGGCAGCCACGCACATGCTGTTCACAGAGCGCTTGACGTCAACCGGCACGATGCCCGCATTCGCGCGTTTTGCATCCGCCACGAAGTGCCGCTATCCGCGATGGCTCTCGATCTTTTCATCGAATTGCTGCAGGGCGCGCACGGGCCCAAACTTTTGCGGCTCAAGGGCATTGTGGCGCTGGCCGATGATCTTGCGAGGCCGCTTGTCATCCAGGGGGTGCAACATGTGTTTCATCCGCCGCGGCGGCTTCCAGCGTGGCCGGACGGGGATCATGCGACCCGGATCGTCTTTATTTTGCGGGATCTGGACCAAGCCTTCGTCGATGCATTGTGGCGTGCCGTGGCGGATATCCCGTCACCCGATAGCCCGGACCGTGCGGCGCTGACCGGCAATCCTCTGGCGCCTTGCAAAGCGGGATTGCTCGATTAAGTCTGGATGTTATTGGAGCGCCCAAAATGAAGGGTGGGCATGAATCCAAAGCAGCGGCTTGATAAATGGCTGTGGTTTGCCCGCGTGGCAAAGACTCGCAGCCTGGCGTCCCGGCTTATAGCCGAAGGCCATGTTCGCTTGAATGCGCGACGAATTGAAACACCAGCGAAGCCGGTGGGTCCAGGTGACGTCCTGACGATCGCGCTCGAACATCGGGTGCGGGTTCTCAAAATCCTGGCTGCGGGGACCCGGAGGGAAGGATTTTCCCAGGCGGCGCTGCTTTTCGAGGACTTGAGCCCGCGTCAGGAAAACGGATGCTCAAATCATCTCATTTGAGGCCAAAGCTTGCTTGCTGAAATGAAGCGGCATGATTATATCCATTCGCATTGGAGAGCTGCGATGCGCTCGCGGAGCGCAGCCACGTATGTGCGGCATTTTGGCAAGGCTAAGTTTGCTGGATTGTGTGGAGCACTGCTGGTATTTGCAGGCGTGTGATAACGCGGCCGCCAAGCGGAGTACCTTTCCCGGGTTTGGCTGTATCCCCGGGGGGACAGGTGATAATTCGTGGTTGACTGACGCCCATTTTCCTCGACCCTAGCAGCATACGAGCCGCGGGCTGGCCGCGCCGTCAAGGCGCTCCTTGCTTGCGAAGGAAACCATCATGACCTATGTCGTCGTCGAAAATTGTATCAAGTGCAAATATATGGATTGTGTCGAGGTTTGCCCGGTGGATTGCTTCTACGAGGGCGAGAACATGCTGGTGATCCATCCTGATGAATGTATCGACTGCGGGGTCTGCGAGCCCGAATGCCCTGCCGAGGCGATCAAGCCGGATACGGAGCCGGGGCTGGAGAAATGGCTTAAGCTTAATCTTGAACTTTCGGCATCTTGGCCAAATGTAACGGTTAAGCGGGATGCTCCTCCGGACGCCAAGGAATTTGACGGCAAGCCAGGCAAACTCGAGGCCTATTTTTCCGCCAATCCGGGCCCGGGAGACTAAGGTTAAGGTCAGGGTGAGTACCGGAATACTCGTCTTTCCGGCAGCATATCTTTTGATTTCCGTTCAATTTTGTGCGATAGTGTTCTATGGCGGCTGGCAAACAAGAAATTTGCGGCCCCTATCGTCGATGTCCCGGTTGCTGATCAAAGGCGTCCGGGCATGGGTTCTATGGCAGTGTGGAAAGTTCCTCGCTTCGTCAATCCAGCTAAGTCATAGACAGATGATCATCGTTTAGGAGCATCCCGCTTCGAGCCTTTTCAGGGCCGAATTGCAGAGTTTCCGAACGGCGGAGAGTATGCCCGCCGTCGATGAGCCGTCCCGTCTCCAAAGCGGGACAGGAAAAAGGAGCGCGCTTGTAATGGCGTCTGTCAAGAAGACTATGAAATCCTCGGAAATTAAAAAGGCGAAAAAGCCAGGAATCCGGACCCCCAAGGTAAAAGCGTCGAAACGATTCGCGGTTTCCAAAGCCAAGAAAACGGTTACCAAGCCGGCGCTTGCCGCCAAGCCGTCCGTTGCCAAGGCCGCGTCGAAAGTTGCTGCCAAGAAGGTCGCGGGGAAGCTCGCCGCCAAGTCGCTCGTGGCGAAGGCGCTAGCGGCCAGAAAGGCTGCGGAAAAAGCGAAATTGAAAACCAAAAGGGCGTCCGCCGCACCATCCCGTGTCACCGCATCCAAGAACAAGAAGATGAACAAAAATTTGACCAAGGAAATCAACAAGAAAAAGACGGTCGCCGCACGCCGGTCTCCGGCATCGAAGAGCCAGCCGGTGCTCCCTGCAAAACAGGTTGCCCGCGCAACCGCCGCCAAACGGATCACGGCATCGAAACGCGTTGCGCCCTTAAAGCCTGCCGCCACGCCAAAAACTGCAGCCGTGAAGGTTTTGCGCGACGATGCCATCAGCGCGCCAGTTACGGCGAGCAAACCCGTGGACGGCAAAACGGCTGCCGTACAGAAAGCTGCCGCCGGCAAGGAGACCGCAGCGGCATTGCTGGCGTTTAAGCAGAATGCGGCGCGCCTCTCGGAAGCCCGCAAGCGCACAGCTGCCGCCTCTCTATCGCAGCCGGCCGTCAACAACTCTTCTGACCTGTCTCTTAAATCAAGCGAGCCGACAACGGTGACTAAGGAATCTAAGAAAGTTGCATCCATGAAAACTGTTCCCGCCACGGATACGAACTCCACACGTCCGGCGGCAAATGAGGCCGCCAGGGAGAGCCCCCGCGGTGAGAGCAAGAGCACGTTCGCGCCGCCTAATGTTTTGGCGAAGCCGCTGGTGCCCCCTGTCGCGCTGACGCCGGTCGGGAGCGATGCCTCACAAGCCAATATGGTGGAAGCAAGGCCGATGGAAAAAACCTCGACCCCCGCCTCGAAGCCGGCGAAGGCCGCCAATTCTCAACGGCCAATGTTCAAGCCTGGGGAGTTCGTGGTCTATCCAGCGCATGGCGTTGGCCAGATCGTCGTGATCGAAGAGCAGGAAGTCGCGGGCTTCAAACTTGAGCTTTATGTGATCAGCTTTATCAAGGACAAGATGGTTTTGAAGGTGCCGACGCCAAAGGCCGCGAGTGTCGGAATGCGCAAGCTCGCCGATGCCTCGGCCATCAAAGCTGCGCTCGACACCTTGGCGGGCCGGGCCCGCATCAAGAGAACCATGTGGTCGCGCCGGGCCCAGGAATATGAGGCCAAGATCAACTCCGGCGATTTGAATGCGATCGCTGAAGTGGTCCGCGATCTCTATCGCTCCGATACGCAGCCCGAGCAATCCTACTCCGAGCGGCAGCTCTACGAGGCAGCTCTCGATCGCATGACCCGCGAAATCGTTGTTGTGGAGAAGCTGACCGAGACGGAATCCTTGAAGGTGATCGAGGGACAATTGCAAAAGGGACCGCGCCGCGGCAAAGCCGAAGATATTGATCCCGATGACGCCGAGATCGAAGAAGCGGCGTAAATCTGCTGCGCGGACGTTATAGGCCCGGCCTTGTGCCGGGCCTTTTTTTGTCTTAGCGGCGTTTTCGTCTGCCCTAAAAAAGCCTCCGAACCGGCAAAGTCTCACACGGCAATCCAGGTTTTGGACACAAGCCGTCGCTGACCTTCTTGAAACGGCGCTGACTGTCTCCATATCCGGGACACAGCGAATGTTCGTGGGATGCCGCTGAGGGTCCCGCCGTGTAGAGGAGATGTTGGAATCCGCGGGCTTTAGACGAGGCTGAAGATTGGCATCGGAAAGGGTCGCGGCACACTGCGCAACGGACGGTTCGCCACGAGGGCGGGTCTTAAGCAGATCGCTCGTTTAGGAGATGTCCAGATGTTAGAAACGAACAATGCCGAATCCCGGCCCCTGTTGACGAATGAGCAGCTCGCGAGCCTTGGCGGCGGCCGCGTGGCCTATGTGAAACCGATCCGCTCCGAGGATCTTGCCCAGCTCTTCCCGGCAGCCCCGGCGGTTGCGCCTGGTCTGCAACTCTTCGCCTTGCTCGGCGCCGATGGCACCCCGATTGTGGTGACCGATTCGCGCGATGCCGCGGTGGCCAATGCGATGCAGCAGGAACTTGAGATGGTGAGCCTTCACTAAGCCTCAAGAAAACTCACCTGAAGCACGGGAAGCGAGGGGCCGCTCAAATCGCGAAATCCGCACCAGCGGTTTTTTCATCCCACAGCTTTAGATCTTCCGTGCGTCGGCAGATGTCGTCGATCGTGATGGTCTCGAGCTTATCTAGAAACACTTGACCGGCGGCCTCAACGATCGGTGCAACCACCTGCTTGACAAGCTGGCAGTGTGGCGCCTCACCGGACTCGCCTCCCGTTTCGCTGGATACGGCCCGCAGAATGGAAGCCGCAGTAATCCGGCGGCGTTCGCGCGCCAACTCATAACCGCCGCGCGGGCCGCGCACCCCTTTCAAGATATTGGCGTGAACAAGCTCCTGGAGCAGGGATTCGAGGCGCCGGGGCGGCAGTTCGAGCCGCGCCGCGAGTGCCTTGGCCGCGACCGGCAGGGGACGCGCGTGGATTGCGATGTCGACAACCGCGGCGAGCGCGAGCTGGCCACGGCGGGAGAGAAGTATCACTTGGGCTCCTCCCATCCCGTGAAGGTCCCCGTCGATCCAAATCCATTGGCGTCGCGCTGGGTCACGGTGAGCTCCGCCGTTTCGACGAGTACCGCCCTTGCGCAGGCCGCAACGACGAGTTGGGCGATCCGGGCACCCCGGACGATTTCGAAGGGCTCATCGCCGAGATTGATCAACAGCACGCCGACTTCGCCGCGATAATCGGAATCGATCGTGCCGGGCGCGTTGAGCACCGTGACACCATGATCCCGCGCGAGCCCGGACCGTGGCCTGACCTGGGCCTCATAGTCTTGCGGAATGGCGAGCGCGATACCGGTTTGCACCAAATGCCGGCCGCCAGGTTCGAGCACGATTTTTGTGTTGAGCGGTAAGGCGGCGAGAAGATCAATTCCGGCTGCGCCCGGCGTTTGATAGGCGGGCAGGGGCAGGCCCTTGCCGTGCGGCAAGCGTTTCAGCCCGATCTTGACGGCCTCCGCGCGGGGCTTCACTGGCCGTTGCCGCCCAGCATGCCCGCAATCTTTTCGATCAGTCTCGCGGCAACTTTTTGCTTGGTCATCAAGGGCAAATTCTCTTTGCCTTGCTTGGTCAAAAGCGACACTTTATTGCTCTCTCCCCCGAGGACGCCCGCCTCGGTCACATCATTGGCGACGATCATATCGCAATTTTTGGCAATCAGTTTTGCTTGTGCGTTTTCTTGAAGCTTTTCACTTTCCGCCGCAAAACCCACTACGAGTGCCGGGCGGTCCTTCGAACGGCGTCCGATCGCCGCCAAAATATCTGGATTTTCGACAAGCGTCAGAGCCGGCGTTTCCTCTGGGTGTTTCTTGATTTTTGCAAGGGAGGTTTCCGCCACCCGCCAATCGGCGACGGCCGCAACGCCGATGAAAATATCGGCCGGCAGGGCCGCCTCGACTTGCGTCAACATCTCCTGTGCGGTTTCGACATGGATGGTCTTGACGCCAAACGGATCGGCCAGCGAGACCGGACCCGAAATCAAAACGACATTGGCACCGGCGGCTGCGGCTGCTGCGGCGATCGCATGGCCCTGTTTGCCAGATGAGCGGTTGGCGATATAGCGCACCGGATCGATGGGTTCATGCGTCGGCCCCGAGGTTATGACCACGCGCCGCCCTTTGAGGGATCCTGGGCCCGCCGATTCGTCAGAAAGGTCTCCAGGCAACGGAAGCCGCATATCGCCCGAGAGCAAGTGCTCGATCGCGGTAAGAATGCCGGCTGGTTCGCTCATCCGGCCCAGCCCATATTCGCCGCAAGCCATATCGCCCGATTCGGGGCCAACAAAAATCACCCCGTCTTTTTGCAAAAGTGCCACGCTGCGCTGAGTCGCCGGATGCAGCCACATCCGCACATTCATCGCGGGCGCGGCGAGGATTTTCTTATCGGTGGCGAGCAAAAGCGTTGAGGCGAGATCGCCTGCAAGGCCCTGCGCCATCTTGGCGAGAAGATCCGCGGTTGCGGGTGCTGCGACAAGCAGGTCGGCGTCGCGGGAGAGTTCGATATGGCCCATGCCGGAATCGCCAGTGAGCGCGAAAAGCTCGTCGAAAACCTCACTCCCGGTCAAGCTTTCGACGGAGAGTTTTGTCACGAATTTTTTCGCAGCCTCCGTCATCACCACCCGCACAAAGATTCCCCGCTCGCGCAAACGGCGGATGAGTTCGAGCGTCTTATAGGCGGCGATGCCGCCGCCGATGATGAGAAGAATGCGTTTTTCCGGAAATGCGGTCATAACGCTCGGTCCTCTCGCGCTTTAAAAACTGTTAGCGCCAGTTTAAACCGAGCGGAAGAACTTTAGCTGTCGAGCCTCAGGAAAGGCGGGGTTGCGGTTTAACCGGTCCTTGACCCATTGGGTTCCGGGACGAGGCTCATTGATGGTCCGGAGGAAGAATGAGATAAACGCGTTGCGCTTGGGCGGGTGTTAAATAGAACCGCTCGCCTTCCCTATAGGCCGCATTTCCCGTAACCACTTCAAACTCGTACATGGCGGCGCATGGGTCCTGCCTCGTTTCGGCGGCCGGCACCTCTCCGAGAAAACGCACGCTCTTCGGCAAGTGGCATGTGGGAGCACCTTGCTCGCTGAAGTCCCGAACCCAGTTACTGGCCCCTTGATCCATATCCATCATCGCCACCGTGCCTAATTCAGTTTCATGCATATAAATCCCGCTAGCCTGCAAAATCCAATTTTCATATTCGATGATATGATGCATTTTATGCATCATGGAACTCCAATGGATTGATGATTTTCTTGCCTTAAGCCAGACACGGAATTTTACCCGCGCGGCGAAGGTGCGATGCACGACACAATCCGCTTATAGCCGCCGCGTGCAGAGGCTGGAGGAATGGCTCGGCGCGCCTTTGTTTTACAGGCAGTCGCGTCCCGTCAGCCTTACCCCCGCGGGAGAGGAATTTCTGACCCGTGCCCACAGGTTACGCGAAGATATCTTCGATACCCGTCGGGCCGTATTAAGCACGTCCAGCCATTTCAAGAAAACGTTGCGCATTTACACAACCAATACGCTCGCCGCCACCTTCCTTCCGGCATGGCTGGCCGAAAGCAAATTGGAAAATTACTCGCTGATTGTCGCGTCCATCGCGGGCTGTCTCGAGGCGCTCAAGCGAAAACATGCCGATATGAGCTTGATCCCGCATTTCGGCAGGGAAGATATGCTACCTGGCTTCGATGTTCAGGACATTGGCGAGGATCGTCTGGTGCTTGTCTCGGCCGCAACGCAAAAACGACCGGTGTCCTGCGCCAACAATAAGCTCAGCGGCGCTGTGATGGTCTATACGCCCGGCACGGCCTATGGGATGCAAATTGCCGCGATGTTGGATCAGCATCATATTCACATTCAGGAATCGCCGGTCTGCGAAAGCGCATCGGCGGAAGCTCTCTTCGCACAAGTGAAAGCGGGGCTGGGATCGGCATGGATTCCCGAAATCCTGTTCCGTGGCAGCAAAGTCAAAAGATGCGCGGCACCAAGCTTCTTCGATATTTCCTACAAAATCTTGCTGATTAAGCCGCCGCAAGAGCGGAATGCCGGGTAGAATCTTTCCGGCGCGAAGATGAGTTCAAGCATAGGCCGAGATGCCGTTCCACCTCCATCGAATCAAAGTCTCAAAGGCGTTCATCGCTTTCACATTTTAATAAACAAATTGGCTTGGCGGACAGTACCGTTGACTTAGCCTTATGGTGCGATAATATGGCATGGACTAAGTTAGCAAGGCTTAGTTTCAACCAAAATCATCTCGATCGTTTGTTTCCGGGGGGACACAATGACCGGCCACCATAGCATTATCCAGCGCGGCCTGAGCGCAACCCGTTCCCTGCTCGCCCAGGGTCGGTTTGGCCGGATGTTTCGAAATACCCCGCCTGCCCAGTTCGGCCGTACCGAGGCCGATAACATCGCCAATCTTTCCGCTTTGGCGGACCGCATGTCTGCTGGATTTGACCCGCCAAAAGACGGACCCGATGCGGAGGAGAGCGGCATCCCCGCCCTTTACACCTACCTGGGTCAGTTCATCGACCACGATATCACCTACGATCCGGTGAGCTTGCTCACCAAATCACAAGATCCAGACGGCCTGGTCGACTTTCGCACTCCGGCCCTGGATCTCGACAACGTCTATGGCCGCGGGCCGAGCGACCAGCCCTACATCTATGACGGGCTCAAGTTTCGGCTGGGCGATACACTGAAAGGTCAGGATCTGGCGGACGCCAATGATCTGCCCAGATTCGGCGGCCGCGCCCTGATCGGCGATCCGCGCAATGACGAGAACAGCATCGTATCGCAACTACAGAGTCTTTTCCTCCGGTTCCATAACCGAATGGTCGACGATAATCCGGGTCTCGGTTTTGAAAGCGTGCAAGAAAGAGTGCGGTTCCACTATCAGTATATTGTCCTGAACGACTTTCTTCCGCGCATTATCAGCGCCCCAGTGCTCGGCGCGCTCAAGACAGGCTCCAGCTACGATCAGAATAAGATGAAGTTTTTTCATTGGCACAACACGCCCTTCATGCCCGTGGAGTTCTCCGTAGCGGCATACCGCCTGGGACATTCCATGATCAGACCGGGCTATCGACTCAACTCCGCTGATGACATGCTACTTCCAATATTCCCCGTCGGTGAGCTGAAGGTCGGACTGACCGGGTTCCAGACCATGGCGGTGGGTCGCGCTATTGACTGGGGCCGGTTCATCGACATCGACAACCGCGCTTATGGTGGCGATGGTGAGGACGCGGCCAATAAGCTGCGCCTCCAGTTTGCTTATCGGATTGATGCCTCATTGGTTAGTCCGCTCAAGAAACTTCCGGATCTTGTCGCGTCCGACCCACCGCCATCGCTGGGCCTACGCAATCTTGAGCGTGGATGGCGGCTCAGATTGCCATCGGGACAGGCGGTCGCTAAGGCGATGCAGATTAACCCGCTCGACGATTCTGATATCCTGATCGGAAAGGCTGTCGATGTTCCAGATCCGGGCGAAGAACCGGTGCCGATTGACCAGATCGCGAACGGTGCGTTTGCCAAGAACTGTCCGCTCTGGACCTATGTTCTCGCTGAAGCTGCCCATCAATCGACTCCGCTAAAAATCCCTGTCACAGGCCCACCGAAGACTATTAACACGCCACAACTCGGGCCGGTGGGCGGACGGATCGTTGCCGAGGTCATTCTCGGCTTGATCTTTGGCGATCCCACTTCAATGCTCTCGCTCGATCCCCAATGGAAGCCGGTGACGGGCCCGGATTTCGCGCTGAAAGATTTCGTCGCCTACGCCCTGGGTCAAGGGCCGTCGCTTCATTAGCGGATCGAACCGTGGAGATTAAGCGGGCGCCGGCACTCTGACCTGAACCGCCCCACGAGACTGCTGATCTCCCGGCAAACCAACCCATGCCCGCTAGCTCCCCTCCACCCCCTTGGCGGCGGCATCGAGAATATCGGAGATCTTCGCGACCTGTTCGGCGCTGAGCGGGCCTTGTGAGAGGCGCAGCCGCAAGGCGAGTTTCAGATTTTCCATCGCCCGCAGAATTTGCGGCGCCGGGCCGCCGCCGTGACGGGCATTGATTTCCGCGATGCGGCCGAAGATCGCGTCGACCAGGCCGCGATTGCGTTCCAGCAAGGTTTCGCCATCCGGCGTGATCGCATAAAGCTTGCGCGGCCCATCGGTCGACTCGACGCGGATCATCCCCTGCTCTTCAAGAAGCGTCAGGGCTGGATAGACGACGCCGGGGCTCGGCGCATAAGCGCCCCCCAAACGATCCTCGATCGCCTTGATGATTTCGTAGCCGTGCGAGGGTTTTTCACTGATCAGTTTCAAAATAACGAGGCGGACGTCGCCCTGGTCGAACATCCGGCGGCGGGCGCCAAATAAACCAAAATGCCGGCGCCGCTCGCCGCCGCCATAAGCGCCGTCGCGCTGTGCGCAGGAATGGGAAAAACGGTGAAAATGCATGAGAAACTCCTCAACCGACCAATTTAGATATATCTGATAAAGATATATCTAGATAAGATCGGTACAAGGCCGGATCGCAATTTTTTTTTGCTCATTGCGGGAAGCCCGCCGCGCGACGGGTAAATCCCCGGAAACGCCCCAATCCAAACAAACAAAACTCGTGACCGTGACATATCCGTCATATCGCGGCGTATTGTTCTCCTTTACAAAGTATAAATACCGCCAACCCCATCTAAATTTGGTGCGAAAATGTCCATTTTGACTCGCCGCTCAATCCTCGCCGGAGTTTCCGCGTCCGCCGCTGCGTCTCTCGCCGGATGTGTCAGTTCAAACCCCAATGCCAGCGTCGCAGCTGCTATTCCCCCGTCTGCCCCGCAGTCGCCCTCGCCCGCCGTGGCGAATGCCGTCTCGCCGAATTACAACGACGTTTATGGCGAGGTTAAAGACGCCAACTTCACTGTGCCCCCCGTAAAATTGTCGGATGTCAATTCTACTTTTTTGCGGACGAACATTGCCTATGACACCAAGGAAGCACCGGGCACCATCGTCGTCGATCCCGCCAATCACTATCTTTACCACGTGGAAGAGGGCGGCAGGGCAACCCGCTACGGCGTCGGTGTGGGACGCGAAGGCTTCGTCTGGACCGGGGACGCAACGATCAAGAGCAAGCAGGAATGGCCGGACTGGTATCCGCCCAAGGAAATGATGGACCGCAGACCTGACCTCAAGAAATCGATGGTTGCGCTGCAAAGCGGCGAGGGCATGCATGGCGGCCCATCCAACCCTCTGGGCGCCCGCGCCATGTATCTTTGGCAGGGGAACAAGGACACCTATTTCCGCATCCATGGGACGAACGAGCCTTGGACGATCGGCCTCAGCCAATCCTCCGGCTGCATTCGCATGATCAACCAGGATGCGATGGATCTCTATCAGAAAACGCCGGTCGGCACCCGGGTCGTGGTGCTCGCCTCTCCTGGAGCCAACAAGCTCGCCAGTGCCGGGTAGAGGCTTGGTGGCTATCTCTGACAGCCGCCGCAATAAAAGGTGGCGCGGCCGGATTGTGTGATCCGCTGTACCACGCCGCCGCAGTGGAGGCAGGGCGCGCCATCGCGGCCATAGACTTTGAAATTGTGCTGGAAATAACCCAACGCGCCATTGGTTTGCCGGTGGTCGCGCAGGGATGATCCGCCCGCCGCCACCGCCTCTTCGAGGACTTCGCGGATGACACGCGCGAGTAAAATCGCGCGTTGGTGAGGGCCGCCATCTTTGCGCGCGAGACTGGCGGCGGCGCGAAGCGGCGACAGCCCAGCCCGGTGCAAAGCCTCGCAGACATAAATATTGCCAAGCCCGGCGATCAAACTCTGATCGAGCAGTGTGGCCTTCAGCGGCGCTTTCTTGCCAGCGAAAAGCCTGGCCAGGGTGGCGCCATCAAGCTCGCCGCCGAGTGGCTCGATTCCGATATTCTTGAAGAGAGGATGGCCGGCGAAGTCCGGCCGCGCGATCAATTGCATGAAACCGAAACGGCGCGGGTCGTTGTAAACAATGCGGGCGCCGGTCGAGAGGTCGAAGGCGACATGGTCGTGCGCGGAATTTTTCGGCGCCGCCTCGAACGCTGGCGGCCGATGCCCCGCGTCGCCGGATTGTTCAATGCGGAACGATCCCGACATGCCAAGATGCATGACGAGCAGATCCGCCCCGTCAAGATCGGCGATCAGATATTTCGCCCGGCGCCGCAACCCCTCGACGCGCCGGCCGGTCAGCCGCTCCGCAAAATGCTCGGGAAAAGGAAACCGCAAATCCGGCCGCCGCTGTTCGATCGCGATCAGCCGCGCCCCAAGCATGGCGGGCTCCAGCCCCCGGCGGACCGTTTCGACTTCGGGCAGTTCAGGCACCTATGGCATCCTTGGTTGGGCTCAGCCAATTGCGGCGCAATTGGCTTTCCGGTCAAATGCAACAGACGAAAACGCACAGAGGGCTGCTGCGGGTAGCGCGGCAAACCCAGCGCCGCCCCAGGAATGCCGGCTTTTATTTGTCACGTGTACTACTCATGGTTCAGCGATGAGTGATCGAATTGGTGGCAATCTTGGCCTTCTTCGTGCGTTCTAGGTTATGATGCCCGCCAATCAGGTAGAAGCGTGGGGGTGAATTTTATCCCCAGGCGCGCCACCACCTATCCAGGAGACTTGCATGTTCTCACGACGCGACGGTTTGCGATTGACATTGGGGCTGGCGGCGACTTTGGCGGCGGGTGCCCGGCCAGGCCTTTTTTCGTCCGCCCTTGCCGCGGACCCCGTGTTCAAGGTTCCGCCGCTCGGCTATGGCTACGACGCGCTTGAGCCCTACATCGATACGTTGACCATGACGATCCACCATGACAAGCATCATGGAGCTTATGTCGCGGCCCTCAATGGGCTCGTCGAAAAATATCCCGAACTTGCCACCACTTCGCCCGTCGCAATTCTTACCGATCTCACGGTGGTGCCGGAAACGGTGCGGGCGCCGGTGCGCAACAATCTCGGCGGCCATTGGAACCATTCCTTCTTTTGGGAGCTGATGACGCCGGGCGGCGCCAAGGAGCCCGGCGGGGATCTAAAAACCGCGATCGACTCTACATTTGGCTCGAAAGCCCAGCTCATCGAGAAAGTCAACGCCACGGGGACCGGCCGCTTCGGCTCCGGCTGGGCGTGGCTTGTGGTTGGGAAGGACGGCAAGCTTGCGATCGTCTCGACTCCCAATCAGGATACACCACTCGATCAGGGGGTACAGCGGGTGGTGCTGGGCGTCGATGTGTGGGAGCACGCCTATTATCTCAAATATCAGAACAAGCGAGCCGATTACCTCGCGGCGTGGTGGAATACGGTGAATTGGGACAAGGCGGCGGCGAATTTCGCCAAGGCGCCAGTGTGAGTCTGGCGAGCGTGGGACAAGTGTTCGCTTATGCCGGCGCGGTCTGGTGGTGTATGGCGGTCGCGCTCTTTTGCGTCACGCTCGTCTGCGGCCTGGCGCAGCCCTGGCTGCAGCGGCGGCGCGGGACCCGCGAGGATCTCCCGCCCGTCTCGGCGATCATTCCCATAAAATTGCTCGATCCGGGTTTTGAGACCGCGCAAGCCTCGATTTTTGCGCAAGCCTATCCTGACTACGAGATGTTGATCGGCGCCGCCGAACAAGCCTCACCCGCGCTCGACGCCGCGAGACGGATTGCCGCTGCCCACCCGGATGTGCCCTGCCGGTTCGTGTGCTCGGCCGGCGCTGGAGCCGTCAGCCCAAAACTCAATACGCTTGCCGCACCCCTCGCCGCCGCGCGCCATGATTTCGTATTCACCAAGGATTCGAATATCACGCTCGATTCCGATACGATGGCCGCCTTCATGCAAAATTTTTCGCAAGATGTGGGTCTCGTCTGCGCGGTTCCAGTTGCGGTGCGGCCTGAAAGTTTCGCTGGTAGGATCGAAGCCTTTTTGATCAACGGGCATGCCCGGCTGTTACTCACGGCCTCGGCGCTCGGGATTGGCTTTGGCGTCGGCAAAACGATGCTGTTCCGGCTCAGTGATCTGGCTCGCGCGGGCGGTATCGAAGTTTTGAGCGGCACGCTCGCGGAGGATACGGCTCTTTCGATAGAACTCGCGCGGCAGGGCCTTAGGACGGTGTTTGCGCATCGGACGGTCGCCCAGGAAACCGGCGCGAGGAGTTTTGCCGACATCTATGAACGGCAGCTGCGCTGGGGCGTAATCCGGCGAAAGAACGAACGTTTCACCTTTCCCTTGGAGCCGCTTTCGAGCCCGCTTCCGGCGGCCGTTGCCGGGGCGCTCGCGGCGCCGCTTGCGGGGTGGCCGGCCTCTGCGGGTTTCTCATTGACACTCTTGCTGTGGTTCTGCGCCGAGACCGGCTTTGCGCTTTGTAAACGCTGGGACGTCTCGCTTTGGTCGCCGCTTGCGTTTCTCGGCCGCGAAGTGCTGGCGCTCGTGGCGTGGCTGCGCGCCTTTACCACCCATGATGTCGTTTGGGCGAAGACCAGGTTTGACGCGCGCAAAGGGGCGCTGGACGAGACGCAGGGCTAGCGGGGCTTCATTTCGCGCGGCGGCCCCGAAACCAAATCAGGGCCTTGGCCTCCGTCTCTTGTATCCATCCTGCCTTTGCATCCGTGTAGGCGTGTGAATCATTGGGATGGAGGTCCCGTGCCCGGCGCTTCTCGTTTTCATAGGCACGGGCCACTTCGGGACACGCGCGCAAATAATCTCGGAACGCGACATGGCGCTCGACCTCCGCGCAATTTGCGGTGAAAAAATGAAGCTGCACCAAGCGAATGCCATCTTCGCCGGAAAGAGTGCAGTAACGCCGTCTCGCTATCCCGAGTTCGCCATGCCAGATGTAGCCCAGCGCCTCGATGGTGGGGCGTTTCCGGTCAAGATCGGCGAGACTCGTTACGAGCGGCATCAAATCAACGATTGGCTTGGCGGCCAACCCCGGCACCGAGGTGGAGCCGATATGATGGACGCTAAGCAGGGTTGGCTCAAGAACCCGCAATTCTTCAGCATGGCGTGCCGCCACGCAAGGCCATCCGGGATCGTATGGGGCCAGGACGACGGGAATCGGTGGCGGCAAAGCGATGAACCCTATCTGTCGCCGCGCCCCGCACTGACATGCGCTGTCTTGAACACATAATCCCAAAACGGCACGCTGACCCCGAAGCCGCGTGTCGGATCACGGAAATGATGCAGCATATGGAGACGCCGCAAGGTCAGCCCAAGACGCGTCTTGGGCTCGGCATGATGTACATAATAATGCACCATGTCGTAGGACAGATAGCCGAGGATAAACCCCATCAGAACGGGATAGCCGAGGGGCAGGCCAAACAGCAGCCTCACCACGGCGTAGGCGATCAGCATGATCGGCCCGCTGAGCAGCACGGGCATAACGAGACGCAGCGGATCGTTGGGATGAACATGGTGCACGCCATGAATCAAAAAGTGAATCCGAGCGCCGAAGCGGCCGGGAAATTCATAATGGAACAGGAACCGGTGGCCGAAATATTCGATCAAGGTCCAAATGAAATAGCCGAGCCCCGCGGCGCCGAGCACGGCCCAAAGATCGAAGGATTTGAGGCTCAACCAGGCGAGCCCGAAAACCACCGGCGAATAGACAAAAAGCGGCATCGACCAATGCACGCGCGACAGTTTGTCGAGCAAGGGGTTCTCAAAAAGCCGTGGCGAGGCGCGCAAACTGTCCGCCGTCTGCGGGGCGCCGTTCCCAGGGTCGTTCGCTGCTGGCATCATTTTTGCCCTATCCTGTTTATCATACAGTCCGAATCGCCCTTTTGTCGAGTTTGTGGTGAATCCGACAGGGCCGCATGGAGGAAAACCGAGGATGTCTGCATGAAATGGACGGCCCCCGGCGTCAAGCCATTGCGGCGAAAGACCACGGCGTTGAATATATTTGCGTTGCGATATAATATCGCAAAATTGGGTAATTAATGAATCGGCTGGCGGCTCGCGGGTTTCACCACCATCGCGCCGGGCGCAGGCCAAAGAGGCGGCATTTCGGGATGCTTATGAGATGACAGAATTTTCGCATGATGGTTTTGCGACAAGCGCGCCACCCGTAAAGCAACGGCATCGCTCACTCTTGGAAACCTATGGGCTCCGGGCGACCCGGCAGCGTCTCGGGCTTGCCAAGCTTCTTTTAGGCAAAGGCAACCGGCATGTGACCGCCGATACCTTGGCCGCCGAAGCCAACTCTTTGAAAATGCGCGCTTCGCTGGCCACCGTCTACAATGTCCTCAATCTCTTTGCCCAGGTTGGGATCGTGCGCGCCCTGACAATCGAGGGGGCAAAGACCTTTTTCGATACGAACACAAGCGACCATAGTCATTTTTTCTTTGAAGACACAGGTCATATCGAGGACATTCCCGTCGAAGGAATGCAGTTCGCCAGCACCGTGACGCCCCCCGAGGGCTATGAAATCGTCAAGGTGGACGTCGTCTTCCGCCTGCGCCGCAAGCCGGGAACGAAGAACGCTTAATCTCAGACGCATCAAAGTAAGGGCCGTCATGGCTCGTCCGGCGGCTTCCGCGTGAGGATCTTGCGTCCGGTAAACATGGCCGACGTGATACCGCCGCCTTCATAAAGTTCGGTGAAAACCACCGCGGCGAGATGAAACGCGATAAGGATCGCTAGGGCATAGAACGCGACTTCGTGGACCTCGACAAACGGCCCGCGCAGCGCGCGCATGGCCTCGTAGGACGCCTTGTCGATCATGTCCACGGCGCCCGGTTGGACGAGCGCTGAATCAACGCCGGGGGCGGCGACCCATTGTGCGAACCAATGACCGAACGGCGGCCAGAACAGATCGGTTCCGGCGATGACGAGGCCGGTCGCCAATTGAACGAACAGAAGTAAAAGCAACAAGGTCACCCCGATGCGGGCAAGCGGATTGTGTCCCACGAATTGTTGCGGCTCGCCGGACAAGAATGATGCCGCGTAAGCGCGGAGGGACGCCAAATACCCCGGTCCTCCTGGCATGAAGGCTCGCCAGCGTGCGTAGCGGTTGCCATAGAAGGCCCAAATGAACCGCCAGAGAAGATTGGCCCCCATCACATAGCCGAAAAGCACATGGAGGCTTTTTAGCAAGATTTTGCCGGCGGCGGAGAGTCCGAGAGCGTCATCGTTGAGAACCACGAGCCCCGTCGCGATGAGCCCAAGGACGGCGGCCACGTTGATCCAGTGGAACCAGCGCGTGGGTGCATCCCATGCGAGATACCCCCTGTACTCAACGGCGTGGATTGGCGTCTGATGTGTCATGCGCGAAACCTTTACAGACGATCTACTATATTTTATTCGGGGCGCGAGCGCGTTGATACGTATCAATACCTTAGAGTGCTCGATCACAACGTAGGCGCGGGGCAGCGATTGCCCAAGCTTTGCCGGGATGAACGGGAAGCGTTAAAACGCCACATCCAAGTCGATCACCTCCTTCGCGGCTGTTTCTATTATGAACCGGGTCCCCGGCCGGCGGAAAATGCTCTAGGTTGCGATCATGCCAAAAAGCGCAGCCGGCCCTCCCCAACCTTTTCCATCGGCGACATCTGCCCTGGATGTAAGCGGACCCGGATTTGCGCCCGCCACTCAGCTCAAAGTCTCGCCGATGATGGCGCAATACAGCGCGATCAAGGCGCAAAATCCCGGTTCCCTCCTGTTTTACCGGATGGGCGATTTCTACGAATTGTTCTTCGGCGACGCCGAAATCGCCGCCCGGGCGCTCGGCATTGTTTTGACCAAGCGCGGCAAGCATGAGGGACAAGACATTCCCATGTGCGGGGTGCCGGTCGAGCGCGCCGAGGATTATCTGAATCGGCTGATCGGCCAGGGGCACCGCGTCGCCGTCTGCGAGCAGATCGAGGACCCGGCCGAGGCCCGCAAACGCGGCGCCAAATCCGTCGTTCACCGGCAGGTGGTGCGACTGGTGACGCCGGGCACCATCACCGAGGAGCTGCTGCTCGATCCCGTCCGCGCCAACAGTCTGCTCGCCCTTGCGAGCGGCGGCCCGCCGGAGGCGTTTTTTGGGCTGGCGTCCGTCGATATTTCAACGGGCACCTTTATCGTCGTCAGCGCCAGCGAGGCCTCCCTCGAGGCCGAAATCGCCCGCATCGATCCTGCCGAAATCGTCGTGCCCGAAGCCCTCCTCGACGTATCTTGTCTGGCGCGGTTCGCGCGCGAGACAAAACTGCCCGTGACGCCGCTTGGCCGCGAGGCGGCAGAGGGGGCGAGCGCCGAGCGCCGCATCAAGGATTATTTTGGTCTTGCGACGCTCGACGGATTGGGTGCGCTTTCCCGCACTGAGATCGCCGCCGCCGCCGTCGCACTCTTTTATATCGAGCGCACTCAGCTTGCCGCCCGGCCTGCTCTGAGCCTGCCGGCCCGGGTTTCCCGCGACGCGCGGATGGACATCGATGCGGCGACACGCGCCAATCTCGAGCTGACGCGAACGCTATCGGGCACACGGGACGGCTCGCTGCTGGCTGCGATCGACAAAACTGTCACCGCGCCCGGCAGCCGCCTGTTGGCCGAGCGCCTGGCAGCGCCTTTGACAGACCCAAGGGAAATCGAAGCCCGTTTGGATTCGGTCTCATTTTTTGCGGGCGAACCAGGTTTACGCAGGGAGATCCGTGCGGGCCTTAAGGCGGTGCCCGATATCAGCCGGGCTTTGTCGCGCCTCGCCCTCGATCGCGGCGGCCCGCGCGATGTGGCGGCGCTGGGCGCCGGAATTGAGGCCGCCAGCGCCGTTGCCGGCAGGTTGGCAGCAACCGGGCCGTTGCCCGCCGGGCTTGCGGAGGCGAGCACGGCCGCCGCGAGCGTCGACCCAGCCATCGCCGCGCGATTGCGGCAAGCGCTCGCCGAGTCTTTGCCGCTCAACCGGCGCGACGGCGGCTTTGTCCGCACCGGGTACGATGCGTCGCTCGACGAACTGCGGGCGCTGCGCGACGAAAACCGGGGCGTGATCGCGGCGCTGCAAGCGCGCTATTGCGAAATGGCGGAAACCAAGCAGCTCAAGCTCAAACACAATCACTTTCTCGGCTATTTCATCGAGGTGCCGCAAGCGCAGGGCGAACGGCTCCTAAAGCCGCCGCATGAGGGCGTGTTCATTCACCGGCAAACCATGGCGGACGCGATGCGTTTTTCGACGCGGGAGCTTGCCGAACTTGAGGTCAAGATCGCCTCCGCCGCCGACGAAGCACTTGCGCGGGAACAGACGATCTTCGAGGAACTCGCCGCGCAACTCTTGGGGGAGCAAACAGCACTCAAAAAGCTGGCGTCCGGGCTTGCCATCATCGATGTGGTGGCGGCGCTCGCTGAATTGGCGCAAGCCCTGGATTGGTCGCGGCCGCTCGTCGATGCCTCGCTGGCGTTCGACATCGAAAGCGGCCGGCATCCCGTCGTCGAAGCGGCTTTGCGCCGTGAGGGGCAAGTCTTTGCCGGAAATGACTGCAAATTGTCTGGTTTACCGGGCAAAGGCGGCCGGATCGCCGTCGTGACCGGCCCCAACATGGCTGGCAAATCCACCTATTTGAGGCAGAACGCGCTGATCGCTATTCTCGCTCAGATGGGCTCCTTCGTCCCGGCGGCGCGCGCCCACATCGGGGTTGTCGATAAGCTCTATTCCAGGGTTGGCGCCGCCGACGATCTTGCCCGCGGCCGCTCGACCTTCATGGTGGAAATGATCGAGACGGCGGCCATCCTCAATCAGGCTGGCGAGCACTCGCTCGTCATCCTCGATGAGATCGGCCGCGGCACCGCCACCTTCGACGGGCTTTCCATCGCCTGGGCGGTGATCGAGCATTTGCATGAAAAAAATCGGGCCCGGGCGCTGTTCGCCACGCATTTTCATGAATTGACGCGGCTTTCCGTAAATCTCGACCGGCTCGACAATCTCACCGTGCGGGTCACAGATTGGAACGGCGAGGTGGTGTTCCTGCATGAGATCGTGCCGGGCGCCGCCGATCGCTCCTATGGCATCCAGGTCGCCAAGCTCGCTGGGCTCCCCGGTCCGGTTGTGGCGAAGGCGCGCACGCTTCTGGCCGAATTCGAGGCCGCCGAGCGGCTTGCCTATGCGGACCGCTCGGTGGCCGATCTGCCGTTGTTCACGGCGGCACAGGGGCAGCCCGCTACCCCTGCGCCTCTTCAAGACGAAGCTTGGGTAATGGCCTTCGATGCCATCGACCCGGATGCTCTTTCGCCGCGTGCCGCTCTGGAGACGCTATACCGGCTGAAAAAACTGCGTGCTGGGGAGGGCTAACAATTTATATTGTGTACTATTTAATATGCTACGATAGAATAGCACAAAATGTACGGGAGAGATTATGCAGGAGGACGCCGTCAAACCAAAGCTGGAGCAGCAGCTCTGCTTCGCCGTCTATTCGGCGATGCATGCGATCACCAAAGCCTATCAGCCGCTGTTGGAAAAACTGGGCCTCACCTATCCGCAATATCTCGTCATGCTGGTCCTCTGGGAGGGCGGCGATGTTACGGTCAAGCAACTCGGCGAACGTCTGTACCTCGATTCCGGCACCTTGACCCCGCTGTTAAAGCGCCTTGAATCCATGGACCTCGTTCACCGGGCGCGCGACCCCAAGGACGAGCGCCGCGTCCGGGTCACGCTCACCGCCAAAGGCCAGCTTAAGCATAGGGAGGCGCAGATGGTCCCCGCACAAATCTTGACGGCGATGGGACGCCCCGCCGACGATCTGAAAGCCGTGCGCAAGGAATTGCGGAAAATCCGCAATGCCCTCTTGGAAACACGGGCCGTGAAAGCCCCGTCAAAAGAAGCTTAACTTGGAGGCTGAAGACGGCATAGCCGGTCGAGCGCCCCTTGCAGGATAAAAGCCGCCGCCATTTTATCGATCACTTCGGCGCGCTTGGCCCGGGATACATCCTGCTCGATCAGCGAGCGGGTGACGGCGGCCGTCGAGAGCCGCTCATCCCAAAACACGCAAGGGCGCCCTGAGAGCGGCGCGAAATTGCGGGCAAAGGCGCGGGCGCCTTGCGCGCTCGGACCTTCCGATCCATCCATGTTCAGAGGCAAGCCAACAACCAGCGCCGCGGCATCAAATTCATCCATGAGCGAGACGAGCATCGCCGCGTCCTTGGAAAATTTCGTGCGCCGGATCGTGATCAGCGGCGTCGCGATCCGCCGTTCCACATCTGAGAGGGCAAGGCCGATGGTTTTGCTGCCGAGATCGGCGCCCATGAGCCGCTGGCGCAAGCCGATGCGGGGCGCCAAGCCTTCGAGGTCCAAAATCTCCGCCGCCATCATCTGCTCTTCGCATCGGTTTGAATATGATAAGTGAGCCTGAAATCAGCCGGCTTTTTAGAGCATTTTCCAGCGAAGCGGCCACCGGTTCGCGTCGAGAAAATGCGATAAACCAAAACTATTGAACCCGCTTTCCGATCTGGAAAGCGTTCTAGGGGCGCTCCGTATGAAACTTATTTGGCTCGGCCATTCGGCTTTTCGCATTGAGCTTGGCACGGCGGTCATCCTCATCGACCCATTCCTCACTGGCAATCCGAAATTCACCGGCGATCCCGAGCAGCCCGGCACGACCCATATTTTGCTCACCCACGGCCATGACGATCATATTGGCGATGCCGCCAAAATCGCCAAGTCAACGGGCGCGCAGATTGTCTCGAATTTCGAAATCTGCATGTTCCTCAACGCCCAAGGCATTGAGAACATCAACCCCGGCAACACCGGCGGCACCATCGATTGCGGCGCCTTCCAGGTGAGCTTCACCCCGGCGTTGCACTCATCCGGCACTGTCGTCAATGGCCAATCGGTGTATCTCGGCAACCCGAACGGTTTTGTCGTCAAGCCCAAGGAAGCCCCCAGCGTCTACCACATGGGAGACACCGGCATCTTTTCCGACATGGCCTTGATCGACGAGATCTATGCGCCGAACATCGGTCTGGTGCCGATTGGTGACCGCTTCACCATGAGCGGGAGTACGGCGGCGCTCGCTGTGACGCGCTATTTTCATTTCGAGACCGTCGTCCCCTGCCATTATGGAACGTTTGACATGATCGATCCGGACGCGAGCCACTTCGTGGCGGCGATGCAGGGCCACGCAGCCAAGGTCGCGGTGCCGCGTATCGGCGAGGTTTTGCAGTTTTGAGGAAGGCCCTTGTTATTGCCGCCACAGGGCCAAGATGGACCATTAACTTTCGTCGTCATTCCCGGGCTGGACCCGGGCATCCTGTCACGGAAGCTGACGGTTTGGATGGCCGGATCAAGTCCGGCCATGACGGCGCGACCGAAGGCTTAGTCTCTTCGAGACCTGGTATAAATTCAGGCGAACAAAACAACAGGAAACGCCATGAGCAATTTTTTTGGGAATATCGACAGTCAGTCCGTCGATACCATGAGCATGATGGGCAACGGCTGGTTGTATGCTTTCTTCATCATCGGTGTGTGCCTCCTCCTTGCGAGCTGGCTGGTCGCCTGGCAGGTGAAGCGGATCCAAAAGCTCCTCGCCCGCGCCAAGGCGGAGGAGGATATGGAAAAAGAGGCAAGCAACAAAGCCCGTATGGATAAAGCAGCATCTTAAATGCAGCCGCCGTCGAGTGAATTTTTTTGATGAACGCTACTCCGCGCTCATCAAGAAAATCAGACTAGAACCACGACTAAAAAGGCGTTATCATATGTATTCTCCTTGATTTACCCGGATTACTTATTACTGTCGATTAACTAACTTATTTTGATACTTTATTTAATAAATATGTACAAAAAAATAGGAGAGTGAGATCAATATTGTTCTCAGCATTTTGATCTGTACACATAACCGGCCTGCGGATCTTACCGCATGCTTGGCTGCACTGACTCTCCAATGGCAAACCGGCACTGAAATTGTCGTTGTCGATAGCGCCTCCGAGCCGCAGACTAAGGACGCGCTGGCCCAGTTTCTCGTGAAGCACCCCCAAATCGTGCTGCACCGCCTAAACTGGCCTGGCCTTTCGATGGCGCGCAACGCCGCGGTTTCGCTTAGCAAAGGGCGATGGCTCGCCATTCTCGACGACGACACGGTCCCTGATCCCGGCTGGCTGAATGAAATCTTTGCTTTGATCGAGCGGCTGCCTGCGAAGGCGGGCGCGACCGGACTCTACACCTATCCCATCTGGCCGGAGGGACGAGAAATCGATCTGCCGGAGCTCTGGCGCAAATATCTTTCCCTCGTCGAAATCGAGGCGGAAGAGGACCGCACCAGCAGCCCCGTCTTCGTCGGCGCCAATATGCTGTTGCGCCGCGATGCACTGCTTGAGGCCGGTGGATTCCCCGAGCGCCTGGCGCGCCAGAACCAGCTTCTTCTCTCAGGCGACGACGTCTATGTGGCGGAAAAAATGCGCCGGAGAGGTTGGGCGATTTGGTACTCTTCCCGGCCGCGCGTTGGCCATCGCATTCATTTGGAACGCCTAGATCCTGCTTGGTTGCGAAAGCGCCTGTTCTGGGAAGGCGTGACCGCTATGAGATTGCACGCTGAGCTCGACGGGTCCATGCCGCTGTTCCCGGTTGCGCGCGCACTCGCCTTTGCCCCTTTGCTGTTTGGGCTTTCGTTTTTCGACCCGCCGCGCGGCACGCTCCGGGCGCGCGCCATGTGGCACTTGGGAGTTCTCCGCGCCTATTTCGCGCGCCAACCGCTGCTGGCGCAAACTTCCCCCGCTGAGAACGGTCCCGGCCGCCTGGGTCCGCGCCAGGCGTCCCCAGGAGAGAACGGGTGAACGGTCCAACGGGTGGCCCGCGCCGCCAGTTCTCGGCGCAAAGAGTTGGCGCCGGGCCGCACAGGCGTGGAACCGCACAGCAAGACAGCGTAACGGAGTGAAAGAGCATGACCGCACGCGTCATTTTCATCGGATTGGACGCCGCCGAATCCACCTTGCTCGAACGCTGGGCAAAGGAAGGTTTCTGTCCCTCGCTGTCCTCCGCGATGGAGCGCGGCGCCACGATCCGCCTCTCGTCTCCGCTCGAGACGCTGCCCGGCGCGGTGTGGCCCGAAATCGCCTCCAGCATGGGCTGCGGCCGGCATGCGCATTTCTACCACGGCCAGCAGCTCCGGACCGGCGAGGCGGTCAAGCGCGCGATCGAGCCCAAAGAGGTCGATACGGAACTTTACTATTGGGCCCGCGCGAGCCGTGCCGGCAAGCGCGTTTTCATCTCCGACATCCCTCAAACCGTGCCGGTGCCAGACTTCAATGGGCTGCAATTGTTCGAATGGGGCACGCATGACCGCAATTTTGCAATCACCAGCGAGCCGCCCTCAGTTTTGGAGGATATCCGGAAGACTTACGGCGACCACCCGGTCACTGCTTGCGACGCGCATGGCGAGACGCCGGAAGGCTACGCCAAGCTGCTCTCTGGCCTGAAACACGGCGCCTCGACCAAGACACGCATCTATCTCGATTATTTGCGGCGCGAGCCGTGGGATCTGTTCAACGTATGCTACACCGAATGCCATTGCGCCGGGCATCAGTTCTGGCACTTTCTCGATCCCAATCACCCCAAGCACGATCCCCATGCGGCGGACGGCTTCAAGACCGCGATCCGGGATGTCTACGCAGAAATCGACAAGGGCGTTGGCGCGCTCATCGAGGCGGCTGGGCCGGACGCCAAGATCGTGCTCCTCGCCAGTCATGGCATGGCGCTTTATTCCGGCGGTCCAAACCTTTTGAACGAAGTGCTCGCCCGGCTCGGTCTCACCTCGAAGGGCGAGGACAGCCTGAAGGGCCGCTTTTGGCGCAACATGCAATTTTCGTCCAACCCCTTGATCCGCTCGCTCCGCGACACGGTGAAGTCCCTCATCGGCAAGCGCGTCATCCAATCCATTCAGACCGGAAGCGGCGGATTGCACGAGCCTTTCACCCTTCCCGAAACGCGGGCCGCCGAATTGCGCAACAATCGCTGCGGCGCGATCCGGCTCAATCTGAAGGGCCGCGAGCCCTTCGGGGAGGTGGCGCGTGGCAATGAAGAGACCGCCCTGATCGAAACGATCCGCGAGGCGCTGCTCGAACTCAAGCACCCCGAGACGCGCGAGCCTATCGTCGTAAAATTCTACACGGCGCAAGAAGCCTTCGGGCCCGATCACCATCCAGACGTGCCCGACATCATGGTTGTGTTCCGCGATGATCTCGGGCCGCTGGACGCCTGCTGGTCGGACCGGCTTGGTCTTATCAAACGGACCGTCTACCAGAATTGGCTGCCGCGAACCGGCGACCACACTCCGCATTCGACGCTTTGGATGTTGAATGGTCCATTCCCGGCCGGGGCGCGGTTTGAGGGCGGCGATGTGCTCGACGTCGGTCCGACCGTGCTGGAGATGCTGGGTCTTCCTCTCGATGGCCAGACCGATGGCCAATCGCTGACGCGGTTTGTCACCGGCATTGAGGCCGCGCCGCGCGACCGCCGCACCGGTCCCCGCGCTGCGAGCCGATTTTGATAGGCACCATCGGCGCGTGCCTCCTCCTCGCGAGCTGGCTGGTCAGCTCACAGGTCAAGCGCATCCAAAGCATCATGGCCCGCGTCAAGGCGGAGGAAGAGGCCGCGCGGGGTGTTGAGGCGGGCGCCAGTGGTGCGGGAGAAACGCCACGGAGTTAGACGGCAATCGTGTCTTTGTACAAAACCATTGCGCCCGGCTCGAAAACAAGATCAATGACGGCAAATTCGCAAGGGAGGGCGAACGATGCTTTCTGAGATTTGGCAATTTCTGAGTGACAACGAGCCCATCATCAGCGCGGCCGGGGCGATTTTGGCGACCGCCGTAGCGGTTTGGAAATTGGTCGGCTTGTATAAAGGAAAGGGCGCCAAAAGCTCCGCCCCCGTCAGTCCCCACTGGCAAAACACCACCTGGCAAAAGCGTCAGAAACGCTGATACGACGATTCATGGCGTCAAGGCGGAGGCCGCGCGGGGCACCACCACAAGCGAGTCGCCGAAGGCTTAACGGCGCTGGACGACCTCACCCTGAGGAGGCGCCTAAGGCGCCGTCTCGAAGGGCTGGGTGGTGAGACGGTGAGTCTTTCCAGCGCGCATTTTGCGCGGAAAAACCCATTCATCGAACGGCGGCAGAAAAGCCTATCTTAACTTTGAACTCAAGGATCGAGACGGCCGGAGCGGTATTATGGCTCAACTGCCACAAGAAATGAATCGGGGTCCGCCCCTAAATTCTTGGGATGGAAAACGAACATGTTTTAGGCGTCCTGACCCGCAAACGCGCCGAGATTGCCGGTCAAATCGAGCATATCTAACAAGTTGGCGAGAGCTACAGAGCTAGCGTCTTTTTTTCTCGCATGTCTGGCGGCGTTAGAGCTTGATGGTATAAGATTGGAAGACCTTTAGTCTGTCTTTCTTGGCGTGTGGGTGGCGCTCCTTAGTGACGCATCAAACACCGCGAGTGGGTATGACCGGCTACGAAATTCCGGCTCCAATCCGTTCGTTTTATAGAGCGCTATCAGTTCAGCGCGCTGGGCGTCCGTCATGTCGCCTTCGTGATATACAAATATCCGGCCAGTGAATTTCAGCTCGGTACTCGACTTGGCTGCGTGGTCCGCGCTTGTGCGGACTGTCGTCTCAAAAGCATTCAATTGAGATTGATACAACCCAGCGATGAGCTTTGCTACTTCGTACGTTGGTACAGCAGATTCCGGAATATAGTAAACTAGGAAACGGGAATGGCTCCCAAAGTCTGTTATTATCCGCCATTCGAGTTTTAAGTCTTTGCCATTAGAAAGAGGAACAAGAGAGTAGCCGTCTAAACCCAATCCCACCCCTCCATTTCCGCGCGCAACAAAATCGATTTTAAAATGCTCATGCAATTCTAGTGGCTGTGTAATTAACGCGGTTGGCGAAATGGCGTGCCTGTCATCAACCGAGCTAATTGGCCAAAAATACCAACCGGCGCATAGGAAGAAGCTGGTAGTAGATATAATCATCCCAAATAGAGGAACCATGCGTCGCCTTCGTATCCACCTGAGGTGAAGCCCTTCAATTCGTATGCCGAAAATAAATACAAGCGCCGCTACACCGAGGAGCGCCGGGCCAAGGATGCTACCAGCCTCTGGCCACATCAAAGGAGCACCAGTGGCGGCAACACCGAGAGCCGCTACGATCCAGCTGGAATCGATCTTAATTCCCATGAAGGAAATTGTTTACATGAATAGAATGCCAAAACGCGAGTCGCAGCTATCGTAGTGAACCGAATGGCTTGTGGCAGTTGCGCCATAATACCGGCCGGAGGCCGCGCGCCTCTGGCGCGTCCTTGACTTCAAAGTTCAGATAGGCTCGGGTTGGCCGTGCGCTGAATAGGATCGTGTGGTCGGGGGGCCCATTATATACTTTATCTCACCTTGGCGCTTACGAGAAATCCTGGATTTATACCAGGTAAAGCCTCCCAGAAAGTACGTTTACGCAGACCGCCAATCGTACCAAAATGTTTCACGTGAAACACTTTTGTCCGATTGGGCCGAATTTCCTTACAAAATTGATATCCAAAACCTCGCATTGCTTGCGCCAAGCCCCCGGTGCTATAGCCTCCCCCTGTTTCAGCAAACTGAAGGAACCCCATGTCCGTCGATCAGGCGACCGTGCGGCGCATCGCGCATCTGGCGCGAATCAAGGTCAGCGAGCACGACGTGCCGCATCTGCAAGGCGAGCTTAACGCCATCCTCGCCTTCGTCGAGGAACTCTCCAGTGTCGATGTCGAGGGTGTCGAGCCGATGACCTCCGTCCAGCCGATGCCGATGAAAAAGCGCGAGGATGTGGTGACCGACGGCGCCATCGCGGACAAGATCGTCGCCAACGCGCCGGTCTCCGACGATCATTTCTTTGTCGTTCCCAAGGTGGTGGAGTGAGCGCACCCATGACCGGCCTCACGGACCTCACCCTCGCCAGCGCGCGCGATGGCCTTGCGCAAAAGCAATTTTCCGCCGTCGAGCTTGCCAAGGCGCATATCGCGGCGATCGAAAAAGCGCGGGCGCTCAATGCGTTCATCATCGAGACGCCGGAGAGGGCGCTGGCCATGGCCCGCCACTCCGATGCGCGGATCGCCAAGGGAGAGGCGGGGCCGCTCGAGGGCATCCCGCTTGGCATCAAGGATCTCTATTGCACCGAGGGTGTGCAGACCACGGCAGGGAGCCACATCCTCGAAGGCTTTGTGCCGGCCTACGAATCGACCGTCACCGCCAATCTGTGGCGCGACGGCGCGGTGATGCTCGGCAAGCTCAATCTCGACGAATTCGCAATGGGCTCGTCGAATGAGACATCGTACTATGGCCCAGTGATTTCGCCCTGGCGGCGGCGCGGCTCCAACACCGCGCTGGTGCCTGGCGGCTCGTCGGGCGGATCGGCGGCGGCGGTCGCGGCGCGGCTGTGTTTTGGCGCGACGGCGACGGATACCGGCGGCTCGATCCGGCAGCCCGCAGCCTTCACCGGCACCACCGGCATTAAGCCGACCTATGGCCGCTGCTCACGCTGGGGCATTGTGGCGTTTGCCTCCTCGCTCGATCAGGCGGGCCCTATCGCCCGCAGCGTGCGCGACGCGGCGATCCTCTTGCGCTCGATGGCCGGGCATGACCCGAAGGACACGACCTCCGTCGATATGCCGGTCCCCGATTTCGAGGCGGCGGCGGGACGCGGCGTCAAGGGCCTCAAAATCGGCATCCCCAAGGAATACCGCCTCGAAACCATGCCCGCCGAGATCGAAAAACTCTGGGCGCAAGGCATCGCCTGGATGAAGGACGCGGGCGCTGAGATTGCCGATATTTCGCTGCCGCACACGCGGCATGCGCTGCCCGCCTATTACATCGTCGCCCCGGCCGAGGCTTCGTCGAATCTCGCCCGCTACGATGGCGTGCGCTATGGCTTGCGGGTGCCCGGCAAGGACATCGCCGGCATGTATGAGAATACCCGCGCTGCGGGGTTTGGCAAGGAAGTGCGCCGCCGAATCATGATCGGCACCTATGTGCTTTCGGCCGGTTATTACGACGCCTATTATGTGCGGGCCCAAAAAATCAGAACCCTGATCAAGCGCGATTTCGAGACGGCCTTCGACTCGGGCATCGATGCGATCCTCACGCCCGCAACGCCCTCCGCCGCGTTTGGGCTTGGCGAAAAAGGCTCCGCCGATCCCGTCGAGATGTATCTCAACGATATTTTCACGGTGACTGTGAACATGGCGGGGCTGCCGGGCATTGCGGTGCCGGCCGGAGTGTCCGCCGAGGGTCTGCCGCTGGGGCTGCAAGTGATCGGCCGCGCCTTTGACGAAGAGACGCTGTTCTCCGTGGCGCAGGTCATCGAGCAAGCCGCGCCGAAAATCGATGCGCCGGAAAAATGGTGGGCGTGAGCGCGGGTTGATCAGAGCCGCTTGATCGACGTGATGCCCTGTAACGTCTTGCCGAGGATTCGATCCCGCGCGGTGCGCAGCGGCTCGCTGACGACCAGCATGTGATGCGCATTGGCATGGAGCAGATGGGTCTCGTCGCGCATGATGCCGACATGGCCGCGCCAGAAAACGACATCGCCGCGCCGCAAGCCTGTCAGATCGGCATCGAACGCGAGCGGCACGCCGATTGACTTTTCCTGCATATAGGTGTCGCGCGGGGCCGCGAGTCCGGCGGCTTCGAGCGAGATCTGCACGAGACCCGAGCAATCGATGCCAAGGCTTGTCTTGCCGCCCCAGAGATAGGGCACGTGCAAAAACCGCTCGGCCACCGAGACGAAGTCTTTTTCGTAAGCGTCATACGGCTTCAGATGGTCGGCAAAGACAAAAGCACAGTCCCCGACTTGCGCGAAAGCCCCTTGAAACGCCCGGACGCGAACGGCGGCACCCAGCGGTGAAGAGCGGCGCGCCGGCATCTTGATGTCGGGACATTGGTACACGAAGGTCCGGGTTACCGTGACGCGATGGGTTGGCTCCGCCCATCCCTCCGCCAGCGCGGCCATGGCGATATAGCCGACATAGCCGTCACGCGCGAGCTGCACCCAGCCCCAGCCTTCCTGATCCTCGTAAAGCGTGACCGCCTCGCCATAAATCGCTTGCGTGTCGAGCAGCGCCTCATGGGCGGGCTCGCGCCGCACATCGGCAATGCCGGTGACGACCTGCATCGCGCGGCCTTCGATGTAATCAGCGGCCTCGACGAGCCCGCGCAATTGTGCAGCTGCGAGATCGGGGCGGGCCGGGGTCTGGCGGGGATCGAACTGAGGCATGTCAAAGCCTGCTGCAGCGAAGATGTGGTAAATCCAACAGGAATCTTCCGTTGGCATTCAACCACTAGCGGCATATTCTGGAAATGCCAACTTAGGGCGCGGAGCCAAACTGTCATGTACAAACATATTCTCATTCCCACCGACGGCTCGGAATTGTCCAAGAAAGCCGTCGAGCATGGCATTTTGCTGGCCCGGACGCTGAAGGCGAAAGTGACGAGCATCACCGTTTTATCGCTGTCGCAAATCTTCGATTTGGACCCGGCCCTCTTCAAGGAACTGCCGGAGGAATATGGCTATCAGAAGCAGATGGAGGTCTTTGCCAGCAAATGCCTCGATCAAGTGAAGACCATGGCATTAGGGCAGGGCGTGAGCTGCGACGTAATGTATGTGGAGCATGAGCATGCGTATCAGGCGATCATTGATACCGCGACCAACGAGCATTGCGATCTGATTGTCATGGCCTCGCATGGACGCCACGGGCTCTCCGCGATCGTGCTCGGCAGCGTCGCCGTCAAAGTGCTGACGCACAGCACGATCCCGGTGCTGATTTATCGTTAGGGCAAGGTCTTATCCGAAAAGTCTGAAACTTTAGGGAATATTTCAGTTTGAATTTCTGTTTTCGATCCAAAGCGAGATTCGGCTCACAGTTCTTGATAACGGGAGTTGACCCGGAGCGGACATTCGACAGAGTAAGTTACTGAACTCGAAAGCAGGCGCTGCTGATGTTCTGAAAACCAATAAACGGCTCGGTAAGTCGGTCGGGCCCGATGTCGAATATTGGTCGGTCGCCGAATTGGAGCCCCAACCTCGGGTACCGCTACACGGCGACTTCCTCGTTCAAATTGTCACGCATCAATGAATTTTACGCCGATATCGGCTATCGGAGCTTGGCACCGACCACAGCTGATATTGCAAAGATCCTCCTAATTCGACAATCTGTGCCTCGGCAAGGCCGTCGTCCGGCAAAGCCTGGAGGAAGCGTTTCTTTGGGCTCGAAATGGGAGCGCGTCATGATCAGGAAGACCCGTGCTCAGCTTGTGCCGTCCGTGAGAGCGCCGGGCTCGGCGGGACGCCAAATGGCATCAGCGGAAGCTTGTGCGGCGAGCGCCGCCTCCGTTGTTTCTGGCGCCAAAGTGACCTTTGCGACCTTAGTTCTCTTTGCCACATCGACGGGCTCCGTCTGCGCGGAAGACGTCCCGTCGTCATTACTCACGCAACCTTCGCTGACCGACACGCCCGATGGCCCCAAAGAGCAATTGCAGAGCATCGGTATCATGCCCGACGTCTGGGTCACTCAGTTCTATCAGGGACAGACAGAAGGCGACGGCAGCAAGACTTGGCGTTACTGCGGTAAGCTCGACGTTTTCCTTAAGGTGGATGCAGAGAAACTTGGCCTTTGGCGGGGCTTCCACATCAATGTGCAATACGAGCATTACTTCGGTCAAAACATAAACAGGACGGATTTTGCGCTCATTCCTGTCAACACGGCGCTGGCCTATGTGGAACGAGACGGCTATCACTCCGCTCTCTCCGCCAGCGTCACGCAGGATTTCGGCGAGTCTATTTCCGTCAGCGCCGGAAAATTCGACATGATGACGCTCGCATCGAAGACCCCGTTGATCGGCGGTGGCGGCATCGACACTTTCATGAACAGAGCTTTCGCCCTGCCATCGACCGGGGTGGCCTATACAGCTTTCAGAGGAGGGGCCGGCGACAGGGTTGTTCTCTCGGCGCCATATCTTATCGGCGGAATAGTGGCGATTAAGACAGAGCCAATCAATTTCGCATTGATGATCGCCGATCCGCGTAGCGCGATCGATCCCAGGGTCATCGAGCATCCCTTCGAGAAGGGGCTGGCGGTGGGGGGTGCGGCGACTCTCAAAACGGAGATCGCCGGCCTTCGTGGTTTTCACACATGGCGCGCCGCCTATAGCAATGCGCGCGGCATCGATCTTGAAGACATCACCGACCTGTCCCGACGACCAGCGCCCGGCAGCTTAGTGACGACCAAGAAAGGATTTTGGTTCACATCTTACGCCATCCAGCAGAACTTCGTACAAAGTGAACAGAATCCGGAGACCGGCTGGGGCCTGTTCACACTTGCGACCCTGTCAGACGGTAATCCCAGCCCCGTCAGATGGAGTGTCCTCGCGGGCCTCGGCGGGAACAATCTGTTGGCGGGCCGCGAGAACGATCGCTGGGGTATTGGGTTTTTCCACTTTGGGCTGACTGAGCCCTTGCTTTCCGGACTGGCCGCTCTTGACGTGAACCGACGCAGCGAAGGAGGGGTGGAGGGTTTCTACAATCTTGCGGTCACACCATGGCTGCGCCTCTCCGCCGATCTGCAGGTGATCGATCCCTGGAATCCAAGCGCATCGCGAGCAACTTATGCAGCATTGCGCCTGCAAACAAAGTTCTAGCCAATTCAATCCGACTGTTTTCGCCTACTGTTCATCGTGTTGGAACTGTCACATGCCGGCCAATTTGCTAAGGACCCTTTGGACCAGCTCCGCAATGGGATACTTGAACAGAAGTAGCGGCAACATCGGCAGCAACGCAGCGATCACGGCAGTTATCATCAGACGCGTGCTCACCGGGATCCAGCGCATATTGCGCACGATTCCGACGCTGTTGGACAAATCAGCCAGTGACTGCAAATCGGCTGTGCCCAACAAGGGATCCGTCGGAATAGCGGACGTGTTCAGCCATTTCTTCTCAAAGTCGTTCACGTAACGCGCCGCAAAGACGATATAGTCGCTCAAACCCTTCTCCTGGCAGGCCCTAAGCCTGAAGGCGAAGACGCACGGGGGCAGAAGTATCAACGCCAAGTCCAGGATAAGAGTGACCATAAGCGCGGGGTAGACCACCTCGAAGAGCGCCCTCCCCGAGGAAATTTCCTCAGCGAAAGATGCGGACACAAGTATCGATATCGCCAGCACCAAGGCGGTAAAATGGCTCTGCACAACTTCCAGATATCCGAGCCCCGCGGCAGCGTCGGGATGAATCGGCACGAGGTGGAGATCCAGTTTCGCCAAACGCCAGAGGAAGCGGCACCAGAGGGCGATTCGCCAAATCCAGCGAAACATCAGAAAGCGAAAAAGCGGCAGGCAAACGATCCAATACCACAGACCTGCTAAGGGAACATCGCTTAGGGTTCGGGCCGGCTCGAGCGCCGCCGTTTTTCCCGAAATGTGCAACTGCGCGGCAAACAACGAAATCAGCACGGCAGCCAACAGGCACATTGCTTCTGGCAGCCAAGCGTCTTTCCATCGGACTGTACGTGCGATTTCGAAATTTAGGGCCGGCAGCATGTTGCCGGGTACCACCCCGGAACGCACGATCGTGCTGACAAAGTCCTCCAACCGCGGGTCCAATGACGATTCGCACAAGAAGAGCAGCGGAATGACCACCAACAAGCGAACATGCCCGGCGATCATCGAAAGCGAAAACAACCTGTCACTGACGCCCTCGATGAGTGCTAACGCCAGAAAGATTGACCACAAGAACAAACCCAGGGCCAGCCCCAGCGCCACCGTGTTCGTTTCTCTGCGTACGAGGCCCAAGCGCCGTCCCAGTTGGTGAAGCGGGCCACCGAGTAGTGAGAATTTCTCAAGTCTTCCAGGTTCTTCCATACTTCGTGACTCGACTGCCAACGAACTCATGTTTTTCCTTCGTGACTTGACGCGTCGTCTGAACGGTTTCCCGCCAATGATAAAGGACCTCCTGCCGAAGGCGTCTGCGTGCTCCTCAAACGCGGCGGGAGCCACACGCAAATCGAGCGTCCGCGTCGCCAAGATAACGCATGTTATCCCATGTGCTTCGCGGCACGTCCAATAATCTGCACTGGGGACGATGATGACGGCTGCGCCTTAACGGATAATGATCCGACCCGTCGCGTATCATTGGGCAAATGGAATGTGCTTGCGCGGCTAGTGCCAGGGATCGGCGTTCACCCGGAGAACCCCTGGTAACTATTGATGCATGCCAACGTAGGTTTCCTGAGCAAGATTCGAGCATTCGCTTGTGCCGTGCAGCAAAACCTAAAAGTTCGCATGGAACCTTCGTACCCGTTTCTAGTTACACTAAGTGTATCTCGGCTAAATTTTGGGAGGCTTCGGTGGAACGACGCGCTTTCTTGAAACTTCTCTGTATTGGAGCGGGTGTGGTGGCAGTTGCGGCGCCCGCGGAGGCTCTCACTTCATTTGCGCCACTCGCCGCGCCGGGCCGTGATCCGGAGCTTGCACCGCAGTCGGGCGTCGCCACCTCGAAAGACATGGAAAGCACGCAAGTCGAGAAGGCATGGTATGGTCATTGGCGTCGGGTTAATCGGCGTCATTGGCGCCGGGTCCGTCGCGTTAATCGGCGCCATTGGCGTCGGGTCGGTCGGCGCTATTATTGGTGATCGCGGCCACGGAATCCGGGTCGATCATCATTTGTTAAGGCGATGAAATTGACGCTACTAAAAAAGCTGCTCGCATCGGCGCTCGACGTCGCGGTCCGGCGTGAAGTATGGGAGCGCACGCAATGGCAACAGCCGGATTGACCACCATACCGAGCAGCTTTGGGCCGAAGGACACAGCGGACCGGCTCGAGGCCGAGATCAAGGCCAAGGGCATGACCGTGTTCGCGCGAATCGATCATGCGTCGGGGGCGGCGGAGGCGGGTTTGCCGCTGCGGCCCACCGAGCTCTTGATTTTCGGCAATGCCAAAGCGGGGACGCCGCTCATGCAGGCCAGCCAGGCCACCGGCATCGATTTGCCCTTGAAAGCGCTGGTTTTCGAGGATGCGGCGAGCAACGTCTGGCTGGCCTACAATGATCCGCGCTGGATCGCGCAACGGCACGGACTCGCCGCTGCGGACATCCCGGCGGCCGTTGATGCCATGGCCGCCGCGCTCCATGCCGTTGCAGCCAAAGCAACGAAAACGCCCTAATCGAAGCCGGCTTCACTGGCGCAAGATTTGCTCCTTCTTGATGCCGCGTCCATGCGGCGAGTGGCGCGCGGCCCTTTTGTCGCAAAGACGACGAGCGGTTTGGCTGGCGCGATGAAGTCCTTCCACCGAAGCCGCGAAATGTGTGAATGGGACGACTTCGCCCAGGACGCGCAGTCGATGCGCGCTCGTCTCGCGGAAGGGTTGGCAGGTCAGCTTTCTCCGTTCCAGTTTTTGACAGTGCCCGGCGTCAGTGCCCGGGAGCAGCGGGACTGTTCCGAGCTTTGGACAAAGGATCGCCGCGCGCGGAGTGTTGCGATCCGCAACGATCTTGCTTTTTGTTTCGATGATGCCGCGCGCGAAAAAATTCGCATCGGCTATCTCTCGAACGATTTTCAGGATCATGCGACGCTGTTGCTGCTGATCGAGATGTTCGAGGCGCATGACCGGGCGCATTTCGAGCTGCATGGGTTTTCCTTCGGCGCCGATGACGGCAAAGCGATGCGCCGCCGCCTTAACGACGCTTTTCACACGGTGCATGATGTGTCGGTGATGAGCGACGTCGCGGCGGCGCGCGCCATCCATGCCGCGAACATCGATATTTTGGTCGATCTCAAGGGATTTACGCAAGGGGCGCGGACCGGCATCCTGATGCTGCATCCCGCGCCCATTCAAGTGAATTATCTCGGCTATCCCGGAACCTTGGGCAGCGGCATCTGCGACTATATCGTCACCGACTCCTATATGACGCCGATGGAGGACGCAGCCGATTATTCGGAAGCCTTCGCCTATATGCCGCATTCCTATCAGCCGCATGGACGGACGGGCACGATTGGCCGCAGGCCGTCGCGATCGGAGGCTGGCTTACCTGACACGGGCTTCGTGTTTTGCTGCTTCAATCAGGCGTTCAAATTGACGCCACCGGTTTTCGATCTCTGGTGCCGCATCCTCGAGGCGACGCCAGGAAGCGTGCTTTGGCTGCTCGCCGCGGAGCGAGCCGAAGGCAATTTGCGCGGCGAGGCGCTGCGGCGCGGGATTGCCATGAGCCGCCTCGTCTTCGCCCCCGATGTGGGGCAGAGCGATCATCTCGGCCGGCTCCAGCTCGCCGATTTGGTGCTCGATACGGCGCCCTATGGCGCGCATACCACGGCAAGCGACGCGCTGTTTGCCGGCGTGCCGGTTGTGACCCAGGCTGGCGACACCTTTGCCTCGCGCGTTGCCGGGAGTCTTCTGCACGCCGTCGGCCTTCCGGAATTGATCGCCGCGAATGCGGAGGACTATGTCACCCTGGCGGCGGGGCTCGCCGCCGGCCCGGCCCAGCTCAACGCATTGAAGGCAAAACTCCAGCGCGAACGGCTGACCGCGCCTTTGTTCAATGTGGCCGCCTATACAAGCGCGCTGGAAGATCTCTACGAAACCATGTGGAGCCGCCGCATCAAGGATGCATGTAGCCCAATATGGGCTGCGGTGAAGTGAGCTTCTGCGCCCCTAAAGCACCATCGTCATCCGCGCCTTTCGTATGATCGTAATCAATTCTGCACAAAACCTACACATGGCCTGTCTAAGGGTCGTGCGGCTCCGCGCGCTTCGCGCAACAATGGCCATCTAGGGGGATATTCTTGAAAAGGCTTCTGCTTTCAACCGCGTTGCTTTCCGCAACGCTGACCGCCGGTCATTTGGCCATCGCTGACGAACGTCATGACAACAACAAGCTGACGGTCGCCGTCTTTGGCGATTGGCCTTACAATCAAAATCTGCTGACCAATGCGCCGCTTCTGATCAACTCGATTAACGCTGATTCAGATGTCAGCCAAGTAATCCATGTTGGGGACATTCATTCCGGCAGCTTTCCCTGCACGAGCGCCGGCATTCTGCCCCCGATCTCCACATCAAATCCGGGCTGGAATCAGGCGATCTATTATAATTTCCAGCAGTTCAAGGTGCCGTTCGTCTACACACTGGGTGACAACGAATGGACCGACTGCCACAAGACCAAGGAATTCAAAAGCGGCGCGCCGCTCAATGAATTGGCGAGTGTGCGGGGTCTGTTTTTCGCAAGGCCTGGCAAGACTCTCGGGCTCGAAGAGAAAGACGTGTTAAGTCAGTCAAAATATTTCGATCCAGCCTTTCCCGCTGATGCCCAGTTTGTCGAAAACGTAATCTGGGAAGATGCGAAAGTGGTGTTCGTGACCGTGAACTTGCCGGGCTCGAACAACGATACCGTGCCTTGGACAAATGGCTTCGAGAATCCGGCCGCTCAGGCGCAAGAAGTCGCCGATCGTACTGCCGCCGATATCCGGTGGCTGCAAGCCGCCTTCAAACTGGCGGCGACGGCACATGCGAAAGCCGTCGTTATTGCTCTGCAAGCCGATATGTGGGATCCGTCCGCCCTCGTTGCCGGCGGCGATGGGCTCTCCGCTTATACGCCCTTCGTGCAGCAATTGGCGACTTCCAGCATTAAGTTTGGCTTGCCTGTGCTTCTCCTCAATGGGGACTCGCATCTCTTCGAGGTGGATCACCCGCTCGCGGTTCCAACCAGTGCCACGGGCTTGATCCATAACACACCGCCTGTGCCGAATTTGACGCGCATCACAGTGCAAGGCTCGACGAACAAGCCGGGCGAGTGGCTGCGCCTGACCATCGATACCCGCATGCCTGGCGTTTTCAGCTGGAAGAACGTTCCCTATTGCAACGATCCGCTGACCAGCTGCCAATAACGGAAAACTTGGACAGATCCGTTTTCAAAAGCGGATCTGCCTTCTTTTTTCAGCGCGTCACGAGATCGGCGATCATTCCGTTGGCGGCTGCGGTGAGGGCGAAAAACATGGCGAAATCGACGCGGTTGACGGCGACGAAGAGACCCACATCGCGGCCCGGTGCGAAAGCGATATAGCTCATGAAACCAGCGCCGCCGCCGCTTTTGGCGATAACCGTTGGATGGATGCCTTGCGCCGCGACGGAGACCCAGCCGAGCCCGAGGCCAGCCATAGGTCCCGCGTCGTCGAAGCCGATCGCCGCCTTCAACGCCTGGCGCTGGCGATAGATGGCATGGCTCATGGCCAGCGGCCCGTCGGTGTCCTCGATGTTGTGGCGCAGCCAGCGAGCCATGTCATTGCCGGTGCTGTAAAGGCCGCCGCTGCCGTCCGTGGCATGGGTATCGACGCAAGGGCCGGTGCCGCCAAGGCCACTGCCGGTCATGAGCCGGGCGCATTGCTCAGGCGTTGGCGAAAAGCCGGTGTCCGCCATGCCGAGCGGGATTGTCACGCGCGCCCGCAAAAGATCGGGATAAGACTGCCCAGCGGCGGTTTCGATGGCGTCGGCGAGGACATCGAAACTCACATTGGAATAGGAGGCGACGCTGCCGGGTTCCCAGGGGAGTTTGTAGCCTGGGAGCCATTTCCAGCGATCCGCCCGCGTCGGCCAGGCGCGCGCGAACACGCCGTCCGGCACGTCGCCCATCTCGCGCGGCAGGGCGGCGGTATGGGTCGCGAGATCCAGCAGTGTCACTGGGCGAGTGCCGAATGTGGGCAGTTTCGTTTTGCCCGCGTAGCGCTGCAGCGGATCGGTAAGGGCGAGCTTGCCGTCGGCGGCGAGCGAGGCCAGCACCTCGGTGGTGAAGACTTTGGTGATAGAGTTCAGACGCAGAAGGCTGTTGCCGTCCGGCGTGTGATTGTTGCCCTTCTCGGTTTCCCCATAGCCGAGCACGATGCTGTGGCCGCCGCGCACGAGGACAAGGACCATGCCCGGAGCGCCCGACATCATGAACATGACGGGACCGCCGAGATCGGTCACTGCGGCGAGGACCGGGTCGGCCGCAGCCGGATCGGCGCGGGTCGGTGCCGATGCTATGAGCGCGAAGATCAGCGAGAAGACAATGTGCCTCATGGAACTGTCTCCGCTGCTGATTTTTCCCAGTTGTCCGGCGTGCCCGCCGGAACGGTTGTTCCATAGCGTGCTTCGAGCAGATCATAAAGCAGCCGCGCCGCCTGGACTTCGCCGCCTTCCGGGCGGCCAGGCTTTGTTTTCGGGGTCCAAGCATAAATGTCGAAATGCACCCAGGACGCAGTGCGCTCGACGAAGCGGCGCAAGAACAGCGCCGCTGTGATCGAGCCCGCGAAAGGTCCGCCGGAAATATTGTTGAGGTCAGCGATCTTACTCTCAAGCAAGCTGTCGTAAGGGTCCCACAAAGGCAGCCGCCAGACGGGGTCCGCGGCGTCGGTGCCAAACCTCCCGATATCGGCGGCAAGCGCGTCATCCATCGTGTAGAATGGCGGCAAGTCAGGGCCGAGCGCGACCCGCGCCGCGCCTGTCAGAGTCGCGAAATCGATGAGAAGATCGGGCGACTCCTCGTCGGCCAGTGCCAGCGCGTCGGCAAGAATGAGCCGTCCCTCGGCGTCCGTGTTGCCGATTTCAATGGAGAGACCTTTGTGGCTCTCATAGACATCGCCCGGCCGGAATGCATTGGCGGAGATCGCGTTCTCGACGATCGGGATCAGCACCCGCAAGCGAATGGGGAGTCCCGCCTCCATGATCATCGACGCCAATGCCAGTGCGGTGGCGGCGCCGCCCATATCTTTTTTCATGAGCAGCATGGCGGCGTCAGGTTTGATGTCGAGGCCACCCGAATCGAAACAGACGCCCTTGCCGACAAGGGTCACTTTCGGGGCCGATTCGTTGCCGAAGCTGAAATCGACCAGACGCGGCTCTTTTTCGGCGGCGCGCCCGACGGCGTGAATGAGCGGCAGATTTGCTTCGAGCAGGGCTTCGCCGCGTGTAACCCCGGCCTCGGCATGATGCTGCGCGGCGAGCGTTAAGGCGGCGGCTTCAAGCGTCTCGGGGTTCATATCGTTGGCGGGCGTGTTGATGAGATCGCGCCCGAGAATGACGCCGCGCGCGATGCGCTCGATCCGCGCGGCATCGACGCCATCAGGCGCACAAAGCCGCGGATGATCACCACTGCTGGTTTTGTAGCGATGGAAACGATAGGCCGAGAGGAGCCAAGAGAGCGCGGCAAGGGACGTATCATGCGGGCTGTTGGCGAAGCGGTAGAGGCCGGGCGGCAGCGACGCAGCCAGTTGGCCCGGAAGCAAAAAATCGCGGGTACGGGTCTCGACGCTTTCGATTGCAAAGAGGACAGCGGCGATCTCGCCATCTGGGCCGGGCAGGATTTGCGAGCGGCCGGGTTTTGGCTCGAAACCGCAGGCGCCCGCGAAACCTTGCGCGGATAGCGGGAGAGACTCGCGGATTCTTGGCCATGTCTCCTTGGTGACGAACCAGATGGGCACCGCAGCTTGGGCGGATTCAGACCGGACCAGCATGGAAACTCCTAGAAAAACAGCAATTGGCGTAGCGTCAGCGCGACGCAAGCAAAGGGCAGGCTTAATAGCTGATTGGCTCTCGCGCAAACCGCAAATCGCAGCGCTCCGGGGGCATGGCGGACCCAATGAACCTATGGCCTGACCCACGCCGCGATGAGTTTAAACAAAGCTGCCGCCCGGCCCGCGCCGCGGCCATCCTTTCGCGCGGGATGCTGCTTGTGGCCGCGCTCTGTTTGGCGGGCTGCCAGTCGACCGGCGAGCCGGATATCACGGGCGCGATCGGCGGTGCCTCCGAACCGGATCCGCGGCATGCGGCGGAGGACTGGGGACGCCGCTACGACCGCAGCCCAGATGATAAGGCGGTCGCGCTGAATTACGCGCGGGCGCTCCGAGACTTGTCGGAACATGCGCAGGCGGCCGCGATTTTGCAGCGGCTTTCGATAAAATTTCCGCGCGACGTGGACGTGCTCGCGGCCTATGGCAAGGCGTTGGCGGATGCGGGACGGCCACGCGAGGCAGCGGAAGTCTTGGCGAATGCACATACGCCCGAGCGGCCGAATTGGTCGGTGCTGTCGGCGCAAGGCTCGGTCGCCGATCAACTCGGCGACCATGAGCGAGCCCAAGCCTATTATACGGCGGCGCTGAAAATCGTGCCGGCGCAGCCGCATGTTCTGTCCAATCTCGGGCTTTCCTACGCGCTTTCCAAGAAATTGCCGGAGGCCGAAAAGGCATTGCAAGAAGCAGCGGCCGGGCCCGGCGCAGATCGGCCGGTGCGCCAAAATCTTGCTCTCGTGCTTGCGCTTGAAGGCAAATTTTCCAGCGCCGAGGAGGTGGCGCGGCGGGATCTCTCTCCTCAGGATGCAAGCACCAATGTGGCGGCGATCCGCCGGATGATCGCCCAGTCGAACACCTGGAAGCAGATCCAGGCGCTCGACAGCAAGCCTGGTCCTGGCGCCAAGGCGCACATTGGCTTCATCCCTGAATAGCTGGTTCCGATACAAGTTTCAGCGAGTACAAAAAGTCAATTGGCTATAGGTTTATACTTAATAACGAGGCCTGATTTGTAGGATTGATACTTATAGCTGTTCCGCCATAGCTTCATTGTTCCAAGTAATAACGTTAAATCGATTTGGGACTGATGCCATTTAAATACTTTAGATGGCCACACGCGAAGTTTGGCGGGCACCCGCAAGCCCGCTCTTTTTTGGAAGGGAAAGGCATGCATCTCATTGATTTGATGAGCTGGTTCGACGAAGGATTTACGATGATCGCCCTCTATGTGATGCCGTGGATCCTCAAATAGCCTCTGGTTCTCCCAGCACGCAAACCTGCCGCTGACTCCGCCGGGCGGTGTCAGCGGCGGATCAGTTCATTTGAACAGCGGGATCAACCGATCTTGATCGACAGCGTCTCCAGCCCGGCAATCGTCGCTTCGATCTTGTCGCCCTTGACGACAGGCCCGACCCCGGCGGGGGTGCCGGTAAAGATGAGATCGCCCGCGCAGACTTCGACGAGCTGCGAGAGATAATGGACAATTTGCGGAACGCCCCAGATCATGTCGCCGACATCGGCGCTCTGACGCAAGGTTCCATTCACTTTGCATTGGATCGCGCCCTTGGCGACGACGCCGCTGTACATCTCCGGCGTAATCGAGGAACAGGGCGCCGAATGATCGAAAGCTTTCGCCATCTCCCAGGGCCGGCCCTTTTTCTTCGCCGCGTGCTGCACATCGCGTTTCGTCATATCGAGACCGACGGCATAGCCGAAGATCATATCGTTGACGTGTTCGGGCGGAATGTTTTTGCCGCCCATGGCCATCGCAACCACCAGTTCGACCTCATGCTGCAGATCTCTGGTGCCCGGCGGATAGGGCATGGTTTCGCCATTCTGCAGGATGGCGCTGGCGGGCTTCATGAAGAAGAACGGCGGGTCGGCCTCGGGATTGCCGCCCATTTCCACCGCGTGCTCGCGGTAATTCTGGCCGACGCAATAGATCCGCCGCACCGGAAACGGTTTGGTGGACATTGACATGAGCGAGATGATCGGCGGCGTGGCGAAGGCATAATCGCCCATGGGGTCAAACCTCTGTTACGAAAATTTGGGGAAGATTTCGACTTGCCGTTGGGAAGCAAGCCGTCTGCCAAGCGGGGTCGCCCGCGAAATCTTTAGGCCGCAACAATCGCGTTCATTCTATTTCCCGACCAATTCGACAATGCCCCCGTGGTTCGCACAAATATCCGGCCCGCGCGTTGCGTAGGAATACAACCCATCACGGCAAAGTGCTGTCGCACCTTGATGCGGAACCGCTGTTGGCTTGTGGACGCAAACACCCTCAGCGTTGAGATAATAGCCGTGCGCGCATGTCTGCGGGACATATTGTGCTTGTGCCAGCGCCGGGGTTGCGGCGGCAAACATAGCTGACGCGAGGAGAATATTTTTCAATTTTAAAACCCCTATTTGAAGATTTTCAGCCTGTCTAAAATCTGAAATCAATAGGATTCCTCAACTCATTCTATGTCCACCCAAGTGTCCCGCGTTTACTCTACGTCGAGCGGTTCGGTACCGCTGGGGCGGCCATCGGCGGCAAATGTGATTTTTTCGATTCGCTGCTCGGCGCTTTTGAGCAATTCGCTACAGTGCGCCTTCAAGGCCGCGCCGCGCGCATAGATCGCAATCGATTCCTCCAGTTCGACGGTCCCTTTTTCGAGCCGATCGACAATTTGTTCGAGTTCCTTGAGCGCCGCCTCGAAGGACAGGGCAGCGATGTCTGGGTCGGTGGCGGGCAAAATCGCCTCTTTCTCTCGGCTACAACTAAAAATGCTGTAGACGCGGTTGAAAGTCAGCGCAACTCCAGAGCGAAAGGGGCGCCTTCGAAACAATTGCGCCCGCGGCCGATGTTCGTGATGGCTGCAACCATCCGTCCGTTGCGGCCAAGCTTGGCGTCGGCGATGGCAACAAGCCGGGAATTGGGCGTCGCGGTCGGCGAATTCATGCGCACGGCCCGGGCGATGTCGGCCTCATCGCGATCCGGGCGCAAGGCGCAAGCGGCGATGAAAGCCGCTGCGGTCGAGCGGCTGACGCCCGCCCAGCAATGGATCAACAGAGGCTCCAGCTGGTCCCATGTCCGCACGAAATCCAGCAGACGTTCGACATGCGACTCGTTCGGCAGCGTATGGCCTGGCTCCTCGATGACAATGTCGGAGAGAGTGACGACGAGATGTTTGTCGGCCGTGATTGCGGGCGGCCGCTTGACCGGCGTGCCTTCGTTGATCAGGGTGACGAGGCTGCGTGCCCCGCTCGCTTTGACCGTCTCCGGCAATCTGGAAAGGGGACACACATGAATGCGCGGGGCCACCATCGTCCTCCAACTGACAAAGTTTGCCGCGAATCGATTCGCGGCTTCTTTTGGCGCATTTAGGTGTCATTTTCGCGAATTTCGACCCAAATCCGCGTGATTTGCGGGTAATAGCTGTTCGAGTTCGGCCAAGAAACGCGCCGCGGCGACAGCTGGCGTCCACGGTTCCCAGGGTTTGCCGCCATAGATCGCGCACAGGGGATCGGCAGCCAGGACTTCATAGGGAATCCGCAACGTGTTGCGCACTTCGCTCTCCGTCCAGCCAACCACATGGACGGCCTCGGAGGCGGCGGCGATGCGGTCTGCCCGTTTGTGCGCCTTTCTTTCCCCCGGTGTCCAGGCGGTCAAGCCATAGCGGAGGGCAACAGCGTTTTCGAGCCTATCGGTCAAGGTGCGATAAGCCTCGCCCAGAAACGGCTTGATCACCGAAATACAATCGAAGCCGAGCAGGCCTTCATCGGCATCGTGCAGCAATTCGTGCAGCTCAGCTACGGGGTTTGCAACACCAGCAAACCGTTGCCGGTGCAAAGCCAGAACCAGAAGCGAATGCTGCGCCACCGAGAGCGGCAACGGCCACGCCGAGTGGCCGCCCCAGCGGTAGGTCCGCGCCAGCCCGAGAGCGAGGTCCTTGTCCTCCCAGTCAAAGGGCGTCGGGTTCAAAAGATCGAGGCGTTTGCCGGACGGCAAGCGAACCCACGCCCGGACTTTCTTCATCGGCGGCTCGCATGTGCGTGGCATTCCTTGTGCCGCCAGCAGCTGACGAGGTGGTCGTTCACCATGCCGGTCGCCTGACAAAAGGCGTAAACGACGGTCGGGCCGCAGAAATTGAAGCCGCGGCTTTTGAGATCCTTGGCGATACGCGCCGAAAGCGGTGTTTGCGCCGGGATTTCGCTCATGTCGCGATATTTGTTTTGAAGGGTCTTTCCCTCGAAAAACCCCCAGAGGTAGTTGGAAAAGCCCTCGGCGTCTTGGATTTTCAGATAAGCGCGAGCCGATGAGACGCTGCTTTCGATCTTTGCGCGATTGCGGATGATCCCCGCGTTTTGCATGAGCGTTTCGATTTTCACGCGGTCGTAGCGGGCGATTTTTTCAGGATCGAAATTGTCGAAGGCGATACGGAAAGCTTCACGCTTGCGCAGAATCGTGATCCAGGACAGCCCGGCCTGAAACCCATCAAGGATGAGTTTTTCATAGAGCGCCCGGCTGTCCCGCTCTGGTATCCCCCATTCCTCGTCGTGATAGGCAAGATAGAGCGGATCAGTGCCGGGCCACGGGCAGCGCGGTTTGTCGGCGGCGGAAGAACGTGCGCGGGTTTCCTGCATCCCGCTAGGAAAGTCACAGCTAGGGCCGTTTTTCAACCCCGGCGGCGGCGGCGATGAATTCGGGCGGCACAGTCACGTCCACGATGGAGTCCCCGGCCGTGATCGCTGCGCCCGCCGCGCGTGCTTCTTCGAGCCGGTCAATCCGGAGCGTCGCCAGCCCCTCGGCTCCGGCGGTCGAGCTAAGCTGGCCGATGTTGGTGTCGCCGGCCATGACCGGGGCACCTGGCTTCGGCGCTTTACCCTCGAAATGGATCTTCACGATACGTTTGCGGGCCGATTTGCGGAAATGCACACGGGCGACGACCTCCTGCCCGACATAGCAGCCCTTTTTGAAATCGACGCCGTTCATCACATCGAGGTTGATGTCATGCACAAAGGCATCGCCATAGGTAAAATCGGCGCCGCCCTTTGGCACGCCCTGGGCAATCCGATGCGCCTCATAAGCGGCCTCGCCAGCGTCTTTAATCCGGGCCAGCTCTTCTCGGGATGCGATGATTCGCAGGCCCATGCCGGGTGCCCGCGGGTCGCGGTAAACAACACCTTCAACCTCTGCCGGTGCCTCGCCGCCTAAGGTGGCGGCCACGCCCAATTGTTCCGATTTGTCGTTAATCGCGATTTTCGCCCGCATCTTATGGAGATTGAGGCGCTTGACGAGATCGCCCGCTTGCGCCCGCACGCAATCGAAGAGATAGCCGGCGTCCGGCCCCTCTGGCATCGGAACCACAAAGAAATCGAACAAAACTTTGCCTTGCGGCGACAAGAGCCCGGAATAGCGGCTTTCTCCTTGCGGAATATCGCGCACACTGTTGGTGATCAGCCTTTGCAGAAAACCCGTCGCCTCGGCGCCCGCCACTTCGATGACGCCGCGATCGCTCAAGAGACACAATTCCATTCCGTTCCTCGACTTTCCGCCATACCGTTTGTAGATAGTCCGACAATGAACAGGCGCAAGCCGAAGCCGCTTTGCAATGGATGAGCCAGTGCCCCAAAGTTTCGATATCCTACTGAAGGGCGGCACTGTCGTCGACCATACTGGCGAAAGCCCTCGCGATATCGGCATAAGGGCTGGAAAAATCTCCCAAATCGGCGATCTTTCCCACGCCAGCGCTGGCGAGACCATCGACGCCACCGGCCTCCACATTTTGCCGGGCGTGATCGACACGCAGGTGCATTTCCGCGAGCCCGGCGCAACGCATAAGGAAGATTTGGAGACAGGCTCCCGCGCGGCGGTCATGGGCGGCGTCACGGCCGTTTTCGAAATGCCGAATACGAACCCCTTGACCACCGGCGATGCCGCGCTCGCCGACAAAGTGGCGCGCGCGACAGGCCGGATGCATTGCGATTTCGCCTTTTGGGTCGGCGGCACCCATGACAACGCCCGCGATATACCCGAACTCGAACGGCTGCCGGGCGCGGCGGGCATAAAAGTGTTCATGGGCTCTTCGACGGGTTCGCTTCTCGTCGCCGATGATGCCGGCGTTGCCAGCATTTTGAGTCAAACCCGGCGCCGCGCTGCGTTCCATAGCGAGGACGAATTTCGCCTTGAGGAACGCAAGGACCTGCGGATCGCCAACGACCCGTCCTCGCATCCCGTCTGGCGCGATGAAATCGTCGCGCTGCAATCGACGGAGCGTTTGTTGCGCATCGCGCGGGAACAGCACGCCTTGATCCATGTGCTGCATGTGTCGTGCGGCGAGGAAATGGATCTGTTGGCGGCACATAAAGACATTGCGAGCGTCGAGGTGACGCCCCATCATTTGACTCTCAGCGCGTCCGACTATGCGCGGCTCGGCACCAAATTGCAGATGAACCCGCCGGTCCGCGACAAGAGCCATCGCGACCGGATCTGGTTCGCGCTGACCCAAGGCATCGCCGATATTTTGGGCTCCGATCACGCGCCGCACACTTTGGAGGAGAAAGCAAAACCCTATCCGCAAAGCCCATCCGGCATGACGGGCGTGCAGACGCTCGTGCCCATCATGCTCGATCATGTGAACAAAGGGCGACTGTCGTTGTTGCGTTTTGTCGATATGACGAGCGCCGGTCCCGCGCGGCTGTTCGGGATTGCGGGCAAGGGACGGATCGCGGTGGGCTATGATGCCGATTTTACGATCGTCGATCTGAAGAGCCGCCAGACAATCGAGAATCGCTGGATCGCCTCGCGCTGCGGCTGGACGCCCTATGACGGCAAGGAAGTGACGGGCTGGCCGATTGGCACCATCGTTCGTGGCAGGAAAGTCATGTGGGAAGGGGAGCTTGTGACTCCTGGGCAGGGTGAGGCGGTACGGTTTCTGCAGGCGCTATAAAAGGCGGATGATAAATGTTCAGATGAGGCGATCATTTCGCACCTGATTTTCGCAGGTGAAATGTCCATTTCGTTCAAGAAAATTTTGAATTACTCACTCTATTTCGATGATCTTTATCAAATGCTACAAATGTTTCCTGGAAAAGGAACTAACGAGCAAATGCCGAGCAAAACAATTTCAGGCTTCGAACTCGACGACTTCCATAGAAACGTTCCCGATGATGAGCTGATTGCTGATCTCGTTCGGACGTCGCAGCAGTTAGGCAAAAACAAAATTACGTTCCGCGAGTACAATGTGAATGGAAAGTATCACAGCAGCACCGCGACCGTCAGATTTGGGTCGTGGCTCAATGCACTCAAGAAAGCTGGCCTGGAAAAAACGAAGAACCGAAATGTACCAAACGAGGATTTGTTTAGAAACGTCGTGGCTGTATGGAGCAAGCTTGGTCACCAGCCGAAATTCAGGGACCTCACTAGGGACACATCCGAATACAGCGCTACAACATATGCTAACAGATTTGGCAGTTGGACGAATGCGCTGCGGGAATTTGTTGCTTGGGCAAATGATGAAGGAGTAACGCCAGAACCTAGCGAATTCCCACAACCTAAATCTCGAAAGACGCCGAGAAATGTGAATTGGAAACTGCGAGCACAAGTGTTGATGCGCGATGGCGCACAGTGCAAACTATGTGGTGCATCACCGAGGGACGGCGTTAAATTGCATGTGGATCACATCTATCCTTGGTCGAAGGGTGGGGAGACCACTATAGATAACCTCCAGATTCTTTGCGAGGTCTGCCATATCGGAAAATGCGATATGGCTGACTCGCGCATTGCAGAAATCAAGTAGTTCCCGCGAACCTTTGTCTTTACGAAAGTGCCAGTCGCTCAAGGCTCCATCATGAAACGCGGCGTGTCGGCCAATCCGGGGTGACGCCTTAAGCGACAAGCCCTTCTCGCCGGCGGCTGTCTGGCATATTTGTACCAGAGCGACGATGCCTAAACGGCGCGCATCACTGTGAAGCCTGCGACTCGGGCGAGGCTTGGCCACCGCAGCAACGCGGGTTACTCTTCAACGATCAAGGAAAGGAGCGCATTATGAAAGTCCTGATGGTTCTTACCTCCCACGACCAGCTCGGCAACACGGGGCGCAAGACCGGCTTCTGGCTGGAGGAACTGGCGGCGCCCTATTATGTCTTCAAGGATGCAGGCGCCCAGATTACCCTCGCATCGCCCAAGGGTGGGCGCCCGCCGCTCGACCCCAAAAGCAACGAGCCGAACTTCCAGACCGACATCACCCGCCGGTTCGAGAAGGATGCCGGCGCCAACGCCCAGCTCGACAGGACGGCGCGCCTCGATAGCGTCAAGCAGGAAGACTACGATACTGTCTTCTACCCCGGCGGTCATGGGCCGATGTGGGATCTCGCCGAAGACAAGAACTCGGTCAAGCTGCTGGAATCCTTCCTGGCCGCCGGCAAGACCTTCGCAGTGGTCTGCCACTCAACCGGCGCGCTGCACCATGTCAAGACCCCAGACGGCAAGCTGCTCGTCGAGGGCAAGACCGTGACCGGCTTCACCAATGGCGAGGAAGAAGATGTTGGATTGACGAAGGTGGTGCCGTTCCTTGTCGAAGACGAACTGATGAGCCTCGGAGCCACCTTTTCCAAGGTCAAAAACTGGGGCGTTCACACGGTCGCCGACGGCCAGCTGATCACTGGCCAGAATCCGGCCTCGTCGGGTCCGGCTGCCAAGCTTCTGATCGAGACGCTGAACAAGAAGGCGAAATAGTCAGGCCAACTGAACTCGCGGGGCCGCTGCGCGCAATAGGACAAGGTTTTTTCGCCATTCCACAAATAAAAGGCCGTACTTTGTATGCGGGCTTGTAAGATTTTCCGGCCCGACCTTACAAAAACGTTTCACGTGAAACATTTTTGTAAGATTGCGAGGCAAAACCGGACAAAACTGATGGCTGAAACATCTCACAGCGTCTTCAAAAATCCGGCAAAACGCATGAGGCCTTCCGGCCAGGGCCCGTGACCGCTTTCGATATTGATGTGGCCGGAATGGCCTGCGTCGGCCAGCTCCGAACCCAGCACCCGCGCGAGATCCTCGCTGTCGGCAAAGGAGGCATAAGGATCGTCCCGGCTTGCGATGATTAGCGAAGGGAAAGGGAGAGGTTCGGCGGGTGGAGTCAAGAACGCCGGATCGATGGCATCAAAGGTTTCGAGCACCTTGGCCGAGGGCGGGGCGACAAAAAAGCCGCCCTTGACCTTGCCGTTCACAGCTCCTTTCGCCAAAAGAGGCGCGGTATGCGCGACCGCGAGCACGCCAAGGCTGTGAGCGACGAGAATGACCGGGCGCTCCGCGCGCGCGACCTCCTCGACGATGCGGTCCCGCCAGGCATCAAGACTCGGGTTCTCCCAATCGGCTTGCGCGACGCGGCGCACCGCGGGGATCTTGGCTTCCCAGCGGCTTTGCCAATGATCGGGACCGGACCCCCCGTGCCCGGGTATAATCAGAATGTCGGCGTCGGATGAGCGCATGGGTTAGCCGGCAACCGCTGCCCCGGCGGGTGCTCGCGCGAGTTCCTTGGTCAAGGCGACAAGGAAGGTCTCGTAGAGCGAGGTTTCGACCGTTTCGAACTCTTTCGATTTTGTTGCAAAATCCGGATCGCCAGCTTGCAGGAAAGCCTCGATATCGGAGAGATGCTTGGTCTCCTCGGCCAAGAGGCCGCCAAGCTTTCGGGCGATTTCCGATTCGCCGAGCGCGTTCTTATAGATCCCATAAACGTCGAGCGCCCGCCGCTCGACAAGCCATGTCACATAGCCGTAGGCGAGAGAGACGCGCTCCTCCGGCGAGCGGTCCGCGAAGGCTTCATCGCAAAACTGGTCGAGGTCTTGAAAATAATCATTGGCCTCTTCGCCGCAGAGCAGAACTTCGGGAGCGTAGGAATCAAAAGCGGCGCCGCCCAATTTGATCGCCAGTTTTTTCAGACCGAGCGCATGGCGGCCTTCTTCGCAAGCATGGCCAAGGATCGCGGCAGTCAGAGCCTCGGCATTTTGGCTTTTCACGATCTTGCGGAAGCCGACATATTCCAAATAGGAAAATGTGTTGAGCCAGCGCGCGTGCAGTCCCGGCTCCGCGACGATTGTGGCGACCAAATCTTCCAGACGATTGTTCGTTTGCATGAGAGGCTTTCCACTTGGGTGACGCTGCGGCCTTCAACTCTCGCCGAAGACACGCTCAAAAATGAAATCGATATTTTTCAGATGATAGGCAAGATCGAATAGCTCTTCGAGTTTGGGCGCGGCAAGCACCTTGCGCACCTCCGTGTCGTTTTTCAAGAGCGTCAGAAAATCGCCTTCGCCGCGCCACACCGGCATGGCGTTGCGCTGAACCAGCGCATACGCTTCCTCGCGGCTCACGCCCTTTTGAGTTAGGGCAAGCAACACGCGCTGCGAATGAATGAGACCGCCAAGGCGCTCCAGATTTTTTTTCATATTGGCAGGATAGACGACGAGCTTATCGATCACTTGGGTCAGCCGCGCGAGCGCGAAATCGAGTGTGACCGTCGCGTCCGGCGCGATCATCCGCTCGACCGAGGAGTGTGAAATATCGCGCTCGTGCCAAAGCGCGACATTTTCCATGGCAGGCATAGCCATGCCGCGCACGAGGCGCGCCAGCCCGGTGACGTTTTCGCTGAGCACCGGATTGCGCTTATGGGGCATGGCGGACGAGCCTTTCTGCCCTTCCGAAAAAAACTCCTCCGCTTCCAGCACTTCGGTGCGCTGCAGATGCCGAATCTCGGTCGCCAGCCGTTCCATCGATGAGGCGATCACGCCGAGTGTTGCGAAGAACATCGCATGCCGGTCGCGCGGAATGATCTGCGTCGAGGCGGGCTCGACGGCAAGGCCGAGCTTTTTAGCGACATGGGCTTCGACGCGCGGATCGATGTTCGCAAAGGTGCCGACGGCGCCGGAAATCGCGCAGGTCGCGATCTCTTTCCTTGCGTGGACGAGACGCTCGCGGGCGCGGGAAAACTCCGCATAGGCTTGCGCGAGTTTAAAGCCAAATGTCATCGGCTCCGCATGGATGCCATGCGAGCGGCCGATCATCGGTGTTAATTTATGTTCGAACGCGCGGCGTTTCAGCGCCGCCAGCAAAGCGTCGATGTCCGATAAAAGAATGTCGGAGGCTCGCGCGAGCTGGACGGCGAGACATGTGTCCAGCACGTCCGACGAGGTCATGCCTTGATGGACAAAACGCGACTCCGGCCCGATGAATTCGGCAAGATGGGTCAAAAAGGCGACGACATCGTGATGCGTGACCTTCTCGATCGCATCGATCCTCGCCACATCGAACGTCACATGGCCAGCCTTCTCCCAGATCGCCTTGGCAGCCTCCTTTGGGATGACACCAATTTCGGCCAGCGCATCGCAGGCATGTGCCTCGATCTCGAACCAAATGCGAAAGCGGGTTTGCGCTTCCCACAGGGCGGCCATTTCGGGACGGGAATAGCGGGGGATCATACAACGCGCTCATTGGATTGAAGATCCGGCTGGCCTAGCATGGCGGAGCGGCCGGAGCAAAACAGGTGAGGATCCTGCAATGTCTTAGTTTAAAGTTCTGCTGCGGGCAAAGAACGGAGATTTGCCCCTGATTTCTGCACCCAATAAGTAGATGATATGATTGACACAACTTTGAGGTGTAATATTTTCGAATTATGCAGTATTCGGGAAGAAAAGAATCCGTTGCCATTTTAGCGGCATGCCATTCCAGCCCACCGGAGCAGAATTTTCTTTGAACAGATCCCAATTTCGTCCGTCATGAAATCGGCTCGCCTCGTTTGTAATTTCTCTAAATGCAAACCTATGCCTCAGCATGTTATCGCCAGACTCAAGATGTGAGACATAAAACTTGATGGACACGATGCGATCCGTGTTCCGCATAAACTTGAGGCCAATGTCCACCATTTGAACAGCCATTGCGACGTCGGCTACCCAGCTCTGGGGCACTTTCATGAATATGATGCTGGGGCGGTCATCAGGAAGCTGCTTTCGTGCCTTCTCCAGCGAATTTAGGATACTCTGTGGATTGATCTCCGTCGTCTCGCATTTGCATTTCGCGTCCGCAGGTACCGCAAGTCCATCTGGGTAAAACAACTCAATATCGTAATCCTTCCCCTTCGTCTGTTGCGGAATGACAAATTGGAAATGGATGTCGTTGATATACAAGAACCGTCCGAAGTCCAGTTCGGCGCACGTTGACTCTATTTTCCCTGCTGCTGTTTTCATCTGCGCTATACAAGCATCGAAGCCTTCAATGTGTTGAAGATTAAACAATATCTCAGCAAGGTCGATTACGCGGAAGACTGTAGCTGCTCGACGGCGGTCAGACGAAAAGTCCATGCGCAGAAAGCTGGACTTTGGAGCATCATAACGTATGTGTGATTCGCACCATTTTCGTCCAAGAAAATGCGCAATGACTGTATTTGCGATGGAAATCGTCCGCTCGTTGTCGTTACTTCTGACGTCATCCCGCAAGGTCGAGACTAGCTTATGTAGGTCATCCACATTGATCCTTCGTGGTACGTCGATCATGGGGTTCAATGCGTTTTGCGCCGAGCGTTTGCCTTCTCCAGCGATGGGCGCTCAAAGCCGGGCGGCGATGCTATACCATCACAACACGTGGGCACAGACCGAGAAGATTTCAATATCTGTCGCTCGTCGCTTGCCCGCATGAGGATTGCTTCAAACGTGAAGGGGCGGACGCATACAATGGAGGAGCCACGACAATCCAGCTACGTCATCGCTTACATCAGCGTCAACGGCTTAATTCTTGTTGTTGGGCATTTTCTGCAATTGGATTTTGTTGCGTTCGTACTGGTGAGAATGTTCGCGGGAGGTGATGCGCGTGCTTCTTGACCGGAAGCCGACATCACCCAGTCAGCTAGCGAACGACATGGGCATGACGCGAGGAGCGATCACCAAGCTGGCTGACCGGCTTCTCGCCAAGGGACTAATCGACCGGGAGGCCAGCCCGGATGACGGGCGTTCGCACACTCTTCGCCTGACTGCACAAGGCGCGGATTTGGTGCCCAAACTGGCGGCGCTCGCTGATGAGAACGGTGAAGAGTGCTTCGGCCACCTATCTGACAGAGACCGCAGCGCCATGCTGCGAATTCTCAAAGAAGCAGTCACCCGGCTGGGCCTCACCGCCATACCGATTGACTGACAAGTCCTACAATCAGGAGCAACCCAAAATGAACGACCACCTTACCAAGATTGCCCAGACGTGTCTCGACGGGGCGGAGAACAACACCATGACCTTCCCCGAAATTGTCGGAACGCTGATGCAGGAAGGCTTCGAAAGCTATGCGATCGACTACCGCCGTGCGACGGCAACCTACTTCTTGCCAGACGGCGACAGCATTTTGCTCCCAACGCGGAAGCAGCGGCCTAATCGCACCAGCTCTAAACACCGCCGCTATTCAGGCCGCCATCAAAGAGGCGCAACAGCTTGTGCCGGGCTACACTTACGCGGGTTTCTGCACGAAAGTCATGGCGGGAGGATGTGCGGGCTACATCGTCTCCTTTACCGGCAGGCGTGCTGTCTACTTCGGTCGCACCGCCGAAATTCACGTCGAACATTTCCCTCAGTAGGAGCTAGTGTTATGGTCGCCCACATCATCAGCTTTGTGCTTCAAAACCTTCCCGCTCTGCTGTTTGTCGTTGCCCTCTTGGTCGCGGCGGCTCGCCGTCGTCACGGGCCTGCCGCTGAGCGTTTCCTGTCGTGGGTCCTATTGCTACCCATTGGCGTAACAGGGCTTTGGGCCGGGGCTTTTCATGTCTTTTTTCCCGCCACCGCTGCAAGGCTCATTGGCTGGGACGTGAGCCCGTTTCAGTTCGAAGTCGGCATGGCCGATTTAGCCATCGGCGCGACCGCCGTGATCGCCTTTTGGCGCGACCTGAACTTCAAGGCGGCGGCTGTATGCGCCGCATCCATTTTCCTGCTCGGCGATGCCGTCGGACATGTCAAGCAGATGCTAATTGCGGGCAACTTTGAACCCGGCAACGCGGGCGTCCCATTCTACACTGACATCATTTGCCCCGTGCTGGCCATTGCTCTTTTGATCATCGCCAAACAGCGGATTGCGTTGCAGAAGTCTTAATTTTTGCACTACTGGACAACCCATTTCGACTCGAAATCTGAAAATGCAAATTGAGGCCATACCGTTGGCGCTATGTAGCCACTAGAGCAATAGCCGATCATGTTGCATCGTATCCTGCGGCGGCGAAGTAGTTTTTGCATTCCGCTGGAGCGAACAGATCGATGATGCGGCCGATGGCGTCCCAGAGGCCGCCGACGGTTCGCTCGGCAGCCTTACGCAGATGAGCCTTCAGCTTGGAGAAGGCATTCTCGATCGGGTTGAAGTCCGGACTGTAAGGCGGCAGGTAGAGAAGGCTGGCGTCCGCCGCCGCGATCATCTCCCGCACTCTTGGCCCCTTATGGCTCGACAGATTGTCCATGACGACGATGTCGCCCGGCCGCAGGTCTGGAACGAGGGCCTTGTCGACATAGGTCTCGAAAGCGTCGCGGTTGATCGGCCCGTCCAGCACCCACGGCGCGATCATGCCGCGCGTCGTGAGGGCGGCGACAAAAGTCGTGGTCTTCCAGTGGCCATGGGGCACGCCGACGCGCAGGCGTTCGCCGCGCCGGCAACGGCCATGCGTGCGGGCCATCTTCGTCGAGGCCCAGGTCTCGTCGATGAAGACGAGGCGGTCAGGGTCGAGATCGATCTGCCCGTCGAACCAGTCCTCGCGCCGTTTCAGGACGTCGGGGCGATCCTGCTCGCTGGCGTGCGCAGTCTTTTTTTGCGCGTGATCGCATGACGCGCGAAGAAGCGGCGGATCGTGCCATAGCCGACGACAAGCCCCTTGTCCGCCAGCGTTTGGCGTAACTCCTCGATGGTGATGTCGGGCGTCGCCTCGAGCACGCAGAGGACTGTGTCCTTATGGGCGTCGATCCGGCCCGACCGACGATCCCCGCCGAGCGCCTTCGGACGCGCGTCACCCCGTTCCCGCGCAAGCTTTCGCCAGCGGCTGACGCTCGATGCGCTGACCGCGAACCGCGCGCCGGCTTCGCGATGGCTTAGACCCTGCGCAACCGCGGACAGTACACGAACCCGAAGATCGAGAGACAAGGCTTTCGACATGCCTGCCGGCCTCCTTGCTCCGGCAGACAGTTTGAATCACCTCAAGCCCGATTCGGGAATCCCTTCAGATTCATTCAGGTCGGATACTGCTCTAGTCGAGGCCGTCATTATCTGGCTTTATCTTTGTCGGCCTTCAAACGCTCGATCTCGGCGCGGATTGGTTGGAAGGGGCCATATTTATGCTGGGCCTCAGAAAAATGATCGGCGTAAGGCCCATAGGCGGCATCGACTGGTTTATCGAGCAGATCCGGCGAAAAGTCGTTCTCGAGCCCGGTTTTGTGCGGCCGCGCTTGCGATTCGACATAGGCCGCCACATCCCAGGCCTCTTCGATGGAGAGCATCGGGTTCCGGTAATCGGCCCCATGCGGCATGTTGGAATGAAGAAAATCCGTCAGCGTGATGAGCCTTGCCATCCCGGCGCCATCGTTGAAACTGTCGTCTCCCCAGAGGGGCGGAACGGCGTAACCAAGGCTCAACGCTTGCGGGCTTCGCGCGATGCCTGAGCCATTGGTATTGTGGCAATCGAGACAGGCGCGGGTATAGACGAGCTTTCCATGTTTGGGATCGGCGGGGCGATCGAGTTCGGGAATCGTGCCCGCGCCATGCCCCGGAACGTGCTCGCCTGGCGTGAGACCGGTCGAGAGGAACGTGATGTAAGCTTTGAGCGCTTGCATTTCCGGAGACGGGACCGGCAGCGGGCGCCCGTTCATGCTCCGCGTCATGCAGGAATTCACGCGGTCTTCAATCGAGATCTCGGCGCCCATCCGAGCGCTGTAGCGCGGGAAATCCGAGGAGAGCCCGTAAATCGGCAGGCCAAATTTTTTCGTTCCCGCTTCAAGATGGCAATTGCCGCAGGCGAGGTTGTTTCCGGCGAAGCGCGTGTCCCTGTCGGGCGCGTGCGGTCCGAGAAAAGCATAGGTCATCAGAATAAGGTCGCGGCCGTGCCGCACGAGCTGGCCATGCGGATCATCGGGCAAAGCATCAATGTCGGGGATGGTCCAGACAGGGAGAGGTTCCTGGTCCTTTGCTTGACCCTTCTCGATGGCGGCGGCAGCGATAATGAGCGCGCAAAACCCCGCCAGGGCCACGAGGCCGACGCGGACGATTCTCATTGAAATTCTGACCTTCGAATCGAACTGTGGCAAGGGTCCAAGGAAATCTCACCGTATTCTAGCGAGTTGATGCCGCCTTTGCCAGCTTGGCAAAGCACCGGGAAAGGGCAGGGGCGTTGCCTCGTAAACCGCGCGGGCGATGGCCCGCGCCAGACAGCCGCTCGCGCAATGACCGATCTCGGTCTTGTCGATGATCGTTGCAGCGGTTGCCGAACTTCCTGTCGCGGCAGCAAAAATCGTGTCGCCATCCATCGGCGCATGCGAAGGGTGCAACGCGCGGGCCATGCCGTCATGCGCCATGATGGCGAGGCGTTTGGACTCGGCTTTGGTCAGCGCCGCGTCGGTCGCGACAATGGCAATTGTGGTATTTTGCGGCGCGCCGCCCTTGATACGAAATGCGAGCGCGTCAGCGGGCCAGGGCGAGGGCAAACCAAGGCCGCCAAATTCACGATTTTGTTCATAAGGGGCGGCCCAGAAATGCGGGCCTTCGCCGATGGTGGCCCGGCCAACCGCATTGACCGCAACGAGGGCGCCAACGACAAAACCGCCGGAGGTCATCGCGCTCGCCGAGCCGAGGCCTCCCTTGAGATCGACGGTGGTGGCGCCAAAACCCGCGCCTGCGGTGCCCAGAGCGAAACTTTCGGCGGCGGCGGCGGCCGCCTGGTATCCCAAATGCCAGTACACCGGCTCGCGCCCAAAATTTTTATCACCGCCATTCAAAAGATCGAAAAGCGCCGCCCCCGGCACGATCGGCGCTTTGATCTCCAGCACCGGGAAGCCGCGGCCGATCTCACGCAAAAAAGCGATGACGCCACCCATCGAATCGAGGCCAAAGATGGAGCCCCCCGAAAGAACCAACGCATCGACACGGTCAACCGTCATCTCGGGTTCGAGCAAAGCGGTGTCACGCAAGCCCGGTGCGCCGCCATGGATCGCAATCGAGGCGACAGCGGGAGAGTCGAAAATTAGCGCCGTGACGCCGGACGCAATCTGTTCGTCATGCGCATGACCCACGCGAAGGCCGGGTACATCGGTGATGAGATTTTTCAATCTTGCCGCACAGCAACAGAGCAATTGTATTTTCGAGTATCGAAATTTCCCCCGGCAAGGTCAATGGTTGTACCGCAAAGTTGCATGATGCTTAACAGAGAGTTTGTGTGTTCGCTGCTATGTACGCTGTTCAATCATTTTACATAGCGCACGCTTCATAATGTCTCGGCGCGATAGCTTGACCATCACTTGCACGGATGTCTATGGTCGCCGCGTTTTCAATCCTCGCTGAAGCGCGGCGAGGCTCTCTGCTACGCGCTCATAAAACGCTAACCTACCAAGAAGAGGCGGCGGACAATGGTACGAGAATTTCAATATCGCGGGGAAACGTTCAGGGTCAACGCACATGGCATCGCAGGCCATGAAGAAGTCTTCATCATCTATCTCGTTGACGGTGAAGAGTTGGAAGAAACCTCGATCGATCGCATGACCGAGGAAAACGACACGAGTGCCCCGCTCGAAGACATTTGCGTCATGCTCTGCGACCGTCTCATCGATGAGCGGGAGATCGTTTGTTCCGCTCCCGAATCCGGGTTCATCTGGGTCGAAGGAAAAGTTCTCGCCCAGGTTCACAACGGCATTCAGGACCATCATTGATTGATGGAACACAGAGACCAGCGCCGGCGATCTAGCAAGGCTGCTGGCGCCGGCGCCTTCTTGCACCTCCATTGAAAGGCCAAGGGACAGTGTGCGCTTGCCGCCCATGCTTTTGGGCGGCCGGGTGTCCTTGGCATTTTTCTTGCGGTAATTCCTCGAATCTGCTCCCGGACGCTTGTCCTGTTGTCGGTTTCCCGACCCTCCGTTGACACAACCGCACTGACGCGTCTGGGACATATTCATGACGGATATGGAAGAGCTGAAAAAGCGCAAGATGCCACTCAATCTGGCCATCGTGCATGTGGATCCCGATGCGTTCATTGAACATTTCATGGGCTGGCTGGAAATTACCGCGTTTATAACCGCGCAACGGGCTGGCGAAGCTGACATCCCCGCGGATGGGATCACCCCGAAATTGCCGCCGGAAAAGCTGAGAAACGGCGGTGTCCATAATGTCGGGAACGATGCAATCTTCGCATTTTGTATGACAGCGGCGATGCAGGGCGACAAACCCGCCGTCGACAAAGTGGAGGCTGCTCTGACCGAGTCGATGGGGAAAGAATTCCCCGGATCTTTCGGTCTATGGCATTTTCGCGGGGTGATCGACGCGCCGGTGACGTTGGAAGATTTTGTGGGCCAGGCGGGCAAGAAATTGCTGTCTGGCGATCCGCCGCCGCCGCCGCTTCGCGCAAAGGAAAATTGGAATACGAGTTTGCGATTCTTCGAAAAGGCCCGCAAAACCAATTTCGTTCACGAAGTCATGTATCCCCTGGCGAGATGGACCCGCGAGCGCTGGACAGAAACCCAAGAAAAAGGTGTGGCGTTCCTTCATCACATTGAAGACAATCTTCCCGTCGTGCGGGAGGTCTTGGAAGACAGCCGCAACGATGAGCCCTTCGTTGCCAACCTATTGTTGAAAGTCGCTCCCGCCGTGGATATGGAGCTCAACGAAGAATATCAGGGATATCTGCGATCCTTGGCGCGCCGGGCTTAGGTTTGATACTCACGACGACCCATAGCGATTGACCACCTCGTGCGCGATCTTGCCGCCCTCGGCGAGAAACCGGCTGATGACGGCTTGGGCGTTCTGAGTGCAGACATGATAGGTACGCTCATAGTCATGAAAGCCCCGGTTGTAGCTGCCCGCCAGCCGCTCTTTCTTGGCGGTGGTCTTGGCTTCGGCTTCGAGGAGCGTCTGCATCTTCGCGCGCCAATCGCCGGAAGGCTTGGAGCCGCAGAGGTCATCGAGATAGGTCAAGGCGCCGAGGATTTCGGCGAGCCTTAGCATTTCGGGATCATAGGGAGCCGGCGGGCCCTCCACCGCTGTCGCGGGAGCCCCGCTTGGTGTGTTGGGCGCGGGTGTCGCCGCGATCGCTTTTTTGGGCTTGGGCTTGCTGGGCTTGGCTTTGCTCGTTTGGGATTTATGGGGCGCCCCGGATGGCGCCGCCGCAGGCGGCGGCGATGGCTTGCCGAACCCGAAAAGAAAATCGAATTGGGCATTTCCCGGCGTTGGCGCAATCCCCGCGCAAAAGGTGGCCACCACGATGGCGCTAAGGGCGTGGCGGGATTTGGTGCGGACACCCGCGAAGATCATGGCTGCCTTCATTGGCTCGGTCTCAAATGTGGCGCACGCGGGCGCGCGAGCAATTTTTCCGCCGCGTCCACCACAGTGGCGAGCCCCGGTGTGCAGTCGAGAGCGGCGAGCCGTGATGGCGCGGCCCAGATGGTCTCATTTGCTTCCGCTCCCGGCGTGGCGTCCCCAGCGATCCATTCGCCCGCGAATGAGGCGATCACATAATGATGGCGGATTTGGCCCAAACTGTCGCGATCGATCGATTCCACAAGTTGATTGAACGCGGCGATCCGCGCTTCAATCCGCACTTCCTCACGCAATTCGCGCAGCGCGGCGTCTTCCAAGGTTTCACCGGCCTCGACGAGGCCGCCGGGCAATGAAAAAACTCCCGTGAAGGGCGGGCGGACGCGTCTGGCAAGAAGCACAAGGCCATCCCGGAACACGGCCAAGCTCACGCCAAGGCACGGGCGCGTAGGATATTCCCGCGCGGAGCCGGACGCATCAGAGGGGCGCGAACGAGCGGGGGTCATGGATAAAGGCGCTCCTTATGCCAGGCAGTTTGCTCCGTTTGCCGCCGGAAGACGATACGGTCGTGCAGCCGGAAGGCCCCCTCCGACCAGAATTCGAGATAGAGGGGCGAAATCCTGTAGCCGAACCAATGGGGCGGCCTTGGAACTTCGCTGAGGGCGAATTTCGCGGCGAATTTGGCCGCCGCGGTCTCCAGGGCGAACCGGCTTTCGAGCGGCCGCGATTGCTGGCTTGCCCAGGCGCCAATCTTGCTCTGCAAAGGCCGGCTGGCGAAATAGGCATCCACCTCGGCGCCACCCACAAGGGTCACCGGGCCGCGCAAACGAACCTGCCGCCGCAGTGATTTCCAGTGAAAAACCGCCGCCGCGTGCATGTTTGCCTGCAGCTCCTGTCCCTTGGCGCTCTCCGAGTTCGTATAAAAGACAAATCCGGCGGGTGTTGCGTCCTTGAGCAGGACCATGCGCACATCCGGCAGCCCATCGGCGCCGGCCGTCGCCAGCGCCATTGCGTCCGCATCGCTCGGCTCGCTTTTTTTGGCGTCTTCGAACCAGGAGGCGAACAAAGCAAATGGCTCGGCGGAGCCGGTAAAGTCACCACTCGTTAACTCGTTCAACGTACCCTCCAGAAGAGCCAATTTTAGCAGGCAGCGGACTTGTGACAGTATATGAAATTCGCCGCGAAACGACGGCATCCGCTTGGGGCGAGGCCTTTTAGCATGGCTTGCGGGGGTCGAACCATTGTTTGGTATTCCTGGTTGCGGGCCGTGCCGCTCGTCCGCGCCGGCGGCCTTGGCTGTGCGCTGGCTGTCCTCGCCGGATGTTCCATGTCGTTTCCCATTTCACCCTTGATGACGCCGTCCTCCAAGGAGGATGTCACCGGGACCATTACGAAGGCATCGATTGCCAATCTTCTCGAGCCCGAGGATTGGCGCCGCGCCAAGGCGGCGTTGTCGACCGCCCTCGACCCGCAAGGCAATGGGTCGCTCGTCGGTTGGGACAATCCGGAATCGGGCAACAAAGGTTCGTTTATCCCGGTTGGCAAACCCTATCCGTTGGAGTCCGGGATTTGCCGGGTCTTCCTTGCCGAGCTTGACCGGAAGGGGGCCGAACAATCCATCCAAGGCACCGCTTGCGCGGACACCAAGGGCGAATGGACGATCGCCGAAGCCAAACCCTGGAAAAAGGCGTGAACGCCGATTGGCTTCCGCAAGGGCCAAGTTTCCAATAAAAACCTTGCGGCGGCCGCGCCGCCATCCCAAGTTGAGGGAGCACACTTGCGCTCGTGCCAGCGGGCGAGCGCGACAATGGGATGATCGATGCGTGATCCGTATGTGGTTCTGGGAGTTGAGAAATCCGCCAGCCTGGCCGATGTCAAAAAGGCTTTTCGCAAGCTCGCCAAGAAGTATCATCCAGATCAGAGCAAGGAGCCAAAGGCGAAGGAGAAATTCGCCGAGGCAAACTCTGCCTATGAAATTTTGGGCGACGAGAAAAAGCGTGCTGCTTTCGACCGGGGCGAGATTGATGCGGAAGGCAAACCGCGTTTCCACGGGTTTGAGGGGTTTGGCGCGGAGGGGCCGGGCTTTGGCCGCCGCGCGCAAGCCGGCGGCCCCGGGTTCCAGCATTTTGAGTTCAATTTCGGTGGCGGTCAGCCGGGTGGAGCGGCGGAAGGATTGAACCCGGGCGATATTTTCTCCGAGCTCTTTAGTGCGGGGGCAGCCGCCGGGCGCCGGCGTGGCGGGCGTGGCGCCGCCGGGCCTCCGCCACGCGGCGAAGATGTGAGCGCGGTCGTAACGATCACTCTTGCCGAAGCGGTCAAGGGGACCACCGCGCGCGTCACTTTGCCGACGGGCCGCACTTTGGAAGTGACCGTCCCGGCCGGGATTGAGGATGGCAAGCAAATCCGCCTGAAACGGCAAGGTCATCAAAGCCCTCTCGGCGGCGAACCGGGCGATGCCATGGTCACAGTGCAGATCGCCAAGCACCCCTATTTCCGGATCGAGGGGCGCGATCTGCGGCTTGAGTTGCCGGTAACCCTCTACGAGGTGGTTGTCGGTGCCAAGGTTAACGCGCCGACCCTCGACGGCACGGTGGAACTGACGGTTCCTCCCGGGTCGAATGGCGGGCGCACTCTGCGGCTGCGCGGCAAGGGACTGCCGAATCCCCAAGGGCCGGCTGGAGATCTTCTGGTGACCTTGAAAATCGTTCTGCCCGATGAGACGGACAGCGAACTTGCGGGCTTGATGCGCAAATGGGAAAGCCAAAAGCCCTATAATCCACGCGCCGGCATGAAGTAACCACGACACCAAGCCGCGCGGCGGGACAACCGACGAGCCGCGAAGATGCGCTGCGTAAGGGGATATTGCTCATGACGCAAACCGGGGCGGACGAGGCCATCCGAGAACCGTTTGATGCGCTGGCCCTGGCGAAGGAGCTTTTGCGCTCAGTCCGCGCCGGGGCGCTGGCGACCGTGGTTCCGGGTCAAGCGTCCCCCTTCGTCAGTCTCGTGAACGTTGCGACGGCGCCGGACGCAAGCCCCATTCTGTTGCTGTCGGAACTTGCCGCCCATACGAGGCATCTTGCCGCCGATCCTCGCGTTTCGCTGCTTCTTGCGCGAACCGGTCCCGGCGATCCTCTCGCGCATCCGCGTATCACCCTCGTAGGGAAGGCCGGGCGTATCGACGATCCAGAACGCCGCGCGGCCCTGAAGGAGCGCTTTTTGGCGAAACATCCCAAATCGGCGCTTTATGCGGATTTCGCCGATTTTTCCTTTTGGCTGATGGCCATGGATGAGGCGCATTTGAACGGCGGTTTTGGGCGTGCCGGCCGTTTCGAGGCCAAGTCTCTCGTGACTTCCCTTGATGGGGCGGGAGCTTTGGTCGCGAATGAGGCGCAGGGGCTTGGGCAACTGAATGCCAGCCATCAAAGCGCACTCGCGCGGTTGGCGGCCACGCGCGCTGGCAAGTCCAATGGGGACTGGCATGCAACCGGGATAGATCCCGAAGGCCTCGATCTCGCTTGTGGCGATCGAACCGCTCGCGTCGTGTTTCCGGGCCGCGCCCAAAGCCTCCAGGAAGTTTTCGACATTGTGCCTCTTCTTGCGGAGCGGAACGCGAACAGCCTGGAGCCAGGCGCTTGAAGTCATTGTGCCGCGCGGCGATTGGCGCTTTTTTGAGCTCTAATTCTGTCACCAGTGTCGTATAAGATTTGCGCTACAGTTCATAGCAACGCGCCCTTCTCGCCGGCGCATCGAAAGTGAAGACGATGTTCCAAACCGGTCCTTTCAATCCGGCGTTTGGAGCCGGGACTTTCGGCCTCAAAGACCTCCGCCGCATTTCGTATAATCTCGAGGCCCCGCGCCTTGTTGAAGAGACGATACGGCGCGGCGAAGCCGCGATTGCCAAGGGCGGCGCCCTTTGCGCCGATACGGGTGCCCATACTGGCCGCTCGCCCAACGACAAATATATTGTGCGCGATGTTCTCACGGATCAGACGGTGTGGTGGGACAACAACAACGCCATGACGCCGCGAGCTTTCGATACGCTTTATGCCGACATGCTTGCCCATGCCAAGGGAATGGAACTTTTCGCGCAAGACCTTTATGGAGGCGCCGACCCCGCGCATCGGGTAAATGTGCGTGTGTTCACGGAATTTGCGTGGCACTCGCTGTTCATTCGCAATTTGCTGATCCGCCCGTCCAGCGAAGAGCTGGCAAAATTTACCGCCGATTTGACGATCCTCGATCTGCCCTCTTTCAAGGCGGACCCTGCGCGCCATGGCTGCCGGACGCAGACGGTCATCGCGATGGATTTCAGCCGGAAAATCGTGCTGATCGGCGGGACGAGCTATGCCGGTGAGATGAAGAAGTCGGTTTTCACTTACCTCAACTTCGTGCTTCCGGAAAGCGGCGTCATGCCGATGCATTGCTCGGCGAATGCGGGCCCGGGTGGTGATAGCGCGCTCTTCTTCGGCCTCTCCGGCACCGGCAAGACAACGCTTTCGGCCGATGCGTCGCGCACCTTGATCGGCGATGACGAGCATGGCTGGAGCCCGCGCGGCATTTTCAATTTCGAGGGCGGCTGCTATGCGAAAGCAATCAAATTGTCGCGTGAAGCCGAACCCGAAATCTATGGGACATCGGAACGGTTCGGCACGATTATGGAAAATGTCGTGCTCGATCCGCTGACACGCATGCCCGATTTTAACGACGGTTCAAAGACCGAAAACACCCGCATTGCCTATCCGCTCGATTTTATTCCCAACGCCTCGGCAAGCGGGCACGCCGGCCATCCCAAAAACGTTGTGATGCTCACTTGCGATGCTTTTGGCGTTTTGCCGCCGATCGCCAAACTCGACGCAGCGCAAGCGATGTATCATTTTCTGTCCGGTTACACGGCGAAGGTTGCCGGAACGGAAACCGGGGTGAGCGAACCGCAAGCGACGTTCTCGACCTGCTTTGGCGCGCCGTTCATGCCGCGCAACGCGTCTGTTTATGGCAATCTCTTGCGCGACTTCATCGCCAAGCATCAAGTTGATTGCTGGCTCGTCAATACGGGTTGGACGGGTGGCAAATATGGAATCGGCAGACGCATGCCGATCCGTGTCACGCGCAGGCTCCTGGCCGCTGCTCTTGATGGGTCGCTTTCGAAGGTCAGCTTCCGCATGGATCCTTATTTTGGCATTTCGGTGCCGCGCGATGTCCCAGGCCTTGAAGAAGATTTGCTCGATCCCGCCAAGACCTGGGCCGACCAAGCCGACTTCGAAGCGACCGCCCTAAAATTGGTCGGCATGTTCCGCGCGAATTTCGTTAAATACGAGGAGCATGTCGATAGCGAGGTCAAGGCCGCGCAACCTGCCGTCGTGGCGGTAGTCTAGCCGCTGAACTGTCTTGCCATTGCGAATGAAATCCCGAAACGGAACGATTTAGGAGGAACTGGGCCCCAAAGCTCAGGCGGTGATTCGTTCTTCCTGGTCGCTGGGCTCGCGAAGGACATAGCCGCGTCCCCAGACCGTTTCGATATAGTTACGGCCATCGCTCGCATTGGCGAGCTTTTTGCGCAGCTTGCAGATAAACACGTCGATGATCTTGAGCTCGGGCTCATCCATCCCGCCGTAGAGATGGTTGAGGAACATTTCCTTTGTCAAAGTCGTGCCTTTGCGCAAGGAGAGCAACTCCAGCATTTGATATTCCTTGCCGGTCAAATGCACCCGCGCGCCGGCGACCTCGACGGTTTTCTGATCGAGATTGACGATGAGATCGCCCGTCGCGATGACGGACTGGGCATGGCCTTTCGAGCGCCGCACGATGGCTTGGATGCGCGCGACAAGTTCGTCCTTATGGAAAGGCTTGGTCAAATAATCGTCGGCGCCAAATCCCAGGCCCTTGACCTTATCTTCGATCGCGGCGAGCCCGGAAAGAATGAGGATCGGCGTTTTGACCTTGGCGACTCGCAGGGTTCGCAGAACCTCATAACCCGACATGTCGGGAAGGTTCAGATCGAGCAATATAATGTCATAGTCGTAGAGCTTGCCGAGATCGATGCCCTCCTCGCCGAGATCTGTCGTATAGACATTGAAATTCTCGGATTTGAGCATCAGCTCTATGCTTTGCGCTGTCGCGCTATCGTCTTCAATCAGTAAAACGCGCATGTGAGGTCCCAGCCTTCCCCCCGTCGGTCGCCTTGCCGTCGCGCAAGATCGCTTGAAGTCCCGCGCGGTGGCTATCTTGGCCAGTGCTCCGCGATGAGGACTTCGCTACGAATTTCGTAACCTTAACGGGCATTGGTTAACAAAAACATTCCACCGAAATCCAGATCGTTGCTGGCGGCCGCGCCACGGGCGCCAGCTGATTCGTTTTTCCGTCTCGAGAGTTTAATCCTGCCGGCGCAAGCTTGCGCGACGAAGGACACGCCGCGTGGCCGAATGTGCGCAGAAATTTTCGCAATTTGGGGTCACAAGCGTTGAGCAAGCTCTCCCGCAGGTAAAAAATGGGCCACCTCGTCGGGCCAGGGGAGGGAAAACTTGTGAGCTTTTTCGTGGGGGTAACGAATGGGCAACTTTACTCAGGCAAAGTGGTGATCGCACGGGGCCTTGGGCTCGCCGTGCCATGCCGACCGCGTTGGAGCAGGCCGTTGTTGAAAAGTCCGGCATCTTTTTTCGGATCCGCCTTTGAGGTCCAGCCCGCGTCTTGGAGTTGAAACAATGAAATCGCGGGATACATTGGCGCGTCTCAGGCGTTTTCAGGTTGATGAAACCCGCCGCCGGGTCACCCAAATCGAAACGATGATCGCCGAATTTTCCAAGATGGCCCGCGATCTCGACCGGGAAATCGCGCTTGAAGAACAACGGTCTGGAATATCCGATATTTCCCACTTCGCCTATCCGACGTATGCCCGCGCGGCGCGAACGCGGCGGGACAATTTGCAGCGATCGGCTGGGGAACTGACGGTTCAGCTCGAAGAGGCGCGCCAGTTTCTTGAGGAAACCCTCGCCGATCCCAGCAATGCACGCATCCTCGATAGCGGGAAGCTTATTGGCCCAGTCAATGGCACGGGGGCCGGGACAAACGGAACGTTGGGGATAACCGCGCGGCGCGTGCAAGTTTAACCGACTTTGATCATATACGGGCGCGCCGGGGGCGGGCGGAGGATTGCAGCAATCGTCCATTTTCATCAAGTTTCCGACAGACCAAGTTCCGCTTGCCATAGCGGCACGCATCGTGCAGGGATGCCGCCGGACATGGCGGCCGGTGCACGCGCGGCGGCGCGGCGGGGCATGGTTGTCCGGAGAGCGATGAAGCGCATTCTCGATTTTTTCTGGCCGTTGGTCGGCTTTGCCGCGGTCGCCGTTTCACTTTGGCTTCTCCACAGGGAGTTCAAAGGCGAAGCTGTAGGCCCGGAAGTCTGGGAACACCTCAAGTCGATTTCCCTTGGGCATTATTTGCTGGCGATGCTGTCGACGCTTGTCGCCTACGCGGCGCTGGCTTGGTATGACCGGATCGCGCTCCTCCATCTTGGCATCAAGAATATCTCATGGGTGTTTATTTCGCTTTGTTCCTTCACGACTTACGCACTCGCACATAATATCGGAGCGACGGTTTTCTCAGGCGGGATGGTTCGCTACCGGGCCTATCACTCGAAAGGCCTCAGCGCGGCGCAAGTTGCGGTTCTCGTCGCCATTTGTTCTTTGACATTCGCCCTCGGCACGGTGTTGCTCGGGGGCATCATTTCCGTGTTGGAACCAGAACAACTCAGCCGGTTTCGCGGTAAATTGCCGGAATATCTGCGGTCTCTCACCGATCCCACGACCGCCCGGCTGATCGGCGTCGTGTTCCTCAGCGGCGTTGCAATCTATGTGATCGGTTCGATTCTCCGCTTTAAACCGCTCATTATAAGAGGGTTCCGGCTCGAATATCCGAAGCCGGGAATCACCGTCCGGCAATTGCTGGCGGCGCCGCTGGAACTTCTAGGGGCGGCCGGCATCATCTTTTTTTCGCTTCCGGATGCGGGCAATCCTGGTTATTTTGCTGTGCTGGCGGTGTTTATCGCTTCGTTTTCGGCGGCGCTTTGGTCGAATGCGCCGGGCGGATTGGGCGTTTTCGAATGGTTTTTCATCAGCGCCATGCCCGAAATGCCCAAAACGCAGGTGCTGGCGGCATTGCTTGTCTTCCGTTTTTTTTATCTGCTCATTCCGTTTTTCCTGTCGATTTTCGTTGTCATTGCGTTCGAGCGCAACCGGCTGAAGGAAGTGCTGCACACCGAGAGCCATCATCCCCTTGCCAGTGGTGAGATAAAACAAACGTCTGATCGCAACCGTGCCGGGATCCCTTAGCCATCGCTTTGCTATCCTCGCGCGCGAATGGCAGTCCGTTGTACTGAGCGGCGCTTCCTTTTCCCGCTACCAGCTATGCCTTGCAGGAACGTGCAAGATATTCCTGTGCTGATTCCGGCTAGGGTGCTGCTGTTCGTACAAAATCACATCTATGTCAAGGATAATTGGCTTTTGTAGACAATACTCTTGATCTATTTGTTAGCTTTTCGATATTATAAAGTATTTCTGTATCTTCAATTATAAATAAAGCTTTTGTCTTGTAGAAATAGATATACATAGAATATAAAAGTTTTTTAATTTATCAATTAAGATATGAATATATTGCCGCCGTTTCATCACAATAGCCATGCAACCATTGTCATGCTCAGCAGATTGAGCTTGAAATGTCACGGCATGGAGTGTGAATTGTGAGAAAAATTATCATGGCTGGTCTTGCGTTATTTGCGTCTTGTTGCATCGCGCAAGCGCAAAGCTGGACAGGCAAGGCGTCTTATTATGGCGGCCGCGGCCATATGGCCTGCGCGCATCGCTCGTTGCCGTTTGGAACGCATGTCCGGGTGACCAATCTCGCCAACCACAAAACAGCAGTGCTCGTGGTCAATGACCGGGGGCCGTACATTCAGGGCCGGATCATCGATGTCTCGACTGGTGCCGCCGATATTCTTGGGTTTCGCCACGCCGGTGTGGCGCAGGTGATGGTCGAGACGGTGACCGACTAGGCAGCCGCGGGCCACCAAATTCTTCCAATCCCTACGAGTTGAAGACCCGGAACCTCAGCCGGATTGCGCCCACATCACAGTATCAGAGGGCCAAGGTCGCCGACGACCATGGTCCCCGGCAAAAGTCCCCGCGCGCGGCCGGTAATTTTGCAATCGCCGCCGCCGCCGGAAATCTCGAAAAGGTGGTATCCGGCGCGGTGGCGCGGTTTCCCGCGAATGGCGGATGCCGAGGGCACGCCAATGACCGGCACGAGACCGCCGGGGCCTTGGAGCCGGGTCGTGCAAAGTTTGTGGTTATGACCATGAATGATGAGTTCGGCGCCTGCGCGGCCGATCAGGGCGCCAAAGCGCCGGGCATCAGTGAGACCGCGCCCGATACGGGACGCCGAGGCTTCGGGCGGATGGTGCAGCATCACGACCCGGACAAGACCGCTCCGGGCTGTTTCGACGAGAAGTTTTTCCGCGGCGTCCAACTGGCGCTCGCCCAAATAACCGGAAGCAATGAATAAGGGAGTCGGGATACCCGAGGATAGGCCGATGAAGGCCACATTCTCCCGAACCCGCAGATAGGGGAATTGTTGGGCGCCGCGCGTCTCGCCCGTCGTCCAGGGCGCGAAAATGCGGGCAAGACCAGGCAAGGAGCCGCGCACATAGGCATCGTGATTGCCCGGCACGAAACTGACGTCTTCGGGGTCTCCCAAGGTCTCCAGCCAAGTGCGGGCGAGATGAAATTCCGCTGGAAGACCGATATTGGCGATGTCCCCGGTGACCGCGATATGGCTTGGATGATGGGCTCGCAGATCCGCCACGATTTGCGCAAGGACACCCATATCATGGGCGCGGGAGCGGGAGCGTTTCCAGTTCAAATAGCCGGTCACCCGCTTGCCGATGAGGTCACGCCGGCGCAAACTTGGCAAGGGCCCGATATGCGGGTCGGACAAATGGGCAAGAAGAATTTTCACGCGGCCAATGTGCTGCTCTTCGCGGCGCGTCAAGCGGCGACGCGGAAATTTCCAACAAGGACATTTAGCAAATCCAAGGCCAGCGGCAAAACGAATTGCAAGCGGCCACGAAGAAGTGACCTCTCCCGGCGGCCCTGGCGGCCTACCAGTTGATATTCCTCAAGTCAGACGGTGGGACTTTCTGCGATAAACATGAATTGACTCGCGCCTCCCAACCGTTTGTCTAAACTCAGCAAACATCCGTCAGCACTGCAAACTCGATGGTTTTCCCGAATGGTTCCCCACTCTCGTTTGATATTTACGGTCTCCGCCCGCGCTGCGGCAATTCTGCTTGCTTGCGGCAGCCTTGGCGCCGGACAATTCTCTTCTGGAAAGGCCGATTACGTCATTGAGCTGTTCACGAGCCAAGGCTGCTCTTTTTGTCCGCGGGCCGACCAAATGCTCGCCACGATGGCGCGGGAGCCAGGTGTTGTCGCGTTGTCCTTCCCGGTTGATTATTGGGATTATATCGGCTGGCGGGATACACTCGCTTCGCCAGTATTTACGACGCGGCAAAGGGCTTATGCTTTGGCGCATGGCGAGGCGCAAGTCTATACACCGCAGATTGTCGTAAACGGGCTTGCCAGTGCGGCTGGCGGCGACCATGAGGAAATCCAACAGGCGATCAAATCGGCGAAGGATGCCGATGGCGCTATGACGGTGCCGATGCATTTGTCGCAAGCGGATGGCCATTACTCGATCGAGGTCGCCAGCGGCGGCGGCGGCCCAGCGGGAGTTTTCGTGCTCCGGGTCGCGCGCTCTAGCACGGTTCACATTCAACGTGGAGAGAATGCCGGCCGAGTCGTGACCTATACCAATGTCGTCCGCGCGATAGATAAGGTCGGGGAGTGGAACGGTCAGACCGCGACATTCGACATGCCGCGCACGCCTCCATCGGGCGAGGGCTTTGTGGTGCTGATCCAAAAAGGTACGCCGGAACGCCCAGGCGCAATTCTTGCCGCGGCGAAGACCGAGGGGCTTTGAGGTCATCGGCCGCGAATGGCCACGGCTTCGCTTCCGCCTAAAATTTCCGGATTGGCCGGGACTGTCCAAATTTCAGCGGCGACCCTGTAGGTGGCTTCCACCGGCCGTGCTCACGGCCTATAGAGAAGGCAAGCAGTTCGCGCGAAGCGGCCAGGAGCAACGATCCGCCATGTATTTTCCAAATATGTCTTTTCCCAACATGTCTTGTCGACTCATTCGCGGTTTAACCTTTGTTTTCACCCTTGTCCTTGGGGCCGTACTCGTTTGCACCAGTCCAGCGTCCGCAAGGAGGAGGCATAAGGAGGCAAAACCCGCGAAGATCGAACAGCCCTCTCCCGCGAACACGGACACGAAGAACGCCGGGAAGCCGTCGCAGTTGGCGAGTTACGGCGACTGGGGCGTTTTTCTCGCCCAGGGGGACAAGTCGAAGACCTGCTACGCGTTGGCTTCGCCGAAAGATAGGGCTCCCTCGGGCCTGAAACGCGACCCCGCCTATGTGTTCATCTCCAACCGGCCCGGCGAAAAGGTGCGGGGGGAGGTTTCCATCATCATGGGATTTTCCGTGAAGGATGGGGCCGCCGCTCATGCGGACATCGGGGGAACTGGCTTCGATCTGGTCGCCAAGGGGGCCAATGCCTGGATCAAGAACCAGGCTCAGGAGCCGCAATTCGTCGATGCTTTGAAGAAGGGATCGAAACTGATCGTTAAGGCACCCTCGTCCAAGGGGCGCTTGACGGTTGACAGCTATTCGCTCGCCGGCCTGGCGCAAGCGCTCGACAGGATCGAGAAGGAATGCCCCTGAGACGTTGCTTGCGCGAAGGACCATGCTGGCGGTAGCATATCGCCAAATGGAAACGCGCACTGAGGCGATGCTCGCGGGGGGAACACATGTCCGATAAAATCTATCCCGTCACGCCTGACTGGGAGCAGCGGGCCTTTATCGACAACGCGAAATACCGCGAACTTTATGCAAGTTCGATCGCCGATACCGAGAGCTTTTGGGCCAGGGAAGCTGGCCGAATCGATTGGATCAGACCCTTTACGCAGGTCAAGAACGCGTCGTTTGGTCCGGGCACCGTGTCGATCAAATGGTTCGAGGACGGCACCACCAATATCACGCAAAATTGCATCGACCGGCATCTGTTGCGGCTCAAAAACCGGACGGCGATCATTTGGGAAGCCGACGACCCTAAAGAATCGAGACATATCACCTACCAGCAATTGCATGATGAAGTCTGCCGCCTCGCCAATGTCCTTAAGGCGCATGGAGTCGGAAAAGGCGACACGGTCACGATCTATCTGCCGATGATTCCCGAGGCGGCCTATGCGATGCTGGCCTGCGCGCGGATTGGCGCGGTCCATTCGGTGGTCTTTGGCGGCTTCTCGGCGGATTCGCTCGCTGGACGGATCGAGGATTGCCGCTCAAAACTCCTCATCACCGCCGACGAAGGGCGGCGCGGCGGCCGCGCGACGCCCCTAAAGGCACATGCCGACGAAGCGGTCGCGAAAACGGCTGGAATCGTCGAGACGATGCTCGTCGTCCGGCATACCGGCGGCGCTGTTGACTGGGTGGACGGCCGCGATGTCTGGTATCACGAGGCTGCGGCAAACGTTTCGACCGAATGCCTTTATGCCGAGATGAACGCGGAAGACCCGCTCTTTATCCTTTATACGTCCGGCTCAACCGGAACCCCGAAGGGCGTGGTCCATACGACGGCGGGCTATCTTGTCTATGCCTCGATGACGCATCAATATGTGTTCGATTATCACGACGGCGATATTTATTGGTGCACCGCCGATGTCGGCTGGGTCACCGGACACAGCTACATCGTCTATGGTCCGCTCGCCAATGGCGCGACGACGCTGATGTTCGAAGGCATCCCGACCTACCCGGACGCATCCCGCTTTTGGCAAATCATCGACAAACATCAGGTCAATATTTTTTATACCGCGCCAACCGCGATCCGCGCCCTTATGCGCGCGGGCGACGCGCCGGTTAAAACGACGAGCCGGGCCTCGCTGCGGCTTCTGGGTTCGGTCGGCGAGCCGATCAATCCGGAAGCTTGGGAATGGTACTATCATGTCGTCGGCGACGGCCGCTGTCCGGTCGTCGATACCTGGTGGCAGACGGAGACCGGCGGCATCCTCATCACGCCGCTTCCGGGCGCGACGGAGCTGAAGCCCGGCTCGGCGACCCAGCCCTTCTTCGGGATCAAGCCGGAAGTGGTCGATGCCGAAGGCAAGGTGCTTGACGGCGCTTGTTCGGGCAATCTGGTGATCGCCGACTCCTGGCCTGGCCAGATGCGGACGGTCTATGGAGACCATGAGCGCTTTGTGAAGACCTATTTTTCCGCCTATCCGGGCAAATATTTTACCGGCGATGGCTGCCGCCGCGACGCCGACGGCGACTACTGGATCACCGGCCGGGTCGACGATGTCATCAATGTCTCCGGACACCGCCTCGGCACAGCGGAAGTGGAGAGTTCCCTCGTCGCCCACGAAAAGGTCGCGGAGGCCGCCGTCGTCGGCTATCCGCACGACATCAAGGGCCAGGGCATCTATGCCTATGTCACCTTGATGATCGGCGCCGAGCAGAACGAGGAGCTGCGCGCCGAACTCGTCGCCTGGGTGCGCAAGGATATTGGGCCGATCGCCAGCCCCGATGTGATTCATTTCGCGCCGGGATTGCCGAAGACCCGTTCCGGCAAGATCATGCGCCGCATCCTCCGCAAGATCGCTGAAAAGGAGTTTGATGCGCTCGGAGATATTTCGACGCTCGCCGATCCCGCGGTGGTCGAGGAATTGATACGCAACCGAATCGGTTGATATGCATTTAGTAAATGAGGCAGATCGACCATAGTTAGGCCGTATGACAGCCATATTTTAACCATATTTGGTGATTTTGCCCCGATAGAGCCTATCCCTTGGTATTATTGGATTTCCAAGGTATTTCAAAAGCCGGTGGGCAGTGCGATGAGCAAGCGTAACACAGGCGTCCGTCATTTTTTTGACAAATTTTCGACAAGGTTAATAGGTTTCGGAAGACTGGCTCTTTTGGCGGGTGGATGCGTGGCGGCATCCGGGGCAAACGCCAGGGAACATGTCGCGTTTTCGGCGGGCTATGCCGCCGGAACGATCATCATCAAGCAAAGCGAGCGGGCGCTCTATTTCACGACCGGATCTGGGACGGCCATCCGCTATCCGATCGCGATCGGCCGGGCCGGAAAGGCCTGGCAGGGGGAGACCTCGGTTCAGGGCAAATATTTTTCGCCCGCATGGTCGGCGCCTGATGTCGTGCGGCATGACCATCCCGAACTGTCGTCGGTCATCCCTGGCGGTTCTCCCCGCAATCCGATGGGCGCGGCGGCGATTACCTTAAGTCTTTCTGAAGTCGCGATCCACGGGACCACGGCCAGGATGCGCAGATCCGTCGGCACGGCCGCCTCCTACGGCTGTATTCGGATGTACAATGAAGATGTGATAGACCTGTTTCACCGGGTCCAGGTCGGAACTCCGGTCGTCTCTATTCCCTGATTGGTCAGATTTCCTGTCCGCGGCCTCGAGTCCCACAGCGCCAGCGGGCGGGTCACGCAGCGGAAACTGCCGGTGCACTGCTGCGTGCGGGGTCTTTATTTCCGTCTTGGATTGGTCTAACCAATCTCTTCAGCGTGGTCTTCCCGGCGGCCGGGAGTGAGCCAGATGGGGTTGAGCCAATAGCCGGCGGGCAGTGCTGGCGAGTTGCGGTTGATTGGCGTAGAGTTCTGCGTTGCGGCATAGCTCCGTCACGCGATCCGCAGGAGCTTAGCGGTCATTTTCTCAGGGAGTAACTGGTGGAAACGAAAGCCCTCGAGCAAACCGAGCTTGCCAATCAGATCATCGACGTGATCGTCAAGGAAGGAATGGTTGACCGCGAAAAAGCCACTTTAGACGCGACGATCGAGAGTCTGGATTTGAAATCGATCGACATTGTGATGATCTTGACCGCCATTGAAGAAAAATTCGACGTCTATATTCCCATGGATGGGCCTTTCCATGAGGCAAAAAGCGTCGGCGATTTGATCGACGCCATTGCCGCCTACATTATCAAAGAAAAAAACTGAATGGCTGACACGCGGCGTATTGTCGTCACCGGCATGGGTGCTGTGTCCGCCGCAGGCGTTGGCGCGGCAGCTCTTTGGCAGGCGGCGCGCGATGGCCGTTCCTGCGCGCGCGAGACCCAATTTGCACGGCCCTACCGGGGACGCATAAGGATTTCCGCGCAGGTCCAGAATTTCGACGCAGCCGCCTATCTCACCTCCAGTGAATTGCCCTTCTGCGATCCGGTCGCGCAATATCTGCTTGTCGCCGCCGACGAAGCGATGGCCCAGGCGGGGCTGGCATCGGCCAAACCCATGGGGCCGCGCACCGCCACCATCATCGGCACGGGTGTCGGCGGCATGCACACTTTGGAAAACGGGCTTTATCTGACGCTGGTCGAGCAAGGACGCCCGGATCCCTTGACGATTCCGCGTCTCATTCCCAGCGCCTGTCCCTCGTTGCTGAGCATCCGTTATGGTTCGACCGGGCCCTGTTTCGCGGTGGCGAGCGCCTGCTCCTCGGCAACGCAGGCGATCGGCCTCGGGGTCCAGCTCATACGTTCCGGGCTCGCAGATCGCGCCATCGTTGGCGGGACCGAGGATTGCGTGACCAACAGTGCCATGCTGGCTTGGGAAGCGCTGCGAGTTCTGACACCGGACGCCTGCCGGCCTTTCTCCAAGGGCCGCAATGGCATGATCCTTGGCGCGGGCGCCGCGGTGTTCATCCTGGAAGAATCGGAACTCGCGCGGGCCCGGGGCGCCGAAGCGCTCGTTGAAATCTCTGGCTACGGAACCTCGGCGGATGCCAAAGATCCCGTCCGCCCCGATGTCGATGGAGCCGCCGCCTGCATGCGCAATGCCTTGGCCGACGCTGGCGTCGATGCTGAGGAAATCGACTACGTCAACGCGCATGGAACCGGGACGACCGCGAACGACGCGACGGAATCGGCGGCCCTGGGCCTCGTCTTCGGCGGCCGGCCTCTGCCGGTGTCCTCGACAAAACCCGTGCATGGTCATGCGCTTGGTGCGGCCGGGGCGCTCGAACTCGTCGTTACGATCGGCGCGGTTCGCGAGAGTGTGGCGCCGCCGACCATCAATTGGCGTGAGGCCGACGTCAAATGCCCTGTCGATCCCGTGCCGAATGAGGCGCGCCCCATGCCGATCAGGACCGCGTTGACCAATTCCTTCGCTTTTGGCGGCATCAATGCCAGCCTCATCGTCCGGCGCGCCGCCGCGGCATGACCACGCGGGATCCTGCGCAAGCCGCCGCCCAGCCAGGGGAGCTGGGCGCGGCCGGCCCGGTGCGCCTGCCCGCGATCCGGGTCCGGACCGAACCCAATGAAGTGGCGGCGTTTTCGCGCGAGACCTTCGCCGCTGGGACCGGTGATTTCGTCCCGCTCACCTTCCCCTTCCGCTGGTTCACGCTTCCCCCCGTCCGCGCCTTGATCATGCAATTGAGCGGCGGCGAGGAGTTTCTGCCGGTCCATGAGGCACAGAGTTTCGTCTATGAGCGGAGCCTGCGGACAGGCGCCGATTATGTCCTCGACATCGCGATCGAAACTTCTGAAACGCCGCCGCGTCTGACGTTGAAAATGACGGTCGCGGCCTTGCAAGGGGAGATTTGCGCCCGGCTCGAAACAATTTTGAGGATTGTCCGCCTCAAAGGGGAGACGCTTTCGTGACAGAAGCCGGGTATGCGCTGCCGCCGGATTGGCCAAGCGCCGGTGCTGAGATCGGCGCGCAAAATTTTGGTCCGTTCGGGCATGACGCGCTCGTCCGTTATGCTGCGGTCTCTGGCGACGACAATCCTTTGCATCTTGATCCCGCTGCGGCAACGGCGGCGGGTCTCGCCGGGCCACCCGTGCATGGGATGCTGATGCTGGCATGTTTCGAGCCTCTCATCATGAGATGGCGGACGGATCTTTTCATTGCCCGGCTTTCCGCCAAGTTTTTGCGGCCCGTGCTGGTGGAGGAGGGCATTCGCGTTTTGGGGCGGGTCCTGCGCAGCCGCGGGGCGCCGAGGCCAGAACTCATGTTGCGGCTTACTGCGCGGGGTCCCGGTGAGGCCCTAGTGATCTTGGCGGAAGCCGAGGTCTTGTACAGAACCAGCTGACATGCAGCCCCGCTCCATCCTCATCACCGGCGCGTCGAGCGGCATCGGCCGGGCTCTGGCGCTGGTTTATGCGCGCCCCGGGACGTCGCTGTCCCTGATCGGGCGCGACCGCGAACGGCTGGAGGATGCCGCTGCCGCTGCCCGCGCGCAAGGGGCCGAAGTCGGCCTTGGTGTCCTCGACGTGCGCGATCAGGGCACAATGGCACAATGGATCGAGGCGGCCGACGCCCGCCAGCCCTTCGATCTTGTCATTGCCAATGCGGGGATTACGACGGGTCTCTCGCCGGGCGAGATCGCCGAGGACCCAAGCGCGGTCCGCGCCATCATCGGCATCAATCTGATTGGCGTCTTAAATACTGTCGAACCTTTGATCAGACCGATGTGCGCGCGGGGCGCCGGCCAAATCGCCTTCATCGGATCGATCGCGGGGCTGCGCGGATTGCCTTATTCGCCGTCCTATTGCGCGACCAAGGCGGCGGTCCACGCCTACAGTGAATCCCTGCGCGGCCGTCTCGCCGCGAGCGGTGTGCAAGTCGCTCTCGTGATCCCTGGCTTTGTGAAGACCCCGTTGAATGATGGCATCGATGCCACAAAACCGCTCCAAATCACCGCTAGCCAGGCAGCAGCACGTATTCAAAAGGGTCTCCAACAGCGTAAGGCAGTAATCGCGTTTCCATTCCCACTTTACTTTGCGGCTCGCCTCTCCCGCATCCTGCCAATTTGGCTTGTGGATAAAGTTATGGCGTGCTTCAGGGTTAAGATTCCCCAAACACACGAGCGTATTCGTTAACGAATTCTTACAATTTCCAGTTTTCTGGGAAGGTTCTTCGCTCGTCCTTACAGTCAAATCTCTCATTCACTCAATTTCTGAAACAAATTGTTGCAATTTGTTTGTTGTTGAAACCGTTCTTTTGGAGTTCAAAGCTTGAGTAGAGTGTATCCTTATGGCCTGCATTAAGGGACTCGTTGCTTGCATCGACCTGCCGTGCGGCCGCCCGGGCTGCATGTGACCGCATCACAGGGGTAATGGACCAGTGAGTTTTGTGGAACTCTTCAGGGTTTTATGCGAAATCGGCTTGGTCGCCGCCTTTTGCGGGCTCTTGTTCGTCGGCGGCGGCTTTTTGATCCTGATCGGGATCAATATTTTCGAGCAGGCCTCCGGCTTCCTGCTCGGCAAGCGGCTTTACGCTCCGGTTCTCCAAGACGCGGACTTGCCCCATGTTTTGGTGCAAATCCCGGTTTTCAATGAGCCTGCCATGGTGGCCGATTGCTTGCGCTCTGCCGCCGCGCTGGATTGGCCGAAAGACCGGCTTCATATTCAGCTTCTCGATGACAGCACCGACGGCACGGCGGCGATTGCCGATGTTGCTGTCCGCGCCTTGCGGGGTCAGGGTTTCGATATTTCGCATCTTCACCGGATGGCGCGGCGTGGCTACAAGGCGGGCGCCTTGGATGCGGGCCTGGCGCAATCCAGTGCTCCTTTTGTCGCCATTCTCGACGCCGACTTCCGGCCGCCCGCCAATTGGTTACGGGCCGTCATCCCGGCATTGATCGCCGATCCAAATGCGAGCTTCGTGCAATCGCGCTGTGAATTCGCCAATTACCGGACAAATTGGCTCACCCGCGCGCAAGGCCTCATGTTCGATGCACATTTCGTGATGGAACAGGCGACGCGCTTCCGGGCCGGGTGGCTATTTCAATTCAACGGCACTGGCGGGGTCTGGCGGCGCGCCGCGATAACGGCGGCGGGGGGCTGGTCGGCGGATTCTCTCTGCGAGGATCTTGATCTGACCATTCGCGCCGAAATCGCCGGATGGCACGGACTTTTTTCGATGGAACCGGCGGTCCCTGGCCTGGTTCCGGACAAGGTCTCGCATTGGCAAGTGCAACAGAGGCGCTGGTCCAACGGCTTTGTGCAGGTCGCCCGCAAGCTGTTGAGCGAGGTCTGGGCGGCCGAATGGCCGGTATGGCGCAAGCTCTCGGCGGCCTTCCTTATTCTGATCCAGACATTCTATCCGTGTGTCGCGCTTGCCTGCATCACCCTGGCACTTTGCGCCTTTATTCGCGGCGGCGACCTCGCCCCTTACGCGCCGATTGTCGAGACGATCGCAGCGTTGATCCTCATCGTCGGCATCGGCATGACGTTTGTTCCCTATGTCATTTTGGGGCGAGGTTCGGTTTGGCGCTATCTTGCGACCCTCGGATCGCTGGTGCCCTTGATGATCTATCTCAGCGTCTCAAATGCGCCATCCATTTTGAAGACGGTTTTCGGGGCCTCCGAAACCTGGAAACGCACGCCGAAGACGACGCCTTTCCTCGATGTTCTGCCAGCGAACGACCAGCAGCTCAATGAGGCGCAATCCGGTTCCGCGTTGATTTGATCGCTGTCGCCGCCCGCCCCTGGTGGCGGGCCGTTTCCGTTGTGTCATCAGCCCTACCCAATTCAGAAAGCAGCAACAGCTTCAACGCCCCTCTCTGATTGGCGATTGGCATCGGCCTTAGCCTGGGGCTTCGTCTTGACCAAGCGTTCGTGACCCATCAAAAAATCCGCAAGGATATCGGCGGCATCGAAAAGGCGCGGCGTGCCGAGGCGTTTCGGGCAAGCTCGGGCAGAACGAAAAGTGCGACCGGCAAGCCCAGCCGTTCTCAGCGCCCGGCGCTGCGATCGACCCGCGTGTACAATGTAAATTGCGGGTCGAAGATGAACGTAAGCAATAAATTGGCCCAGGATTTGTGGGTTTTCAGCCCATCGTAATATTCCGGCGCCATCCGCTTTAGCTGCGGCAAGCGCGACCATGGCACATCGGGAAAATCATGATGCTCGTTGTGATAGCCGATGTTGAGCGCGATGAGGTTCAACGGGCCATAATAGCCAAAGGTTTCTTGGGCAGGATCGGAGGTGAAATGCTCCTGCAGCCAGCGGGCGCCGAGGGGGTGCAAGCCGCCAACCGAGAACCAGAATGACGCAAAGAGATAGAAAAGCGCATTCGGGCCGAAACACATCAAAATGATGAGGTCGAAAAGGAACACGCAGCCGGCATTGATGAAGGTCCAGCGGCTCCACATCGGCACCGTGCCCTTCAGGCGGCCAAGACGGGTGAGTTGGAAGACAGGGAAAAGAAACATCCAGGCCGCTTTGCCCAGTACGCTTTTGCCAAACAGATTGGCTTCCCAGCGGCTCGGCAAATCCGCGTCGTAATTGTAATCTCCAAGATGCGAATGGTGCTTCATGTGATAGCAGCGAAAGCCCATCGCGGTCGGAAAAGTGTTCGGCAAGTCGGCAAGAATTGCGACCCATTTGTTCGCGTCATTGGCTTTAAAGATGCAATTGTGGGTCGCGTCATGGATGACGACGAACATGGCGTGATTGGCGAAGGCGCCAATGCAAAAAGCAGCGATGAGCGCCGCCCACCAATAGGAGAAACCAAGGTAGCCGAACACTGCCGCGATCAAGACTTGCCCAATGACAACCGCGAGGGTGATTGCCGCCGTGAGCGGGTCGTGCCCGATCAAAGTTCCGACTTCCGGGTGGGCTGCCAAGATCGCCCGCCGGCGCAGCGGGTGCGGACGCGGCAAATCGGTTGGAATGAACCAGTTCTGTGCGCTGGAGCCGATCCGGCCAGCAGGCCTTCGTTCAACTGCTTCTATGCGCATGTGCCGTCTTTCCTTCTCAAAGCATTACGCCGCGAGACTCTTCTCATAGATGCGATGAATCTTATCAATTTTCGCACCGGACAGTTCGATCGGCCGCCGCATGCCGAAATTGTCCTCCAAAACCCAGCCGAATTCGACATGTTCGAACGAACTCGATTTGCTGCGATGGCGCATTTCCTCGATGAATGCCAGAATGACCGCTCCGCCCGCCGCCTTGCGGTGCAAGGCGCGGCGGATGCCAAATAGGGCAAGCCGCCCAGAGACAAAGCTGTGATTCCTGATCCTTGATATAAGACGCGGAAGGCCAAACGGGAACAAGCGGCCGCCGAGATCACCCGTCACCTCATGCAGGTTCGGCAAGATAATGCCGAAGGACTGCGGCACCCCATCAAGTTCGATCATGAAACCGCCCTCCGGCGGCATCACCATTTTCAGCGCATCGGCACTCGACATGAACTCGGCGAGCGTAAAAGGCACAAATCCCCAATTCTCGCTCCAGGCATCGTTGAAGATATCGATGATAATCTCTGCTTCCTTGCGGATGTTCTTCAAGTCGAGCGCCCGGATGTTGAGCCGCTCGCGCCATTCGGGCCGCTCAGCAATTCTTGGGCTTGCCTTCCGGTCTTTCTCACCGACGTCATAGCGGTAGGAAATGAGGTCTCGCGCTTTTGTGTAGCCTTGGCGCTCCAAGGAATTGACCAAATAGGCCGGAGTCCAGGGCATGAACACCATGGGGGCGGCTTCAAACCCTTGCACGAGCAATCCGCATTCGCTCCAGATGGAGGGCGAAAACGGCCCATGCACAACCGCCGCGCCGCGTTGGCGCAGCCAATTTTCGGCGGCTCTTATCAAAGCCGCGACAACTGCGTCGTCGTCGATGGCGTCGAGGCAGCCGAATTGCGCGCGGGACGCCCCAAGCGGCGTATAGGCTTCGTTGTAGATCTGAGCCGAAATCCGTCCCGCAAGTTTGCCATTTTTGCGGGCGAGCCAGGCTTGCGATTCGACAAGCTTGAAATGCGGATTGAGCTTGTGCGCGAACATGGTCCAGCGTTCGGCATCGAGGGGGGGCGCGAAGCCTGGCTGATCGCCATAAATGAGCCGGGGAAGACGGCAGAACGCGAAAAAGTTTGCCAGCCCATTGACTGGAATGATCTCGATCTCGTCTCTATTTCCGTCCATTGGCCTGGCCTTGTTTCGAGCCCGCGCGCCACGCCGAGGTCCGGGTGTAACTTCGAGCAAAGTGCATCAAGAAAGCATGGATGCGGTTGAGGCGGCGCCCAACTGTAACGAAGCGCCGCCGTCAGCTGGCCGCGCTGAGCGAACGTGCCGGAGCCTCGCGCTGGGTTGGCCGCTTTGCCAGCAGTTCCGTCACACCCCTGATCTCTGCTTCCGTGTGCTTGGCCGAAATGAAAAAACGTAGACGCGGCTGATCCTTTGGCACACCGATTTGGATGATCGGCGGCACGTAATAGCCATTGTCCATCAAATGGCTGGACGCCGCCAGCGTCTCAAGGCTGTCGGAGAAAAGGATCGGCACGACACCGCGTCCGATGGCAGGTCCGGTATCGAGCCCCGCGTCATGCGCGAAATCGATGAACAGTTCGGCATTGTGGCGCAGCCGTTCGATGCGCCACGTCTCTTCTTGCATCAATTGGAGAGCGGTCTCCGCCGCCGCCGAGATGACCGGCGAGAGGCCGACGCTATAAACGAACCCAGGCAAAGTATAGCGCAGCCAATTGATCACCGGTTGCTTACCGGCGACGAACCCTCCACAAGAGACGAGGGTCTTCGATAATGTGCCGATAATCAGATCGATTTGCTGCGGATCAACCCCCGCATGTTCCCAAAGACCGCGCCCCTCGTTCCCCAAGACACCGATCGAGTGGGCCTCGTCGATCAACAGCCAGGCCTTATGCCGTTCCTTGAGACTGACCAGCCCCGCAAGGTCGGCGACATCGCCATCCATGCTGTAGAGGCCTTCGGCGACGATCAGCGTATTGCGGTAGTTGGCGCGCTTTTCGCGCAGAAGAAAATCCAGATGGTCGAGATCATTGTGGCGAAAAACGATGGTTTCGGCCGTTGTGCTTTTGGCCCCGCTCACAATGCTATTGTGCGACAATTCGTCGATGAACAGCGCATCATGCGATCCAAGGATATGCGAAATGGTCGTCACATTGGTGAGATAGCCGCTGACCAGCGTCAAAGCCTCCTCGACGCCGAGGAATTTGGCGAGGCCCGTCTCCAAATTATGATGCGAGGAACGCTCGCCGCCAACGAGGCGTGAGCCGAGGGCACCGATCCCCAGGGTGTTCATCGCTGTCGCCGCCGCCGCGACGATCGAGGGGTGCGAGGCGAGCCCGAGATAGTCATAATTGGCGAAACTGACGAATCGACGGCCGTTTAACTCAGCTTCACGCCGCAAAGTGTCTATTGGCGCAAAAAACGGGTCGCCGAGGTCGAGATACGCCTTTCCGGCGAGCCGGAATCGCTTCGTTGCATAATCGGCGAGGCTGTGGGTCTTTTGCACTTGCGTATTCGGAGGTCCAGATGGGGTCACGAATTTATAAAGTCTGGCATAGAGACGGCTGCGTTTGGTGCGGCGCAGCCGCATTCAGTTAAGCAATAGGCGAATCGTGGCATAGCATCATGCGCCGCGTCGAGCAAAAGGGGATCGGTACATAACTCCGCAAAACACTCGGAGCAGCCTGTTGGGGAATACAATACCCACTTTCTTATCAAAAGCTTACCGCATTCTTTCAATTCCGGTTACAAACCGTAACAATGACTGCTTCGTGGCCCGGCAAGTGCCGCGCAAGGAGATCGTGTTTTGCGGGTCGGATGCCTCCGAATCACCAAGATGAGGATGTGAGGCAATTCATGACGGACGGATAGCCCGCCAAAGTCCAGCGTCAAGCGTTCCCTGGGACCGCATCGAGGGCTGGTATCCCCGCGCCTTCTGCTTGGTCCGGTTCGGGCACGCGCGTCTTGGAGGCGAGCATCAAGGCGACCGCCGAGGCGGCGCGGCTGGCCGCAATTTTGCGGTCATCTCCCCGTTCATAGGGGAATGGCTTGCCGAAGATGAGATCGCAGCGGATTGGCTCGCCCTTCAAGACCGACCAAATGTGCGGAAGCAAGGTCGCATCCCCAAACCATGCCGCTGCCGGTGTCGAATAGCGGATCGCGACCGGCTGCACCAAGACTCTTTCAACGCCGCTCGCGGCCGAGAGAAGATCGCGCGCGGCGGCGAAATGCGAGCTATGAAATTTGCGAAGCGCCGTGCCGTCGCCGGTCGTGGCCTCCGGGAAGAGCAGCATGGGGCGGCCCGAAAGCATTCTTTGCGCCATCGCCGCATTGGTGCTGGGGATCGCGCGGCGTCGCTGACGATCGACGAACACGGTTTCCTGCAGCCGTGCGAAAGTGGAAATGAGCGGCCACGCGCCGATCTCGCGCTTGGCCAAAAAACAGACCGGCTCGACGCTGCAAAATGCCAGAATGTCAAGCCAAGAGACGTGATTGGCGGCGATAAGACGGGGGTCTTGCGGATGCGATTCCGGCGGCGCCGCGCACTGGGCGCAAACATCTAGCCGCAGCAAATTGGTGAGCGTTCGGCCGAAGGCGACCGGAAACCAGCGGCGCAGCGGCCAGCGCCGCCGCAGCGCGACCCACTGCAAAGGCGTAAGACACAAGAACACGAGCATGGCGAGCAGGATTGCCGTGACGCGAAGATATGCCATGATGTGCCGCAGGTTGGCCAGCTTGGTCAGATTGCGATTCGCCCCTTTGTAGAATCGCTTGCCTGCAGTTTGATGACAGCGCCGCAGCGGGTTTTTGCATCGGGAGCTTTCCCCAAATCGTCATCAAACCTTCGTGTCTAGTTTTTAGATTCGAAACACACGCAGCTCCCTTCAGAGATTCGACGGTTCATGTGGAACATAGCGACGCCTTCCGGTTTCGGCGAGGCCATCCGGCACACGGCTTCCTTCATCAGACCCCGCCGCATGGCGCGCGATTTGTCCGGCTTGCCAGCGGTGCTGGGGCGATTTGGTCCTTACGAAATCCGGCTGGCGGTGGCGAACCGGGACATCCGTAAAGCGCAACGGCTTCGCTATAAGGTCTTTTACGAAGAAGGTGAGGCCATTCCTTACCAAACTGCCGCGCTGACACGCAGGGACATCTGTCCCTTTGATAAATACTGCGATCATCTACTTGTTATCGACAAAGAAAAGCTTAATCGCCTTGGCCGCAAAAAACCGAAAGTCGTTGGCGTGTACCGTCTGCTTCGCGGGGACACCGCAGCCCGCCATCAAGGCTTTTACAGCCAAACCGAGTTCGATATCGCGCCTTTGCTCGCACGCCATCCCGGCAAGAAATTCTTAGAACTCGGCCGCTCGTGCGTCCATCCGGAGTACCGATCGAAGCGCGTCATCGAGCTGTTGTGGCGCGGCTTATGGGCTTATGCGAAACATCATCGTATCGACGTGCTCATTGGCTGCGCCAGCCTGCCGGGGGTCGATCCGCATGCGCTCGCAACGCCTTTGGGTTTCCTGCACCGCCACGCCCTGGCGTCGGGGGTATGGAGAGTCCGCCCGCTCAAGGGGCGGGGGGTCCACATGACATTCGCGGAAGGCCACGCGATCGACGCACGCAAAGGCGTGGCGGCGCTGCCGCCGCTTCTCAAGGCTTATCTGCGGGCAGGGGCGAAATTCGGTGATGGTGCGGTAGTCGACGCGCAGTTCCGGACCACCGACGTCTTCACGATTTTGCCCCTGGCCGATTTGGAAGAACGCTATATCGACTATTATGGAGGCCCAATGGAGATGCCGGATAGTTATGTTGCGTGAGCCGCTAAGACCGGGATTGCGCTCGACCGAAAATAAGCATGAAATTGTTGGCGGGCAAAGCCAACTGTTGTGTCAAGACAAGGCCGTGATTGCGGGCGGCTTTCTCAACATCCCGGACGTCCTTTAATCCCCATTCGAGAGCGTTCGACGCGCGAAGCTCTTGATCAAAAGCCTCGTTGGACGGCGCGGTGTATTTTCCATCGACATTGAACGGCCCATAAATCGCAAGAAATCCAGTATTCTTGAGAACACGCGCGGCGATTTGCATCACGCCATCGGCGACCGAGATAGGCGCGACTTGAAACAGATTGATGGCAAAGATGACATCGTAGCGATGCAACTTCGCGTCCGGCCAAGACTCGGGGCGAGTGAGGTCGATATGGACGGGGTCCCAGACATTGGCGTTGGCACTGTCGGCTTGCATTTGGCGGACCGCCGCAAACACGCCTTTGTCGTAATCGGATGGTTGAAACCGGATATGCGGAAAATGTGGCGCGAAATAATTGATATGTACGCCGCTGCCGGTCGCGAGTTCGAGAACGTCGCCAGAGGGTGGAAAAAGTTGCTTGAAGACATCCAAAATTGGGTCGCGGTTGCGCTTTGCGGCCCAATCCACGTAGGAGCTTAGAGGATAAAGGTCGATAAAGGACCGCACGCCCGTCATGAAGTACTCCAATTAACGTTTGATATTATCTCATAGCCAAAGATGAAGAGCCACCGCAAGCTCGGGCGCGAGCGGTAACTTGGCCAAAATCGTCGTTCTTAGATTCCAGCCGACTGGAATCTAGTATTAGTCTATAGAAACCGTCAATTATTCTACCATATTCTAAGCTGCGGGAGATGGATCATAAATGATCCATCTCAACGTCTGAGCAAGATAAGCCGAACTGCGCCAAGGCTTCCTCCAAATAATCAGCGAGGAGGGGAATACCGAGCAAGTAGGCGGCCGTGCGTTTGTTATGGGCCCGCGCGGCTTCGCCACGGAGTTCATCCCAATCACCGATGGTTCCATCGCCGCGCCCGAGCCAGGAGAGAGCGACGAGATCAATTTGTTCATCCTCGTTCATCGCGCCAATCATCCCCCGGATCTCGTCGCCAGCGGGATCGTCGCCGTGATCTTCGAGGACGGATATCATGCCGTCGTCCGTCGCGTTGGATCCATCATCGGGATCTGTGACGGCATCCTTCACATCGAATTCGCGGGCCTTGATGATCAGGAAACATATTTTTTCGGTTGCGATCGTCAAACTGGGAGGAGGTTTTGACATCGTTCACCTCAACCGGAAGCACGGCAAAAACGCTTATGCGGGCAGCGGCATGGACAGCGCCGGTCCCCTCAAAAGAGCCAGGTCATATCTGGGACGCTTTTCGGGATTGTCGAGTCCGCTGAGCGGACTTGGGAGTGGGGTGTTTGGCGTATCTAACCGGATGGGACGGCGATTGGCCGCCGTCCGCCGCGGGTTTCGATTAGGGATTACCGCCGGTTTCCGTGCTTAGCCGGCGAATCAGCGCGGGGGTCAAAATGCCGTGCACCGGAAGCCCGTGATCACGCTCGTAGCGCTCGACCGCCCGCTGTGTTGCTGGCCCGGCCACACCGTCAGGGGTAAGCACAAAGCCTAATTTGACGAGCGCGCGCTGGGCCGCCATCACCGGCTTGCTGGGGCTGACGGGCGTGTGGTCCGCCGTAGCCGGTTGAGCGCGCGGAACAGGTTGAGATTTCGCTGCGGGTGGTGCGCTCAAGAGTTCTGTAATTTCATCATGCGGCGTGACGGGCGGCGTATTGGCATGAGCTTGGTGAGGCTGCCCTGTTTCAAGCGATGGCTTTTCCATAGGCTTTTCACGCGGCGGGGCGACGGATGCGGCTGGCTGCGGCCGCGCTGGGGGAATTGCGCTCATCTCAATCACCCTTGGCTCCTTCGCGGGGACCGCCGGGCGGGCGTGCGAGAAAAGCGGTGCCGGATGGCGGCTCTTCTGCCAGGCGAGCGCATTTAAGAGAACGGCAACCATGGTTCCGCCGAGACAGATAGCGGCGAGAATGCCCATATAGCGCCGGCCGCGCCGTGCAGTCCGCCTGAAATGGCCTCCTCGCACCTTCCGGAGGGCATCCCGGATGCGATGCTGCTTCGCCGGCGGTTCGCGCAAAACAAAGTCGTGATCGGCGGTGGCCAAGGCTTCACGCAATTTTCTGCACCGTCATGTGATTGTGCGGGTCGTGCCTGTCTGATCTGGGCAAATCCGCGACAGTTTGTATTTTGGCGGGCATGCCGCTCTTGGCGGCAACCCCGTCGAGCGGCAGAAGGATATGAACACTCGTTCCCTTGTCCGGCTTGCTCGCCACCGCGATTGTGCCCCCCTGAAGTCCGACGAGGCCGCGCACGATGGACAGACCAAGGCCGGAACCGTTCTGAGTCCGGCCGGAAGTTTTGGCTTGAAAGAAGGGATCGCCAAGGCGGGCGAGATCATGTTCGGCGATACCTATGCCGGTATCTGCGACCACAATCTGGAGGGCTTGTGGCTGGGGCCGGACACTGATTGTCACGGTGCCATTGGGAGGGGTGAACTTGATCGCATTGGAGAGCAGATTGACGAGGATCTGTGCGCAAGCACGTCTATCGCCAGTGATCTCGGCGAGATTTTCCGGATAGGCGCGAAGCAGCTCGACCCCGCTTTTTTGGGCATGCAGTTTCACCATGTCGCAACACAGATCGATCAGCGGCGCGACGGCGAAGGGCTCGCGCTCGACCGCCAAACAGTTGGACTGGATTTTCGATATGTTCGAGATCGAATTGACGACATCCAGAAGATGCAGTCCCGACTGGTGAATGATTCTTGCGTATTCGCGTTGCTTTTCAATATCGGGCAGTGACAAGGGCGGATTGGCGAGCAACTCAGAAAATCCGACAATCGCGTTAAGTGGCGTGCGCAATTCGTGGCCCGCGTGAGCCAGGAAATAGTCCTTGCCGAGTGCTGCTTCCTGGGCCGCGGCGAGGGCTTCATCGCGTTCCGCCTCGGTTTGCTTTTCCTGTGTCACGTCGCGGATGATCGCGATGGCGTCATCGATCCCATGCCCTCCTCCGGCGGCAAGGTCACCGCCACGGCGTGCCCGCAGCTCGAGGCATAGGAAAACAGGTTCGGCGTAATCCCCACGATCGACGCGCACGGCACCGCGCCAGCGCAAAGCCGCGCTGACTGTAACAGCGCCCGCCCGGGCGTCCGAAATCGCCTTCAGAAAGGCCGGTCTGTCGGCGACCTGGACGCGTTCGAAAAAACCACGTCCCATCAATTCACTTGCTGGCACACCCAACAATGACTCACAATTGGAACTGACCGACTTGACCGAGCCGGAGCGGCCGCAGCGGATGACGAGGGCGCCGGCCGCATCTGCGAGATTGTCATAGCGTCCGGCCCTGGCTTGCTCCGCGAAGCGGTGAAGCCGCCAGCGGCAGACCAAGCCAATCCCCGCGATTGTCGCGATGGCCGTCGCCGTGATCATGATCGGCAGCAAACTCAACATGAAACTCCGCCGCACACCTGTCCAAATCCAGACTTAGGGATTCGAGGGCTCATGGAGCGTGCCAGAGGGTTGTTAATCAATCCCCTTCAATCCGAACCAAGCCAGGCCTGCACCGCTTTAAAGGCCAAAAAATTTCCCTATGGTGTAGAAGATGTTGCCAAACCTTCTGCGCACAAGGACCAAATTGATCAATCCAAGAGTGTTTTCCGCACTCCACTTGCGATCATGGTTAATCGACACTTAACGGAGCGGCGAGATGGCCACGCAATCGCTGGGACGGTTGATGGATCGGGGGCAAACGCCTACTTATGAACAATGGATCCCTGGTGTTTTTCAAGTTCGCTAACTTCGGAACAAGCAAGCGGCAGCGCGGTTTAACGCCGGATCCGGCGGGTATGATGGGATAGGATAGCTATGGAGGTCGTTCCGACTGCTGCGGCACTTGATGAAATTGTCGAAAACTTCAATTACCTCGACGATTGGGAGGATCGCTACCGCTATTTGATCGAACTTGGCCGCGGTCTTGAGCCGTTGGATGACGCTGCCCATAATGACAGCACCAAGGTCCGGGGCTGCGTCAGTCAAGTATGGCTCGAGTCGCGCGTCGGGAAGGATGATTCCGGCAGCCCCGTCCTCCATTTGAAAGGGGACAGCGATGCCCACATTGTGCGGGGCCTGGTGGCACTCTTGATCGCGCTTTATTCAGGCCAGACGGCACCCCAAATCCTGGCTGCCGATGCGGAGGGCCTATTCGAAACTTTGGGCCTTTCGACGCATCTGACGCCCCAGCGGTCCAATGGCGTGCATGCCATGGTCGAGCGTATCAAGAGCGATGCCCGCGCAGCCCTGTAAGGTCGTCCTATTGATGACTGCCAGCGGCGGGCCAGGGAGCAAATTTCCGAATATAGCCCCAGCGTACGGGCGGTTCTCCTCGAGCAGGAGAACCGGCGGCACACGCCGATCCTAGTCCGGAAGTCCGGGTCAATCCCAGCCACGACGGAATACTATCCGCGAGATTTGCTCGTCCGCCGGCGTTGCTGGCCCAGACCCATTTGTTTGGCAAGATTTGAACGCGCCTTCGCGTAATCGGGCGCGACCATTGGGTAATCCGAGGGGAGACCCCATTTCTCGCGGTATTCGTCTGGAGACATATTGTATTGGGTCCGCAGATGCCTCTTCAACGACTTGAATTTCCGGCCATCTTCCAAACAAACGAGAAATTCCCGGGTGATTGATTTCTTGGCGGGCACTGCTGGCTTCGGCGCTTCAGACGTCACAACAGCCGTTCCCGTGGTGACCCGCAGCAATGCCGAGTGTACGTCGCTGATCAAGGATGGAAGATCATTCGCCGGCACCGAATTGTTGCTGACATAGGCAGAAACAATATCTGCGGCTAGCTCGAGATAACTGTTGGAACTCGCGACTTCGCTCATAGCGCTCGATATCCCCGAATAAAAGGTGCCGCCGGTAGTATGCGGATTGAATAAGGATGAGCTATATATACTCATCGCGGCAAGACCGGCCAAACATAAGCTCTTTTAAGCGATTTTTTCGAATCAACTTTCAAGAACTTCGGCCCTTTCTAAATGCAACATGGAGATTACGCAAGTAGCAACACTACACTTTATTGAATTAAATAAAAAAAACGTTGAAAAAATTGAATCTCGTAGCAATAACGCAACCGCAATGGCTCCCTGCTTGCTATTTGCGGCGGACGCTACCCTGTTCTCAATCAAGAGAGATGAATGAGCAAGCTTCATTGGCCGATGTCTCAGGAAAAGGCGCCGTTTCCGGTTGAAAAGCGTCCTTCGGCCACAAATCTTCACGGAGTCACGCTCCGCGACGACTATGGATGGCTCAAGGCTGCCAACTGGCAGGACGTTTTGCGCGATCCCGCCGCGCTCTCCGGCGATATCCGTGCCGTGCTCGAGGCGGAAAACGGCTATGCCCGAGCGATCCTGGCGCCGGCCGCCAAATTGCGGGCGGAGATTTTCAAGGAGATGCGCGGGCGGATCAAGGAGGACGATTCCGAAGTTCCCCGGCAAGATGGGCCGTGGCTCTACTATAGCCGTCACAATATAGGGGGGCAGTATCCGGTCTTTTGCCGGGTCGCGGGCACCGGGGGGGCGCCTGAAATTCTCCTTGATGGCGACGCACTTGGCGAGGGCAAGAGCTTTTTCGACATCGGGGCTGCCATCCATTCGCCGGATCATTGCAAGCTCGCATGGAGCGCCGACGAGACGGGCTCGGAGCTGTATACGATCAAAATACGCGACCTTGGTGCCGCACAAGCGGAGGACTGTGCGGAAATCATCCACGATACGGATGGCAGTCTTGTATGGATGGCGGATTCTGCCGGCTTTTACTATATCCGCACCGACGAAAATCACCGGCCGGCCGAGATATTCCGGCACAGACTCGGCAGCGATCCCTCGAGCGATGTCCGCGTCTTCGAGGAACACGACCCAGGGTTGTTCATTCATCTCCGGCGCAGCCAATCGGGTCGCTTCGCGATTATCAGCGTCGAAGATCACGATTCATCCGAGATTCATCTGATTGATCTGACGGAGGCAAACGCAACATCAAACCTTGTCGAACCGCGCGCGCCGGGTCTCCATTATGATGTCGAACATCATGGCGACCGGCTGTTCATCCGCACCAATGCTGGGGATGCCGAAGACTTCAAAATTATGAGCGTGCCGCTGGCGACGCCCGGCAAAGCCCTCTGGCGCGATGAAGTTCCACACCGGCGGGGCCGGATGGTGATCAAGATCGCGGTCTATCCTGGCTACCTTGTGCGTATCGAGCGCGACTCAGGGCTTCCCCGCATCGTGATCCGGTATCTCGCAAGCGGCGAAGAGCATTCGATCTTTTTCCCGGAAGAGGCGTATTCGCTCGGCCTCGACGATCGGCTTGAATATGAAACCGATACGCTGAGGTTTGATTACTCATCGATGACCACGCCGTGGGAAACCTATGATTATCATCTTGCCACCCGCGAACGGGTTCTCCGCAAGCGCCAGATCATTCCCTCGGGGCACGATCCGTCCCGCTATGTGACGCGCCGTCTTTTCGCCACCGCTCCCGATGGCGAACAAATCCCCATCTCGCTCCTCTACCGCGCCGGACTGCGATTGGATCAATCCGCGCCTCTGTTGCTTTATGGCTATGGCGCTTACGGCTCGCATGTGCCGGCATCCTTTTCGGGGGCCCGTCTCAGTCTCGTCGATCGCGGCTTTGTTTATGCGATCGCGCATGTTCGCGGCGGCACCGACAAGGGCTGGCATTGGTATACCGATGGAAAACTGATGAAAAAGCAAAATACCTTTACCGATTTCATCAGCGCCGCGAGACATCTCATTGACACTGGCTATTCGCGGGCGGGGCGGATCGTGGCGCAGGGCGGCAGCGCGGGGGGGATGCTCATGGGCGCCGCCGTCAATCTTGCTCCCGAACTTTTCGCTGGAATCATCGCGGATGTGCCCTTCGTCGATGTCTTGAACACCATGCTTGATGCGAACCTGCCCCTGACGCCGCCGGAATGGCTGGAATGGGGCAATCCGGGCACCGACCCGGCGGTTTTCGAGGCGATGCGCGCCTACTCGCCCTACGACAATGTCGGAGCCAAGCCTTACCCGGCGATTCTGGCGCTCGGCGGCCTCACCGATCCGCGTGTGACCTATTGGGAGCCGCTGAAATGGGTGACAAAACTTCGCGCCTTGACGACGGGGAACAGTCCGATCCTGCTCATGACCAACATGGGCGCGGGACATGGCGGGGCGCCGGGACGGCTCGATCATTTGGAGGAATTGGCGTTGCAATACGCCTTCGCCGTCAGCTGCGTCGAGGGCCAGCCGGCGGCTCCCTAGACTGCTATTCTTTTGAAGTTCGAGCTTCCGAGTCCATAAAGGCTTTCAGCTCCGTCATGGATTTGAAATGGAAGACCGCATGTTCGGTCCGCGCTTCGATGGATCCGTTAGAATACATAATATAAGAGGTTCCCGCCGATTGGTATTGACCAACGATCGCCAGTTCCTGTTGGCCGCCGCTCGTGATGGATTGCGGCGCGTTTGGCGGTGGTTGCTGGGGGAGCATGGCGGGCGAAGACGCGGGCTCACCCGCGCGTTTTTCGGGTTTCCTGTGCAGCTCGATAAAAAGTTCTTCCTCGAAGATCGTTTCGATCGCCACCGTTTCGGAGGGCCAGCTTGTTCCTGGCTCAGATTGAACCTGGGGCTTACCCAGTTTGTCTTGTATTTCTGGAAACGGCTCTTCGAAAGACGATGCGGCAATATTCTCATTTGGAGCGGTATCGAAGAGATCAGGCTTTTCCGCGTGAGCGAAAGAAGTCCAAGTTTCGCTTTCCGTTTCAGCCTCCTTCATCGCGACCGCGGGGGGGATGAAGAATTCTGGCTCCAAGGCCGGCTCCGGCCCGGCTTGATTTAGGTCTCCACCGTGGGAAAAAGGCGGCGCTTTCTGCGCGGAATACTCCGCCTCGGGGAGTCCTCGCGCCGGAGGCACATGGCCGCGTGGCTTCAGGAAGCTGCGCGCCGCCGTGAGGTTCGATCGGATGGGCCGTTTCGCCCAGCTTCGCGGGGAAGGAATTGGCGCAACTGCGACAGACGGAACAGCCGCGGACTGCGGTCCAAACGACGATTCGCTCTGGATATCAGAGGGCTGCTCATCATCCGTCCGCCACGCAAGTTCCCTTAGCCGCGGTGTGACTCCTTGCCCGGCATTGAGAAAAGCTGGCAGGCGAGCGAGCCTGTGCAGGATCAGTCCGAGCGCGACCGTCACGATACCGCAAGAAAAGGCCACCGAACCGGCGATTACACTCGCCCAGCCGCGCTCGACCTCGATGATTCCATAGCCGGTGTAAAATGCGATCGCGCCGCCCAGCGAAAGGAAAACGCCTAGACCAAGGACCAAATAGCTCATTTTTCCAAAGCCTCAGCCTTTGAGTTGAACCGCCGCTCGCTCACGTGATCAAACCCGTACTCCCGAAATCCAGGTTTCGGCCCTGGTGTTGCATCGTCCGTCCAATGCAGCTGCCGGGGTGTCGTAAACCAAACCACGCGGAACTTCCCTCTGCGGAATCGGTTGCCGCAATGCAAAAGGCTGTTACCTTATGCGGCGCCCATGGCGGTGCCACCCTAAAGACTTCAAACAAGGAGCCCCAGATGCCGTTCAGCTTGCCCGAACTTCCCTATCCCTACGAGGCACTCCAGCCTTATCTTTCCAAGGAGACGCTCGAGTTTCATCACGATAAGCATCATGCGGCCTATGTGACAACCGCCAATAATCTTCTGAAGGACAGCGGTCTCGAAGGCAAGTCCTTGGAAGATGTTGTCAAGGAGAGTTACGGCAAAAACGTTCCCTTGTTCAATAATGCAGCGCAGCATTATAATCACTCGGAATATTGGAAATCAATCAAGCCAGGTGGCGCCAGCAAAGTTCCAGGTGAGCTTGAAAAGGCGCTCATTGAATCATTCGGTTCGATCGAAAAGGTCAAACAGGACTTGGTGCAGGCGGGCACCACTCAGTTCGGGTCCGGCTGGGCTTGGCTCGTGGTCAAGGATGGCAAGATCGCCGTCGCCAAGACCGGGAACGCCGAAAATCCACTGATCTCGGGAGGTGTCCCGATTCTCACAGTCGATGTCTGGGAACATACATATTACATTGACTATCGCAATCGCCGGCCTGATTACCTCAAAGCGTTCGTCGACAATCTGGTAAATTGGGAATATGTCGCGGAGCGTTATGCCGCAGCGCTCTCTTAGGCGCGTCCACTCGCGGGCAGCCGGGCCGCCGCGCCGGAAAAAATTTCCGGCGTGTTTGGGGGGTGAGCAATAAAATTCCTGCCGCGCCGCCGTTGCGCAAATTCTCTTCTCTTTTGGTTCCCCAGAATCCCAGTGCTCGACAGAGCTTGCTGGCGGGCCGTATATCTTGGAAATCACTGGCGGAGACAAAAACCTGAATGAGTATTGCGGCGAATGTCATCGAAGGAATCGGAAATACTCCGCTTATCAAATTGCGGGCGGCCTCGAATCTGACCGGCTGCACGATTTTGGGCAAAGCGGAGTTCATGAATCCGGGGGGGTCGGTCAAGGACCGCGCCGCCCTCGCGATTGTCAACGCAGCGGTTACGGGGGGAAGCTTGCGGCCGGGCGGATTGATCGTCGAAGGCACGGCGGGCAACACGGGCATTGGACTCGCGCTCGTCGCCAATGCCTTGGGTTACAAAACGGTGATCGTCATTCCCGACACCCAAAGTCAGGAAAAGAAGGATCTGCTGCGGCTGCAAGGCGCCGAACTGATCGAGGTTCCGGCGGTCGCCTATTCCGATCCCAACAATTACGTGAAGCTCTCTGGCCGCCTTGCCTTACGGCTTGCCAAGGAACATCCGCAAGGCGCGATCTGGGCCAATCAATTCGACAATGTCGCCAATCGCAAAGGCCATTTCGAGACCACCGGCCCAGAAATTTGGGCGCAAACGGAAGGTAGGATCGATGGCTTCACCTGCTCGGTTGGAACCGGCGGCACGCTGGCGGGCGTCGCCTTGGCTCTGAAGGCTAAGAAGCCGGACATTAGAATCGCGATCGCCGACCCCTTGGGGGCGGCGCTCTATTCCTATTACACAAGCGGCGAACTGAAATCGTCCGGCTCGTCGATCACCGAAGGCATTGGCCAAGGCCGCATCACCGCCAATCTCGAGGATGCCCCGGTCGACATCGCCTATCAAATCCCGGACGAGGAAGCTCTTCCTATTCTGTTCGATCTCGCCGAACACGAAGGCTTGCTGCTCGGCGGTTCGTCCGGCGTGAATGTGGCGGGCGCGATTCGGCTCGCCAAGGAGCTTGGACCCGGCCACATGATTGTAACCGTCCTCTGTGACTCTGGTGCGCGTTATCAATCGAAATTGTTCAACCCGGCCTTTCTGCGTTCAAAAAATCTGCCGGTCCCGGGCTGGATGGAACGCAAGCCGTCGATCAAACCTGACTTCGTTTGACGTGCCGGGGCATGTTGCAAAGCGGCCCAGCTTTGTTGACTTCAAGCTGCGCCAAATGATCGCTCAGCCATAATAGAGAATGACGACGCAGATGGAAGCCGCCCAGATCACGAAAGCCGCCGCCGGATAAAATTCTTGGTTGCGGAACATGGAACGCCATCATTCGGTAAGCTAAAGACACATCCGGTAAGCCATGAAAACTGACATGATTCCGTTGATATTTTGTGAAGAGAAATGCGGGTGGCCGCGCTTGCAGCGGGACCCGGCATGATGAGAGAGGCCAAGCTGTGACAGCAATCCCTCAAGAGTCCTTCTTCGTTTCGACGGCGTGGCTTGCCGAGCATCTTAATGCGCCCGGCGTGGCGGTCATCGACGCCACATTTTTTCTCCCCGCCGACAAACGCGACGCCAAGGCGGAATATCTTGAGGTGCATATCCCAGGCGCGGTCTTCTTCGACATCGACGCGATCGCCGATCACACGGTGGATTTGCCGCACATGCTGCCGAAGCCCGCAGACTTCGCCCGCGCGATGGAAGAACTCGGACTCGGCGATAACATGCGTTTTGTCGTTTACGACTCTTCCAACTTGCAGGGCGGTGCCCGCGTTTGGTGGAGCTTGCGGACATTCGGCGCGGCCGATGTAAAAATCCTGGCGGGTGGTTTGCCGCGCTGGAAGGTTGAAGGCCGTCCCCTGGAACAAGGTCCCGTGCGGCGGCAACCCCGGCCATTCTCCGTGCATTTCGACAAAGCAGCGGTCGCCGATGCCGCACAAGTGCAGCGAGCCAGCGAAACGGGTGCCGCGCAGATTCTCGATGCGCGCGCGGCCGCGCGGTTCAGCGGCAAGGCGGCCGAGCCACGCCCGGGATTGCGCTCGGGCCATATTCCCGGAAGCCTCAATTTGCCGTGGGGGGAGGTGGTCGTGGCGGGCGAAATCAAGCCGCAAGACGAAACCAAAATGCTTCTGGAGAAAGCAGGCGTCGACTTTACCCGCCCCGTGATCACGACCTGCGGCTCTGGTGTGACGGCTGCGATTTTGTTGCTCGCCTTGGCTACCACCGGCAAGCGCGATGTGACGTTATATGATGGGTCATGGGCCGAGTGGGGCGCCCGGCGCGATCTGCCGCTGGCGGCAAATGAAAGTTAACAATTCCTTGCCAAATGAGAACAAGACTTGGCAACTTCTAAATGCTCACAGTAAAGTTTGCCTCCACAGCAAAAAGACTTGACGTTATATAAGGTTGCGGTAGCATGCTAAATACGCGAATGCCCTTGAAACCTTAGTTTGGTTTGAGCGTTCGTCGTCTAAGTGGAGCATCCGGCGGCCGCCGGATGTGGCAAGGTCCGGCGCGCCGCGCGCGTATTTCTCAAGGATCGAGCCTGCTGGCCCCGAGAGGCTTCCACGCTTCCCCTCCCTTCTTGGGGGGCTACCAATTCCCTAGCTCCGAAGCCATTCATGGCGAGCATCTTTTATGCGCCAGGTTCGGCAACGTACGGAAGGGGATGCAACCGTCTCGAGACAATAGGAGTGACACAAATGTGTGACTATTCGCTTGAAATGTACGCCTCAAGGCCTGCGCGCGAGTCCGAGAAATATGTGACCACCCGTTTTCCTTCGGGAAGCATAGGACTCGCGGCACCGGGTGATTGCACGACGGCCGTCTGTGTTCAATATGATACGCACCTTAAGCTCGAAGGAATATCGAGCGATCTGCAAACCCGCCTCGCCGTCAAGGACGAAGAGCACGTGGTCTTCGCACGGCTCGAACACGGCGCGTACCGTGATGGCGTCAAGTTCGACAACGGCAAGGAAATTTCCTTGCAGTTACTGGGCTCGGGCGTCGGCGTCACGCTGGTCGAGTTGGCGAAGCCAGAGATTGTCCGCGAACGCCAGGACGTTCTCGAAACAATCGACTAAGCATTTATGACTGGACCCGCTGCGTGGCTTACATCTGCGCGGCGGGTCTGCGTTCTGTGATTCCCGATGCCTGGATTGAAGGACCGGCCGCCGGCTTGGAGTTCGTCTGAATGCAATTGTCGTGGGGAGGCGAAGACGGTTTATGGAATGGTATGCCTATCGCAAGTTGAGCAAGCCGTTAGTGGACATTCGGCGAAATAGCTCGTCTTTCCTCGTTCGCTCGGTGTGGGATGGTTGGAGTGAGCCTGGAGTCATCGTACGTAAATTGGCTGCTCGGCTAATTTTGGCATCCGGCTAGACAACTGAATGACCGCGATGGCAATCATGACGGCGGTTACAAAAATTGACGGCATAACGATCCCAACGAGTCCATAAAGGACTGCCAGAAAATATCCCGCGGCAAGTCCTAATGAGGCAAGCACCCCATAAACGTGCGCGGTATACCGCCGCAACATAGATCGCCACAATTTTCTACCCAAAAACGCCCTCCGCTAACGACTCGTTGTTATCAAACATTTGTGTGCCTCTACCGCGGCGATGTTATGCGGGAACGCGGTGTTTAGATGCACATGCGGCGTGACAAAACTGACCCTTGACTTCACAGTTCAGATACGCTCGTTTCAGACATGTGAAGAAGGGCGGCGGAGGGATGATATGAGCAGGCGAGTCTTCTGTCTTGCGGCCGCCCTGGCCTTGCTGGCCACCTCAAGCATTCCGGCCCGCGCATGCAAGGCGCGGCCCCAGTCCGCGAGCCTTTGCACCGTCGTTCCGCTCGTAGCGGATGTCCGGGACGCGCCAAACGGCCGCGTGACATCGGACGCGGCGGGAATCGTCCGGGTTGGCGGCCAATCCAAGGATGGGCTGTGGTCGCGTGTCGAGGTCCCATGCATAGGATTTATGGGCTGGATCGCCCGCAAGGATCTCATGTGTGAAAACGTCTCGGCCAGCGCCAAGCCCTGACCCCACTGCTGGATAAGCCCGCGGGGAAAATAGCGCCGCGTATCGCGCAATTTCCATCAAGACAGATCGAAACCGCTCGGCGAGCATGCGCCGCAAGTGGAGTATGACAGTTTCGCTGAAAGACTTGCTTTTGCCAACGCTGCCGATCTCAGCAGGCGCTTGTATTTGCTTTTAATTGGCAATTAATGTAAGTGATAAGTTATTCCCACTCACTAATTACCGGGTGGTAGGGAATGGGGATGCTGCGCGGAACGATTTGGCTTTTCTTCAGGGAGCACGTCTCGGAGCATCGAAAATACTGCCCGCACAATAAACAATGGGAGGGCAACCATGCTATCGGGCAGACAGACAACGACGCTTCCAAACTGGGCCGTGGCTTTTATCGCACTGTTGTTAAGTTTCTTCTGCGGAAATAGTTTTGTTGAAGCTTTTCCAGCCGCTGATTTCACTCAAAAACTTCAAGTAAGTAATAAAGGTGGAGTTAGGCTTTACGTTGGCTTTACGCAAAACGGCACTGTCCAGCTCGCGAATGTTGTCGGATATTCATCTCCAGCCGTTCCGGGCTGGACAAATTCACATAATCAACCGTGCACTTTAACCCCGGATGGAAATTATCTCATCGTCAATAATAACGACTATTGTCAAGCAACGGTAAATTGGAATTTCATCAAATCATATCAGATGTGTTCCATCTTGCCGTCGCAAGCCTCTACGACACCGCCGTCGGGAGGATTTTACTATAATTGCTCAAACGGATTGGCAAATCTTATCACTGTTGTTGAGTTGGGCACAGGAGGCACATCGGCTTCCGGGGTCAATTACGATATCACCATGATCCCTCAAACTCTCCCAACGAGCGGGATAAACAAAGGCATCGGGTGCAACGATCCTCAATGGGGAGGGTGTACCTATGCGGCAAGCGTCCAACAGACAAGCACCATCCCTGGTGGGCCCTACTATTATAATCAGTTGAACCCCAGTCAGCTTCCTCCTGACAATACGGGACCGATGACAAGCCAAACATACTGCAAAGCCCTGCAGGGTGTTCCTTATAATTTTGGTGTGGTGCTCGCCTGTGGCGGCCACAAGACCTTTACATGCAAGGGTAGCAAAAAATTGGGGATTGGCTTCCCCGATAAGTGCGGTTTTACGGCAGCACAATTTTCGTCAGGCCAGCCGCTGGCTCACAATAATTGTTCAGGCAATACTCCCGATTGTTACCAAGCCTTCTTCTGGCCCATGAGTCAGGGGGGACCATCCGCACCCAATGGACTGACGACGGGGGGTATTTATTACTGCGGAATTAACAACCCTCAACAGCCGCAAGATAATTGCAACCCGATTTCGAATACACTTCAGGTCACCTTCTCTGGAGCCGGCGACATCTTGTAATCGTAACGGAGTGAAGGGCAGCAAGAGAGAGGCGGGCGGCCAAGCATTACGGTGACGAAAAATTCGCTTCGGGGATGCGATCCGCGCTCCATACGAAGCAATCCATTCCCTGACCTCCTCAACGTCAGGGCGTGATCTTCGCCGCGACCAAGGCTTGGCCGCAATCGCCGCCAATCGCCAACGTGACCGGGACGGGGTTTTTGGTCCCGCTGATATTGGTGCCTTGCACGCGGGCGGTTATCGCATAACGTTGCGTTCCCGTAGGTTCGATGAGCACGTTCAAGGCCGTGCCGTTGACGATTCCATTGAACAGGAACCGGTTGAGCCCTTTCAGGTCAGTCTCCGCCGCCGTGAAGGACCCGGCTGGGATGGCGGTGGTCGAAGTGCCGGCTTTGAGGATGACCGCATTGTGAATGGGATCGATAGCGGGAGCGGCGTTGCTCAAGGTAAAACTCGACTTGAGTGTAAAACTGCCCGTGTTGGGCGTTTTGCCGAGGATGATCGCGAGCTACGGATTGAAGGTCAGGAAGGGCAGGCACCCAGAACTCCCAGCCGGCGGCGTGACGATCCCGACGCCAAAGGGAGCATTCCCTACCGGCACTGTCGTCACCACCAGATTGGTGGATGTGTCGATCACCGAAACCGTGTTATCGTTTAAATTCGTGACATAGGTAAGCTTCCCATCAGGCGCAACGGCGACCCCGTAGGGTGAAGCTCCCACCTTGATTGTGGCTGCCACGGATGGGGGGGCCGTGGTCGTGTCGATCAGGGAAACGGTGTTGAAGAAAAAATTCGCGACATAGGCGCTTTTCCCATCCGGCGTGACAGCAACCCCAAACGGGGCCTCGCCCACCCCGATTGAAGCTTTTACGGATGGAGGGTTTGTTGTCGTGTCGATCACGGAAACCGTATTGGATTGCCCGTTCGTGACATAGACATGTTTGCCATCCGGCGTGACCGCCGCCCCAAAAGGAAAAGATTCAACTGGGACGGTGTGTACAACAGCGGGAGGTGTTGCGCCCGTATCGATCACCGAAACGATGTTGGAGGTCTCGTTGGTGATATAGGCGAAGGGTGCCGCTGTTGCCGGCATCACCGTGAGAGCAACCGCGAGCACCGCGATTGAGGCTCCAAAACAGCGCTCCTTGTGAGTGCTCACGCACTGACGGGTGGTGAGACCCGCAAATCGCTTTGATTCCAACATATGCCCCGGTCATTCCAAATTCCATCGGCCAATATTATCCCTAGGGCGTAATTTTGGCCGTGACCGAGGCTTTACCGCAGTTGCCGCCAATCGTCAGCCCCACCGGAACCGGATTTTTGATCCCGGCCAAATTGGCCCCAGTTGCCGTCGTAGAAAAGGTATAGCGCAATGTGCCGTTCGGCGTGATCTGCACCTTCAGGCTCACGCCGTTGATCACACCCGTGAAGGTGTACCCTGCATCATTATGCTTAAAGGAGCCGGGTGGGATAATCAGATTGGAGTTGCCAACCTGAATGGTAACCGGCTGAGTCAGAGGATTGATAGAAGGAGCGGCGCTGCCGACGGTGAAGCTGGCCTGAAAATTATAGTTGTCGGTGTTCGCGGTATGACCGAGGACAACGGAAAGCGTCGGGTTGAATGTCAGAAAAAGCACACAGACGGCCGGCTCAGCAAGTGCCACACCGACTGGGCCTGGGCCAGTGACAAAAGCGGGTACCGGTATATCGATCACCGAGATGGTATTGGAAGTCGAGTCGGCGACATAGGCGCGTTTTGCGTCCGCCGTGATGGAGATCCCGTTGGGTCTCGGTCCCACCGGGATCATGAAAAGCGCAGACGGAGGGGCCGTCGTTGTATCGATCACCGAAACAGTGCTGGAGCCACTGTTCGCAACAAAGGCACGGGTGCCGTCTGGGCTAATGGCGACCGTGGTAGGAAACGCCCCAACCCCGATTTTCGGGCCGGGGGGCGGGGGAGTCTTGGTCGTGTCGATCACCAAGACGGTGTTCTCGCCGTTGAGTGTGACATAGAGGTTCTTCCCATCCGGCGTGACGGCAACACCAAAAGGCTGCAAATCGCCGACTCCAATTGTCGAGGCCACGGCCGGCGGCGTCAGGGCGTTGTCGACCACCGAGATCGTACCGGAGACCGAATTTGCGACATAGACGCGGTTTCCCGCAGCTCCTGCCGCGACACCATTGGGAAAGGCCCCAACAGGGATCGTCGCAATCACCGACGGCGGCGCCGTGGTTGTTGTGATGATCGAAACATTGTTCGAGAATTGGTTCACGACATAGACACGATTGCCGTCCGGGGTGACGGCGAGCACGGATGGAGAAGTCCCCACTGGGATTGTGGCAATCACAGACGGCGGGCTTGTCGTCGTGTCGATCACTGAAACGTTGTTGGAAGTCGTATTGGCGACATATACCCGTTTACCATCCGGCGATAGGGAAACACCGGCGGGATTTGTTCCGACCGGCACGGTGGCAACCAACGACGGAGGGCTTGTGGCCGTGTCGAACACTGTCACGGTGTTGGCGCCCGTGTTCGCAACATAGAGAAAGGCCGCCGCCGTCGAGGGCATCGTCAAGATACCCATTTCCATCGCCATAAGGGCGAAGAGGGCCGGGACACCACGGTCCCTCAAAGCGCGCCGGCCATAACCTGCCTTGATCATTACTCGCTTCCTCCCCCAAAGACTCTTACAAAAAAACGTCTGGCGTGAGATGAGCAGCTTTGCAAATCCTATCTCATGCGGCAAGGACGGATTGCGCCACTTTCCACGAAAGAAAATCCATGAATGCGAAATCAAGCGGCCGTTGGAAAATCCTGGCCTTCCTGGTGATGCTCTGTGCCGCGCGGCCAGCGGACGCCGCAGCCGATATGCTTTGGAACTGGTCCTACATCAACGCTGACACCCATATCAAAGCGGCGGGCACGCTAACCACTAAGGATCTTGTGGCGGGGTCTTATGCGATCACGTCCGCCACCGGGTCTTGGAACGGCGCCTCGATCACAGGTTTGGCGCCGCTTCATTCCTGTTGCTCGCCGCCAGGCTGGAATGACAATGTCCTGGTCCCTGGAGAAAACAGGCTCAACAAAGGCGGTTTCGCCTTTGATGTGAGCGGCGGCTCAAAAATAAATCTCTTCTACAAGGGCGGACATTACGCTTACGAGATCCAAAACGGCCCCGAAATTTTCGGCGGCGTTTTCACCGCCACGCCTAGCAAGGCGCAATAGATGCTCAATTCAGTCGAGTATGCCGGGCGCCGATGGGCGTATCGCGATCCCGCGCAACCATTCGAACCAGCTTTGCGGAGCAACCGGTTCCCCAAGAGGAATATTAAAAGGGCAATATACGGAGGAAGCCTTGCCGCATAACTTCGCAATCGCATATTCAGAGAGATCTCCTTGATACGCGTCTATTTTCGGATATTGGCTGAGAGCCTCAGCGACGTTTCCCCGCTCATTGATACTACGAATGTAATCGCCGTTGAGGTGTATTTTCTCATACTCTCCGTCGTCGGACAGGAGTAGAAATCTTGCAATAAGGCTGGGCAGCTTCTTTAGCAGGACCGTCGTGAGACGATAGTAGGTGGTTTGAGAATTGGCGATGCTCTGTGTCACGTCCGGGTTAAAACGCGGTTCGGAAATTCGCGAGAAATCCAAATCCAAATGCAGGCCGTGTTTGCTGGCTCGTTGCGCCATCCACTTCAGGCTGCAATCCGACAGGCCTGAATTCGCATAGCCGCCGCCAATATTTGAATGCACGCCGGGGAACCATTTTTCTTCGTAAAGCGGAATCCCATCTATGCGTAGGCTTTCTGCGTTTTTCTCCCGGTGTGTTTTGCTCAATTCCCATAGGCACGGGCGAAATGGCCAGCGCCGTTCGTCGATGGCCACGGCATGATAGGCGCTCTCGATAATGGAACTCAGTTTGACGTCATGGAATTCCGCTCGGCATAGTTTCGTAATGAGCCAGCCAAGCGGGGTGCCGAAGGGCGTACCTAAGGCGCCAACAGTATCCCACACGCCGAGGAAGGTGATGGTTTCATTTTGATGCGTGCACCGCTCGCGAAATTTTTTTGAGAACTGGCTTTCTGGATGCCATTTGGAAGATGCGTCCTTATACAATTGGTAGGCTTTGGTCACCAGATGCAAATTGTTCCGCGTCAAGATTCCCATGTTCCGGATGAACCCGGCAATACTCCTTGCGGTATACGCACCCCGGCTAAATCCGAATAGAAAAATTTTGTCTCCCTGTTCATAGTTGCTCGCAATAAAACTATAAGCATTCTGGATGTTCGCGGAGATTCCATAACCGAACATCCCGCCGATAAGCCTGTCCGTGATTTGCGTTCCGATCCCCTCCACATAATGGGCGATCTGTGGCTCCTTTTTTTCGTTTTCCGGCGAGCAGGCTTCAAAAAGCCGGAGAACGTTCGTCGGACAAGGGCGTCCATTCGAGCTTTGATCGGCTCGATTCCATGTGCCATCGCAGAAAACAACGAGAATTTTTGACATCGCCCGCCCCCGCCAGGTGATCGACGTTGAAAACTATCTCATGACCGGCCATCGCGCCAGGGTCCCTGGCCGCGGACGGAGTCTTCCTTGCCCGCGCGCGTTGCGCGGAAAATCCCATTCATCGCATGGCGGCGGAAAAGGGCGCGCTCGCTAATGCCGCCGGCGTTTTTTAGCGGGTGCGACGATCGCGCGGCAGGCGGGACTGATGCTGGCGCGATATTGGTAAAGGCAGGAGTGAATTCTTCCTGGATCCGGAATGGCGGCGCTACAGAGACGCATCGCATCGTCCTGACACGCCGCCTGCTCCTGCTGCGCCGTCAGGCCAAGGGCCGCACTCGTTATGGCGCCCATCATGGCGCCGGCGAGCGCCAGCGCCGCGGCCAGCATGCGTGTTTCGCATTTGCGCATTCTATTTCCCCCGTAAAGTCTTGGGTTAAATGCCGCCAACCATGCCGTCATTCGAGAGGCGGGTCAATCAGCTTGCCCGCCGACCGGCTTTTCCACGCCTGATACCCATCAGCGGCCAGGACCTCTGTCTCGAAGCCCGCAAGCCATGGAAAATTCCTTTCATCGCAACGCATTGGAAATATGGAGTTATACTTTGAACGCGAGGCGACCGTGGCAAGATCAGTTTGATGAATTACCTTTGACGACATGCTGCAATTGGCCTTTAATAATGAAATCTGAAATTGAGGGTCAGCATTTTCATTTGGGGGAAAGTGCCATGTCTGAAGAATGGCAAAAAAAAATTGACGAACTTCGTCATGATTTACAAAAGATGAATCATGTGCTTCAGGCCATTATGATCGATGTTACGCAAAACAAGAATTTAACGGTAGCGACGGGGCATTACCTGGAAGAAGTGGCCAGGATGGTGAAGGATTTGGAAGATAAATGTCCGGGGGCCGCGCCCAAGGAGCGATAAAGTCTTCAGTATTACCAGTGGGGGATGAAAAAAGGACCCCGGGGTGTCGATTTCCATCCTGTGCTGCGGGCTCTAGACTTCAAATGACCGATACGCTCGGGCGGCCGTGCCATGAACGGTGTTGCCCCACTGCTGTCTGGTGTGCCAACAAAAAAGGTCAGTCGTCAAAGCTCGCCGGAAAGAGGGCAGCCGCGCCATCCAAAGCGCCCGTATCGCTATAGGTCAGGGGGTCGGCTTTGGCATCGAGCAGTCTGCCGTCCATGACTTTTCCCAAAATCAGCACATGATCACCCGCCGGATATTCGGCGGTCAACTGACATTCGAACCAAGCCAAGCATTGAGGCAGCAACGGCACTCCCATCCTGCCAGGCGTCCATTCCATCGAGGCCAATTTGTTGGCGCTGGCTGGCCCGCCAAAATGCGCGGCAAGCTCCAATTGCCCCTTCTTGAGCACGTTGATGCTGAATGCGCCGCTCCGCTTCAAGAGCGCATAGGAGGAGTGGTCCGGATTGATACTCAAGGCCAGCAGCAATGGATCGAACGAGACCTGCATCACAAAGGCGGCGGTGAACGCATTGGGCACCTCCCCATCCGCGACGCCCACCACATAAACGCCGGCCGTCAGGCTCCGAACCAAACGTGCAATGGAAGTTCCCATTCGTACCTCCGGTGTGCGTCCTTTGCGAAAAACGCAGTCATAGCATGGCGGCAGAAAAGCACATCCGGACTTTGCACGCGAGGACGCGGCGCTTCCTCAAATTGCAAATGCAAAGTTCACGGTCCGTTAGCGCTTACTGGATCAAATGAAAACCGTCGAAATGAATTCGACGGGTCGAGTGCTCTGCCCATTGTTTAGATGGACTAGACAGCCATGATGGCAGCCAGGGAGCGCGCGAGCCTGGATTGAAAGCCGATGCTCATCACGACGGATTTAAAGACGCGCCTGACAAGGGCGTTTTTCGCGAATTTGGTTTCGCAGTTGAAGTCGGCAAAGAAACCGGCTCCCATCGCCTCCACCATGGGGCAAAACAAGCAACCGGCCACGAGTCTTAACCTCACATTCGTGGCCAATAACGCCCACTATGGCCGTATGCGGATGGCGGCGTTCCAGACATAAAATGTTTGTTGCTCCTTCGCCGCTTGATCCCGTTCCCCGCCGCACTATCCTTGACAACGTGGTGTGAGACAGCCCGAACTGGACACGCTGCCGCCATCCGCAAAGAGGGAAGCGAAAGGGGAGCCCATGAGCATCAAGACCATGAAGACTCGGTCTGCACGCGCTGCCGCCACGCTTGGCGTCGTCAGTGCCGGCGTGTTCAGCCCCGGCCTATCTTCGGCTGCGCCGCTCGGCTGGAGCACGCTTGCGGACAGAGAATTCTCGCGCGAAATCGTCGATGTCCGCTATCGTCACGGCTACTATGGCCGGGGCTACGGTTATCCCTATGGAGCCTATGGCTACTACGGAGGATTCGTGGCGCCCGACGGCGGCTTTGCTTATCCTTATCGCTATCCCTTTTACGCCTATCCAACGAATTATGCCTATCCAACGCCATATATCGGCGGCTTTGCTTTTGGGCGGGGGTTTTAGGGCGAGGACACTGATATAGCCACCCCAAAGCCCTCATGCTGAAGAGATCGCGAAGCGATCGTCTCGAAGCATGAGGGGCAGAGGGAAAGCAGAATAGGTACGATGTCCGGCGCCTCGATATACATCCTGCACTGCGCCGACGTCAGCTATTACACGGGGATCACGCGGCGGAGCGTTGAAGAGCGTGTGAGCGAACACGCCCAAGGGCTTGTTGACGGCTGCTAAACGGCGAGCCGCTTGCCAGTGTCACTCATGTTCAGCGAATATTACGAACGCATCGACGAAGCGGTCGCGGCAGAACGGCGCATAAAGGGCTGGTCGCGCGCCAAAAAAGAAGCCTATATACGTGGAGATTTCGAGCGCTTGTCCGCGCTGGCTCGGCGGAGAGGTAACAAGAGGTCCTCGCCCTTCGAGACGGGTCCTTCGGACCCTCCTCAGGGTGAGGACACTGATACATAGCTATCCCAAAGCCCTCATGCTGAGGAGGCTGCGAAGTGGCCCCCCAAGCCCTCATGCTGAGGAGGCGCGAAGCGCCGTCTCGAAGCACGAGGGCGGTGACACGAGGTGCGTTCCTTCCCGGCGCGCGTTGCGCGATGAATGGGGTAGTGTGGCCGGGATTTCCGGCCCCCATCGGCGAAGAGAACGGCTTACGCGCCGCCGCACATATGCTCCGAATCCATCAGTTTCCAGCTTTTGTGGGTCCGCAGATTCGTGGTCCGGTAGACTTTGCCGCGATGGTCTCCTTTCGGGCAATGTTTTGGTATCGAGACGAGACACATGCGCACCGGGTCGCCCGCCTTCGAATGGACGATCGCGGGCACCGTGTCATAGCTCACTTGATAGCCGCCATTCTTAAAGCTCACCGCGCTACCGGAGTCCGGCGCGTTTTCAAGACGCGTTTCGACGGATTTGATCTTGGTCTTCGCGCAGTCGCCGACGCGCTTCGGCAATCCGCCAGCCTGCGCCGGGACACACATGGCAAGTGATAACATGGCGAGAAGGAAATAATTGCGATGCAGCATCGAACGCTCCCCCATTGTTGGTTGATGGCATTATATCCCAAATCGATGCCAGAGCCACGGGCCGATCAAAAAGTCCGCCGTCATGCCCGGCCTTGAGCCAGGCATCCAACACCAAAGGCGGATGTATGGATGGTAAGCCCGGCCATGACATTGCGGATAGGCAGAGCACTTGGAGATTTGGCGCTCTTCCCGGCGCATGGTGCGCGGAAAAAACCACTCATCGCATGGCGGCAGAAAAGCGTATCTGAACTTTGAACTCAAGGAGCATGCCCGCCGGAGACGGCGGCACTTCGTGCCGTCCTTGACTTCAAAGTTCAGATACGCTCGGGTCAGCCGTGCGATGAATGGGGTGGTGTGGCCGGGGCTCTTAATGGCGCGGCCGGTAATTGCTTGATTCTTTGGATTATGAGATTCACGTTGGCCAGTTTCAGGATACGGTTCTTTTCTTTTGCTATGCTTACGGCTTCGGCACTTTCATCGGCCAACCCCGCACGTGCAAGCTCGTACGCAAAATAGATAGTAGCGCTGACTTCGAGCTCTCGATTGTTGATCCGCTTCATTGTTGTGATCGCGTTTCTATAATTCTTTCTTCCTTCGTCGAAATTCCCGGTACGCATAGCAATCAGACCCTGATTTGCGTCGGCAATAGCGTTCTGCGCGTCATCATCTGTTGGCAGGCTGACCAAATAGTCGGACGCCTTTATTAGATCGCCCTGACAGGCAGCCGAGAAAGCAAGAGCGTTTAGAAGCGATGGAGCGTCTTTCTTAAGTGCCAGGCCTTTTGAAGCGATATCCTTTGCCTTGCCAAAATTCTCGATGACATTTGCGAACCCCGCCGCAGTGGCATAGGCGGAAAGATTGTATTGCTCCTCTTCCATCCATAACTCAGCGTAGAGCAACGCCTGTTCGAAAGCCCCCGCGTAAAAAGCCTGGATTGCTTTTGCTTCCCAAGCTTCGCTTGCGAGTTGCAACTGCTTCTCGTCCATTACCTTCTCATGATAGGTCACAGACACCCATTCCGCTTGAGCAAGTGAATTGCTGGTTGGTGCGTTAAGGCTCATGCGGATGAGTTTGCGCCCGCGACGGCTACCGTCTTTGAGCACAATAGTTCCCACAGCGCCGGCAAGTTCGGTGATTTGAGCAGGAATCATGATTTCATTTTCGACTAGTTCCAGGCCTTTTTTCATAAACAGCGACTTCGCGCCCGAAAATTCCGAAAGAGCAACTTCGGCCGACATCAACCACGGATCGCTTGGGGTTGCAGGATTACGTTTCACAAGGTCGTGAGCCGTCTCCGGGTCACCAAATTGGAAGTAGAGGCGTGTAGCCGAACGTAGCACATGTCGATTTGTGGGTGCGAGTTGAAGAGCAATCTTCATCGACCGCTTGGCATGGTCTACGTGGCCCTTACAAGCCTGGACTCGGGCCAGTTCCACCCATGCCACCGCATCCGTGGGATTTAGGCGGGTACGTGTACGCCAGTGGTGTGACGTCGTCGCATCTGATGTGTGGAAAGCGGTTTGTAAGACATCCTCGCGCCCGTTTCTTCTGAGGAGGGTGGCAGCCATGGCTCGCACCATCGGAACTGCGTTATCCGATTGCATAACAACGCGCGCAGCCCTAATAGCCTCCCGTTCGTGGCCAGAGATAATTGAGCTCTCGACTACCTCTGCGGCCGCTATCAAATCTGGATTTAGGTGGAGGCGTTCGATCCGCTTTACAAGTTCTGGCAGCATTGGTGTCGAAGTAACGACCGTCTTACGCTGGCCGGGGGAAGCAAGTTCGTTTGACGTGATTGCTAATTCGAATCGACGCCATTGGGGAATGAGTTGTCGTTTTTTGGATGTCGGATTAAGCATTAGCCGCTCGCCGCAAGCGGGTCGCCAATTCAGCCCTCTTCACGATAGGCCCGAGTTCCGAGACGTAGCGTTCGAGAGAAAATTGACTTTGTTTCCCAACCCCACGGGGATGACCGCGTCGCGTCACATCTGGATTGCATAGTTCGCGTATGAGGCGGACGACATCAGGGCAAATGTGCTCATCGATCTGCGGCGTGATTTTTTCGAGCACCTCCGTGAAAGCGTGGCATAGATAAGGTTTAACGTCCTCATATGTGCCGGTCCACGCGTTCGGATGGGTATTCGGTGGTAGGCATGTGAGTACTTGCGTTGTTATGTTCACGCCGCAGAAGAGAAAGGCAGCAATATTACCGAGCATATAAAGGTCGCAACCTACGCGGCGGGCGAAGAAATCTGGATGCGTATAGCCGTAAATTAACTCGGGTGGCGCGTAGGTCCAATCACCCGGAAAGCTAAGTTCGTCACGGGGGGCCAACACACCGCGGCGAGAGCAGCAACCAAAGTCGGCAAGCCGGAACTCGTTTGACTTGCGATACAGCAGAACATTCGATGGCTTTAGGTCCTGATGCGCGATCATTTCGCGATGGACCTGCCAGAGGCCGAGACAAACATCATTCAAGGCACGGAGGCACCATAGGTTGTCGAAGCGTTTGCTGGCGTCAACCTGGCCACGGATGTCGCCGTCTGCGAGTTCGAAGATCAGATATTGCACCTCGCCTTCGATTGACGAGAAGTCAGGAACCTGAACGCTGCCGTGCTCAATCGCTATTACCACCTTTGAGAGGCGGCGATCTTTGCAATGAAAAAGTATGTCCCTTTCGTGATTGAATGATGATGTCATTTGCTGAAGGCGTCGGGGTGTGTCGGCGCCATGGCCAAACGCCTCTGAGAAATCGAAGGCTTTGAGGAACCCTTTGCGCGAACCGTTCTCAACGACGTAACTGTGTGAAAAGTGTCCCCCCGTTGCACTCGGACTGGCTTGTGCGGCTTTGTAAACTCGCCAGCCATTCTCCAATTCGAGTCCCGTCAGTTTCGCTGCCGCGCTGTGGGGATTGGCACTCATGGTCGATCCTGTTATCGAGACGATTTCAGCAATTTTAGAAGGCGATCAAGGCGCTTCGAGCCTACGGGAGTGAGATGCAGCGAGCGGCTACGCGGATCGGCTTGGCTGATGTCCATTCTGACTAGCGGCACCGGTCCAATCTCGCGCCCGGGAGAATCGTATCGGCCTTGCAGGCTGGCCACGTAACGGCTGGCGGTTTGCTGGGGCACGTCGATGCGCTCGGCTAGCTCATTGATCGAAAGTCCTGGCTCCTGAGCGATGGCCAGTAAGGTCAAGTACAAAGGCAGGCCAAGCGTCTGCTCTACCTCTTTGAGAGCCTCGAAGAGGAGCGTGGCTGCTGGCGGGGGATTGTCCAAAGTATTACGCATCTATGGGTATATACTCAATTATAAGTGTAGTTTCAAGTCAAAATGTGTAGGGCGAGCTAAGCTTCTAGAAAAATATCTTGGCTGTGTCAGACATTCGAGCCTGTCGAGTTCCGTGTCATCCTCCCTTTCGAACTCCTGCAAACAGCCAAACGCACCAAATCCCCGCGCAATCTCACTCGTTTCAAGCCCACGGATGTACGCGGCCTCACCAAATTTCCGCCCGCCAATCGTACCAAAACGTTTCACGTGAAACACTTTTGTCCGATTGGCGGGGATTTCCTTACAGAATTGATGTTTGAGACATTAGCTGCAGCCCGTCGTGCCGCCGCAGGTGTCGCACTTCAAGCAGGTTCCGTTGCGAACGAGGGTGAAATTTCCGCACTCGCCGCAGGCTTCGCCCGTATAGCCTTTGAGCCGCGCTTGCGTGCGCTTTTCGCTGACGGCGGCGCGCTCGGCCGGAGTTGTCCACTCGAGCCCGCCGAGTTCCGCTTCGACCTCGCTTGCAAGATCGCCTTTCAGCGCAGTGGCGGCCTGCGCGCCGCCTTGCACCAGCATCAATTTCTCCGCCTTCGATCTTACAAAACCGCGCGACACGAATTTCGTCCCCGCGCCTTGCGGCGGACGCCCTTGCTCCTCGCCCTTGCCGAGCACGTCATGGCCGATGTCGGCGGGATCGATATGGGCGAGATCGTTGCGGCCGAGATACGAGATCGCCAGTTCGCGGAAAATATAATCGAGGATCGAGGTCGCATTCTTGATCGTGTCATTGCCTTGCACGAGCCCCGCCGGTTCGAATCTCGTAAAGGTGAAGGCATCGACATATTCTTCGAGTGGCACGCCATATTGCAGGCCGACCGAAATCGCGATGGCAAAATTGTTCATCAGCGAGCGGAAGGCGGCGCCTTCCTTATGCATGTCGATAAAGATTTCGCCGATCCGCCCATCCGCATATTCGCCGGTGCGCAGATAAACTTTATGGCCGCCGACCACGGCCTTCTGCGTATAGCCCTTGCGCCGGTCGGGCAGGCGCTCGCGGTCGCGCACATGCTCGATCCGCTCGACAATTTTCTCGACGATGCGCTCCGCGACCGCGGCCGTGCGGGCCGGCGCGTTCGAAGCGATCAGCGCCTCGACCGCGTCCTCCGCCTCGTCATCGTCGTCGGCGATCAGCTGGCTGTTCAACGGCTGTGACAGTTTCGAGCCGTCGCGGTACAGCGCATTGGCTTTGAGGCCAAGCCGCCAGGAGAGCATATAAGCCTCCTTGCAATCCTCGATGCCCGCTTCGTTCGGCATGTTGATCGTCTTCGAGATCGCCCCCGAGATGAACGGCTGCGCCGCCGCCATCATGCGGATGTGGCTCTCAGCGCCAAGGAAGCGCTTGCCGGTGCGCCCGCACGGGCTCGCGCAATCGAAGACGGCGTAATGTTCGGGCTTGAGATGCGGCGCGCCTTCGAGCGTCATGGCGCCGCAGACATAAATATTCGCGGCGTCGATCTCGGCGCGGGAATATCCCAAAAAGCTCAAGACATCGAAATTTTGATCCTCGAGTTTTTCCGCCGGAATCTTCAGAACATTCGTGCAGAACTCCGCGCCGAGCGTCCATTTGTTGAAGACAAATTTGATGTCGAACGCGGCGCCGAGCAACGCCTCGATCTCGTCGAGCTTGGCTTGCGGAAAGTTCTTCGCCCGCAAGCTCGCATGATTGATCCCTGGGGCATTGTGCAACGAGCCATGTCCCGTGGCGTAGATCTCCATTTCGGCGATCTCGGGCGCCACATAGCCGAGGGTGCGCAAGCCTTCCGGCACAGCGCGGTTGATGATCTTGAAATAGCCGCCGCCCGCGAGCTTCTTGAATTTGACGAGGGCGAAATCCGGCTCGATGCCGGTGGTATCGCAATCCATCACGAGGCCGATGGTGCCGGTCGGCGCGACGACGCTCACCTGCGCATTGCGATAGCCGTGTTGCTCGCCCTGGCGAACCGCGCGATCCCACGCGGCTCTGGCATGTTCGCCGAGTGCCTTGTCTTTGAGCGCGGCATGGTCGAGCGGGACGGGGGCGATCGACAAAGCCTCGTAGCCAGCAGCCTCGCCGCGCGCCGCCCGCGCGTGGTTGCGCATCACCCGCAGCATTGCAGATGCGTTTTGCGCATAGCCATCAAAGGCGCCAAGCTCGCCCGCCATCTCCGCCGACGTGGCGTAGGAAACGCCTGTCATGATCGCGGAAAGAGCGCCGCAAATCGCCCGGCCCTCGTCGCTATCGTAAGGAATGCCAGACGACATCAGAAGGCCGCCGATGTTGGCATAGCCAAGGCCGAGCGTGCGGTACTCGTAAGAAAGCCGTGCGATTTCCTTTGACGGAAATTGCGCCATCATGACCGAGATTTCGAGCACGATCGTCCACAGCCGCACGGCATGCTCATAAGATTCGATGTCGAAGTCACAGGACGCCGGATCGCGGAACTGAAGCAGATTGAGCGAAGCAAGATTGCAGGCCGTGTCGTCCAAGAACATATATTCCGAGCACGGATTGGACGCGGTGATCGGTCCCGCCGCCGGGCAGGTGTGCCAATCATTGATGGTCGTGTGATATTGCAGGCCGGGGTCGGCGGAGGCCCAGGCGGCGCGGCCGATCTTGTCCCACAACTCGCGCGCCTTCATCGCCTTATGCGGCTTGCCATCGAGCCGCCGGGTCAAGCTCCACTCGCTGTCTTGCTCGACCGCGCGCAAAAATGCGTCGGTGACGCGCACCGAATTATTGGAGTTCTGGCCGGAGACGGTGAGATAGGCTTCCGAATCCCAATCGGTCGTAAATGTCTCGAAATCGATGTGGGTTTGGCCCTGCCGCGCCAGCTGGATGACTTTTTTGATGGAAGCGTC